>SLHA01000068.1 GCA_007136405.1 Candidatus Latescibacterota bacterium
CTCGTTCAACTGTCAGCTTTCTACTTTCCGCATCTCAGCACGCTGCCGCCGGGCTTCCTCTTCCTTGGCCATGGCGCCCAGTTCCCGCTTCAGGTGGTTCATGCGCTTGAGCAGCTTGTTTCTTTTGGTCTGCAGGGAGGCTTTGTTGTGCTCCACCACCTGCCTCTGGTTCTGAGCCATTTTCAGACGGCTCAATACCTGCTGCCTGTCATGCGATATCCGGGCGATCTTCCGTCTGGTGTTCCCCAGAAACTGCGCCGAAAGCACTTTGGCGACCACTGCGGCAAACATCAGCATCAGGGCCGCGACCATTGCTATGATATCAAGAGAGCCCATTCGGCCGTCCTGTTTTGTCCCTGGCGAACCGGATAGGGGCACGGGCCAGCCCGTGTCTGCTGTGATCAACCCGTTGCAGGGGTGTGCGCTGCGCCAACACGGTTTCTGTCACAATCAAATCAGCCAGCCCCGGCAGAGCAAGCTCGACGCAGACGCGATCGACCAAGCGGGCTGTCGCACGGGATGGGCTGCACGGCTGGAACCGACAAGCGGTCACACCAGGGCATCGATCTCGGCCAGCTGCCGGTCCAGGCGTTTGGGTGACACCGCCTGTGCCGTTCCCAGCTCCTGAGCGAAGACGGACACCCGGTATTCCTCCACCATCCACCGATAGGTCTGGATAGCCTGGGTGCGCACGGAGTACGGCACCAACTCACCGTGCAGCAGTTGGTCCAACCGGTCCTGGTAGGGGCGCACGCGGGCGGCCAGCTGCGGATCCTTGCCGGCGTGGTAGCGGAAGCGTTCGGCGCGCCGCAGGGCAGCCTGTAGATACCGCACTAGATTCGCCAGTTGAACATAGGGTGTTATACGCAGGAATTCGCGCGGCGCCAGCCGCTCCAGATCCTGTTCCAGCCCGGGGTACGGCCGCTGCACGACAGTAAGCTGATGACGGGCTTCCAGGATGTGGCCGAGGGTTGCGACAAATTGCGGTGCAAGCTGCCTCATGTCCTGGCGCGCCTGTTCGACGCTTCGCTCGAAGGCGGCCTGTTCCAGCGGATGCAGGGGATGGCGCAGGAAAAGATGCTCCTGCAGGTGCCTGAACGCTTCGGCGCGCAGTTCGTCCGTGTTGAAGAGATTGCTTGCCAGCAGTTTGAACTGGTCCACGGTGCGCAACTCGCGCTTCAGCCATTTGAGTTCATCCTTCAGGACCAGATCGAACAACCGCAATAACCCCTGACGACTGGCGAGCCGCGCCTCGAGTTCGGTCTGGAACAGCCGCAGACGTACTGCCGGACCGCTGGGTTCCAGGCCCGGATAGCCGAAAAACGGCACTCCGGACAGCTCGCCTACCTGGACGCGCACCGGTTGATCGCCCCAGGTCCAAGCCGTCAGGCCGTCCTTTTCAAAACGGCGCACCGCCCTTTCCCAGGCCTCCTGGCGGCTATCCGTATCGTGCTGGTCCAGTTGACGGCGCAGTTCCTGCAAGTCCCGCCCGGCGGCGATGGTGCTGTCGTCCGTGCCCTGGACCTCCACGCGCATGCGCAGGTGCTCGGGCAACTGCTCCGGCTGCCAGTCGTCATGGCGCACGTCGACGCGGTAATGCTCGTGCAGATAGGCCTGCAAGGACTCCAGCAGGGCGCCGTGCGTGGGCCGCAGGTCGGCAGCGATGGCCTGGGCTTTCTCCGGAATCGGAATGAGCAGTTTGCGCTTGGCTTTGGGCAAGGAGCGCAGCAGTGCGGTGATCTTTTCCTCCAGCAGGCCGGGCACCAGCCACTCCAGCACTTTGGGGTCGATGGCTTGCGCCAGGGTGTACGGCATGCGCACCGTAACTCCATCGGTCTCCGTGCCAGGACGGTACGCGTACTGGAGCGGCAATGCGTCGCCGTTCAGGTCCAGCTCATCCGGAAAGGCGTGGGCCTGAAAACCGGTCTCCGCGGCACCCAGCAAATCCGCCTCCGCCATATAAAGGAAATTTGGATCCTGGGGCCGCGCCTTACGCATCAGCTTGTTGAGATCGTGCACTGAACTGATGTCCTGCAGCCGCTGGCGATAGAAGTCCGCGGCCGCCTCCTGGAGATCGATGCCGCTGTACCGGGAGACACGCGTCTGCCAGGTTTCCATCTTTTCCAGCAGCCGCACGTTGTGCTTCAGGAAGCCGTGGGGCGTATGGAACTGGCCCGGGATCAAGGCTTCACGGATAAAGATCTCCGTGGCTTCCGCGGGCGCGATGCGCCGATACGGAATGCGGCGTGTAAGGATCGCCAGACCATACAGCGTCAGCGTCTCCTGCACCAGGACCCGGCCGGAACGGGCCTGCCAGTACGGTTCCTTGTAGGACCTGCGGCAGAGGTGGTCTCCCAGGTCGGCCAGCCAGGCAGGATCCACAGCGGCCACCGTGCGGGCGAACAGGCGGGAGGTTTCGACGATCTCGGCCGCCATGATCCACTCCGGCGTGCCGTTGCCTGCCTCCGGTGAAGCCGCGTCGGCCGCCTTGTCCGGGTTGTCGCGGAACGGGCGCCGCCGCTGGAACAGCCCGGAACCGGGGAAGATCATGACTTCGCGGTCCCGAGCCGCCTGGTACACATTGCCTTCCTTCCTGCGGGCGATGTTGCTCAACAGACCGCTGAGCACGGCACGATGAATGGCGTGGTAGCCAGCGGGTTCGGGATCAAGCTCGAAGTGGCCGGACTCCTGCAGGATGCCTTCCAGTTGACGGTGGATGTCACCCCACTCGCGCATGCGGACATACGACAGGAAATGAGCCCGGCAAAACCGCCGCATCTTGCCTTGCGTGCGCTGTTCGTCCAGCCTGCCGTGATATGTATTCCAGATATTGAGCAGCGTGATGAAGTCCGAACGCGCGTCGACGAACTGCCGGTGCATCTGATCTGCTTCAGCCTGCTGCTCCAGGGGGCGCTCGCGTGGATCCTGGATGCCCAGCGCGGCGGCGATGACCAGCACCTCGCTCAGGGCGCCTTCCGTCCGCGCCTGCAGGAGCATGCGGGCATCCGTGGGTGCGATGGGCAGCCGCGCCATCTCCCGGCCCAGAGGCGTCAGCCGCCGCTGTTCATCCAGGGCGTTGAGCTCCTGCAGCAACTGGTACCCGCCGCGGATGGCTTGCGGGGTGGGGGGATCGATGAACGGGAAGCGCTCGATGGCGCCCAGCTGGTGGGCGCTCATGTGCAGGATGACGTCCGCCAGGTCGGCGCGTTTGATTTCCGGCTCCGTATAGCGCGGCCGGGACTGGTAGTCTCTTTCGCTGAAGAGGCGGATGCAGATGCCGTCAGCGACCCGGCCGCAGCGTCCCAGGCGTTGGTCGGCGGAACTGCGCGACACGGGCTCGATGGGCAGCCGCTGTGTGCGCGTGCGCGGATTGAAGCGACTGATGCGCGCCAACCCGGTATCCACCACAAAGCGGATGTTGGGGATGGTCAGCGAGGTTTCCGCCACGTTGGTGGCCACCACGATGCGGCGTTGCCTGGACGTGTTGAAGACGCGCTGCTGCGCGCTCCGGCTCAGCCGTCCGAACAACGGCAGGATCTCCGTGCCGCGATAACCCCGGCCTTCCAACAGTTCGCAGGTTTCGCGGATGTCGCCCTCGGTGGGCATGAAGACCAGGGTGTCGCCACCGCGCGGGAACTCCGCGTAGATCCGGGCTACCGCCTCCACCGCGGCGTCGATATACGTGATATCGTCGCTGTCACCGAGCAGTTCCTCAACGGGCCAGTACCGCGCTTCGACCGGGTACATGCGCCCGGAGACCTGGATCACCGGAGCGTTGTCAAAGGCTGCCGAGAACGCTTCCGTGTCTATGGTGGCGGAGGTGACGATGATTTTCAGGTCCGGGCGCCGCCGCTGCAGCACTTTGAGGTAACCGAGCAGGTAATCCACGTTGAGACTACGCTCGTGGGCTTCGTCGATGATGATGGTATCGTACTCGTCCAGGTGGCGGTCGCCCTGAAGCTCGGCCAGCAGCATGCCGTCTGTGACCAGCTTGATATACGTCTGCTCCGACGTCTTGTCCGTGAACCGGATCTTGCAGCCCACCTCCCGTCCCCAGGCGACCCCCAGTTCCTCGGCGATGCGGGATGAGATGGACAGCGCCGCTACTCGCCGCGGCTGCGTGCATCCGATCATGGCGTCGACGCCGCGACCCGCTTCCAGGCACATCTTGGGAAGCTGAGTCGTCTTGCCGGAGCCGGTGTCGCCGGCCACGATGATCACCGGATGGGCCTGCAAGGCGCTGACGATGTCATCCTTGCGCGCTGTGATGGGAAGCTCTTCAGGGTAGGTGAGGCGCGGCGCCCGGCGGCGGCGATCTTCCCGCAAACGGATGGATTGCTGGATCTGTTGGCGGATCCGGCGCAGTGCGCGCGTATCGGGAATACGGCTCCGCTGAACCTGACGCAGACGCGCCTCCAGGCGCCGCTGGTCGCGGCGCATGCAGCGGTGCAGTTGATCGCACAGCTCGGCGGTCTGCGGGTTTGCTGCGTATTTTTGGTTCACGGGACCGGTTGCTTGACACACGATGAAGGACGCTCGGCAGGCGTACTGGCGGCTGCGGTTCGCCATGAAGATCCTTGCTTGGTTGCTCAGTGTCAAGTAGTGTCTATTACGGCGATGTTGTCCGTCCGCAGGGGTTCGGCCGGGTACAGGCGCACTCAACCCGTTCCTGATGCCCGGCGGATGCCTGTATTGCGTTTGCACATTGACAACGGTTGGACTAAATAAGTATAGTAGTGTTTACGAGGGTTGCAGCAGGTGGTCCCATACGCGGAGATTCGTTCACTTATGGCCCGAATATTGTGCCTGATGCTGGCAGTGTCGCTCTGGCTGCCTGCTGGTGGTGTCGCCACCCCGCTGGTGCACCACGTGGACCTCAAACTCGAGGGGATGATCGATCCCGGCATAGCTGCCTTCGTCGAGCGGGCAGTGCAGGATGCGGACGCAGCCGGTGCGGCAGCGATCGTCTTCGAGATCGACACCTTCGGCGGGCGCGTGGACGCAGCTACGGTAATCCGTGATGCCATTCTGGACGCGGAAGCCCTGACCATCGCCTTCATCAACAAGCGCGCCATTTCCGCCGGCGCGCTCATTTCTCTGGCATGCGACCAGATCGTCATGGCCCGGGCCGCCACCATGGGGGCCGCCACGCCCGTGGACATGGAGGGACAGCGGGGCGCCGACAAGGTGACGTCCTACATGCGGGCAGAGATGCGAGCCACGGCGGAACGCACCGGCAGAGATGTCAAGGTGGCGGAGGCCATGGTGGACGAACGGATCGACATTCCGGCCCTGAGCGAGGAAGCCGGCCGCCCAGCCACCCTGACCACGGAGCAGGCGCTGCGCTTTCGAATGGCGGACGAAAGCGCGGAAACGCTGTACGAGCTGTTGCGCATCTATGACCTGGAAGATGCGGAAATCGTCGAGATGCGCATGAACTGGGCGGAGCATGTGCTGCGGTTTCTCACCCATCCCATCGTCTCCTCACTGTTGCTGGCCGTGGCCATGTTCGGGCTGATTACCGAGGTGCGGACACCCGGATGGGGGTTGGGCGGCACGCTGGCGCTGGTGGCGCTGGCCCTGTTCTTCGGCAGCCATCTGGTGGTCCGGCTGGCCCAATGGCAGGAGCTGGCGTTGTTCGTCTTCGGGCTGGCGCTGTTGCTGGTGGAGATCATCGCTATCCCAGGATTCGGGATCATCGGCCTGGCCGGCATCCTGCTCATGCTGGCAAGTCTGGTCATCACCCAGCTGGGAACATTCGAACTGTGGACCATCGAACAGATCGTGGCTGTGGTGGGGCGCCTGGCGGCTTCCATGATCTCAGCCTTCGTCATGTCGCTGATTTTCTTACGCGCACTACCGCGCGTACCGGCCTTCAACCGGCTCATACTGCAAAGCCGTACCACTGCTGCGGACGGATATGTATCCTCGTCCACGGAGCACGACGCTGATCTACGCGGCCAGCGCGGTATCGCCCTGAGTTACCTGCGCCCCTCGGGCGTGGCGCTGATAGGCGGCAAGAGGCTGGATGTCATCGCCGAGGGAGAGTTTATTGCGGCACAGACCCCCATCGAGGTTGTCGAGGCGCGTGGCAGTCGCATACTGGTCAAGGCAGTCTGAGCGATGCTCGCAGCGTGGATATACTCTGTCGGGCTGCTGGTTCTGGGCTTCGTGCTGATACTTCTCGAGATCTTCGTCATCCCGGGCATCAACATCCTCGGGGTGGTGGGGGTTGTCACCGTATTCGGCGGGGTGACGTACGCATACCTGACTCTGGGATTCTGGCCTGCGGCCGGCATCGCTGGTCTGGGACTGGTGGGCACCATCGGGCTGATCGGTACTGTCGTCCACACGCGAGCCTGGTCGCGTCTGGTGCTACGCAGCGCTACCAGCAGGGACCAGGGCTACGCGTCTTCGGACCCCGGCCTGGAGGCGTTGGTGGGACAGCAGGGCGAAGCGCTGTGCGATCTGCGTCCGTCGGGGCGCGCGCGGATTCAGGCGCACACAGTTGATGTGGTCAGCGAGGGCGGTTATGTTCAACGTGGTACCCGGGTGGAGGTGCTGCGTGTCGAGGGCAGCAGAGTGGTGGTCCAGGCGGTAAGCGGCGCTGCCGGGGGTCACCACCGCTAGTCCTGCGTGCCGCCGGAACGCCTGCCGCAGGGATACGCAGGGGATAAGGGTTGACAGTACCGGACCCAACACAGACGCACAGACATGGCGTTCCAAGAAGATACCGTCACGGCAGGATCAACTGGCACCATCGGCTAAGGAGTGAACCATGGCACCTGGCAACGTGATGTTTATGGTCTTCATACTGTTCGTCATCATCGTGTTCCTGTCGCTGTTCATGTATTTCATCCCGTTAGGCCTGTGGATTAGTGCGTATTTTGCCGGAGTCCGCGTGGCCATCTTCAGGGATCTGGTCGGTATGCGGCTGCGGAAGGTGCCGCCGCGCGAGATCATCCGTCCCAAGATCAGCGCCACCAAAGCGGGACTGGACGTGCGTCAGGACAGGATGGAGGCGCACTATCTGGCCGGTGGCAATGTCAACGCCGTGATTCTGGCACTGATTTCCGCGGACAAGGCCAACATTCCGCTGACTTTCGAGCGCGCTACCGCCATAGACCTGGCCGGGCGCGACGTGCTGCAGGCGGTTAAAGTCAGCGTCAACCCCAAGGTCATCAACACGCCGGTCATTGCCGCGGTAGCCAAAGATGGTATCCAGGTCAAGGCCACGGCGCGGGTTACCGTGCGCGCCAACATAGACCGCCTGGTCGGCGGCGCCGGAGAGGAGACCATCATCGCCCGCGTGGGTGAAGGTATCGTGACCACCATCGGCTCGGCGGGCACGCACAAGGAAGTCCTGGAAAATCCGGACAGCATATCCAAGACCGTACTGGGCAAGGGCCTGGACTCCGGTACCGCCTACGAGATTCTGTCCATCGACATTGCCGACGTGGACGTCGGGGAGAACATCGGGGCCAAACTGCAGGCGGATCAGGCCGAGGCGGATCTCAAGGTAGCCCGGGCCAAAGCGGAAGAACGGCGGGCGATGGCCCAGGCACGCGAACAGGAGATGAAGGCCCGGGTCCAGGAGATGAGCGCCAAGGTCAGAGAGGCCGAAGCCCAGGTGCCCAAGGCCATGGCCGAGTCCTTCCGCAACGGTAATCTGGGAGTCATGGATTATTACCGTATGCGCAACATCCAGGCGGACACGGACATGCGTACGTCCATCTCGGATTCCGGGCAGGATGGCAAGGATCAGATTCACGACGTCTAGGAGCGTATCGCGTGGAACAACTGTTATTTCTGGTGTTCATCCTGTTCAGCGTGGGCTCTGCGCTGCTGGAACAACGCAAGCGGCGCAGACGCCAGCAGGAGCAGGCCGAACGCCGGCAGCGGGAGGGACAGCAGACCCCGCAGCAACAGGCATCGAACACGGAGACCAGACCACCTCTGGAGGAGGTTGAACCCGTGCCTTCCCGGCCTTCGCACCGGTCGCCACCGGCTCCGCGTCCCCAGCGCCGCGAGCGTCCCGTAACGCCGCAACCTGCCGGTGGATCACAGGAAACGGATGAACAGGAGTCCGGCTGGCCGTTCGAACTGCAACTGCCTCAGCGCATCGACGTGCAGGATCTGCAGGACCTGCAGAACCTGCAGGCCGAGCGTGAAGCCCTGGCTGCGGAACGTCGGGCACTGCAGGAGGAGCGCAGGGCGCTGCAAGCGGCAAAACGCGCGCAACCTGCCGCGGAGAAGTCCAGACAAAGCGTAGCCGACCTCATCCGGGCGCGGGCCGAGCAACAACGGACATCCCGGAAGGCGCGATCAGGAGAGTTGATCGTCGGCCGTTGGAAGCTGGATCCGCACAAGGCTCGTGATGCCATAGTATATTCGGAGATCCTGGGACGTCCTCGCGCCGAGAGCGTCCGCGAGGAGGCAGGCTTTACACGTTGATTCAGGCTGCTTAAATTACCAGGCCGTCGTACAGAGCCCGTCCCCGGTTGCCCGGGGGCGCGGTTCCGGTGGCCATGGCTTCCCGGGCCGAAGTGGCGGAATTGGTAGACGCGCTGGACTCAAAATCCAGTGAGGGTTACACCTCGTGGGGGTTCGAGCCCCCCCTTCGGCACCAAAAAAACAAGGACCTGCGTGACCCGTTATGCCGGCGCAGGTCCTTGTTTTTTCTGAGTCTCCAACATTCGTCCATCGATTCGGCCCGGCGGTGGGGTTCGTCCGCCCTCCAAACCCATGTCCACGCTGATGCCATGAACGAAACCACTTCAGGCTCCAGGAACCTCCGGCAGAAGATCTCCAGCCGAATTATGACGAGCGACATTCCCTTTGTCGTTTATGCTGTGGTGTTCCTCACCATGCTGGGGCTTTGGCGGTACGAGGGGCATTACGAGGAGCTTGCGCTTGATTGTTGATGATGGTATCGCATCTTCCCGAAAGACTGTCGAAGTTCATTTTGCGACCCGCGCCTTGCGCCGCCGGCTCCCTCGCGGGGCATCGACCTCGGTGTCCGTCTGCACCCGATGTTGCACCAGTCGAATTGAATACGAAAAAGATCCGCGCTACAGTGAAACCCTGTGCTATCTGGACCTGTGAGATGAACGAACCCTATGAGATCGTCGAACCCGCCGGAAAACGGGTGGAGATTCGTCAAAGAGATCCAGGGAGGCCCTGGACATGAATCGAAGTATCCAGGAATTCGATGTGATGCCTGGCAATACTGCGACAGAGAATACCCGCGCTTTGCAGATGGCGATCGACTGGGCGTCGCCGCGCGGGGCAGCGCTGTTTGTCGAGCCGTCCGAGTTGCCGTACCCGGTATCGGGCGGTCTGTTGCTGAAGTCGAATGTCTCGCTGGTCGGAGTCCATGGTCCGGTCGGGCGCGGCACGCGCCATCCCGATGCACCTCACCCGGTGGGCAGCGTCCTGGCGGTCGAGGACAAGACCAGACCGCTGCTGACGGTCGAGAACGCCACGCAGGTGCGCGGCCTCCAATTCTGGTACCCGCGGCAGACGGCCCACGATGCCGGACGCATCATCGAGTACCCTCCGACGATCCAGGTGTCTCGCGAGCACGGCGCCCAGGGCGTGACCCTGTCGTGTCTGACCTTCTACGGCGAATACCTGGCCATGGACTTCCAGGCGTCGCCGGGCAGGATCTGCGAACAGATTCTCATCGAGCACTGTTACGGGTACCCGCTCAGTGGCACCTTCATCCGCATCGACTACTGCTACGACATTCCCCGCATCCTCCACTGCCACGTCAACCCGGCCAACCGCCGCTTCGTCGACGGCGGACACGGGCGCAGCGTTGTCGATGCGGTGATGGCCCGCAAGACCTTCTGCTACAGCATCGATCACACCGACAATGCCCAGTTGCTCGATGTGTTCACCTTTGGCACGTGGGGTGGCATCTTTCTGGGACCGGCCACCTACGGCCAGCTCACCAACTTCAATCTGGACTGTGTCTGCGTCGGCATCCACAAGCTGGGGGACGGTGACTTCAACCGCAACTGGCAGATCGCTCAGGGATCGATCATCGCCAACGCCGGTGGGGCGCTGGAGGACATCCATCCGTTGATCGTCGAAGGCCGGGGCCACACGGCCGTGAGTAACGTCGAGTGCTTTTCGGGCGCCAACGGGGCGCTGACCACGGTCGGGCAGTCGCAAGATTTCGTGCTGGTGCAGGGCACCGAGCCGCTGACCGTCAGCCTGCTGGGCTGCCGCATGCGCAACTATGCGGCTGACGATCCGCTTACCGTGCGCAATCTCCGCGCCGCGATCCAGGCGGTTGCCTGCATCGACAAGGCCGAAAAGCCGTACTCCCGGACTCGATGAGCCCTGGAGTGTATTCGACGCGGTGTTCCTCCACGATGCCACCGCCCACCTGACCACGGAGGACGAACTGGCGCAGGCCATGGCGACGGCCGGGTACACTGCGCGTGGGGCGAAGTGGCTCTGTTCGTGCCGGATTGCATCCGCGAGACATTCCACCCGTCGACGAGTCATGGCGGCCACGACGGGGACGGCCGGGTCTTGCGCTACCTGGAGTGGGCCATGGACCCGAACGCTGCCACTCCCGGCAGTCTGACGTTCATCCTGCGCCAGCGCTCAGGCGCTGCCTGTCCATCCCGCCAGGCGCATGCACTCTTCGTAGACTTCGAAGCGTTCACCCTCGCGTTCGTCCGGATCCACCAGCTTGAGCCACAGGGCGCGATCCTTCTTGTCTCCGCTGAGTACGCGGCGGCTGTCCAGCCGGCTGGGATCCTCCCCGTGCCAGACCACCTCGCCGTCCTGCAGGTAGATGAACTGGCCGCCGAACCGCTCGATCAGCTCCTGCTGGTGATCGCGGTAGTACAGCCCCTGCTCGCACGCCGACAGCCGCCAACTGGTCACCGTCTCCGGTGCATCCATGGCATCGGCATCGAAGTCCGGCGCCAGCGGCGGTTCCACCTCGCTCTGGAAGTCGATCTCGTGCAGATTCACCGTGCCGAAACCGCGCTGGGCGGCGATGAGCAGGTGGTTGCGATCGCGGCGGAACGGCGGTGTCGGCCAGTCGGCGGCCGGATCGTGGCCCATCAGGTGGGCACCGCAGGCATCCGTGGCAATGGGGTGGTCGCCGGCCATCAGGGTATCGCAGATGCGCCCCTCACCGCCCCACTCGCGGCCGCGCTGTGCCGTCAGACCGTCGATGATATTGAGGCATGGCCGCGTGATCAGCGCCAGATCCGGCAGTACGTAGGAAAGGCGGATCAGGTGATGGTAATAGGTGCGCGTACGGCCTTCCGGTGGCTTCATCGGCGGCAGACCGAACAGATTCTTGGTGGTCAGGGTTACGCCCATGAACAGATGATTTTTCATCTTGGCCACGGAGACCACCTCGTCGGCATCTTGAAACACGGCACTCAGCGTGTAGCGGTCGAACATGCAGCCGCCCCCGGGTACCTCGTACGTTGCGAACGGGGCCATGTTGGAGTCGTCGTAGGTGACGCCGAATTCGTCCAGCAACGGCCGGAAGTTGAAATCGTCGGGCGTGCGGTAATCGCCTCCGCCGCGGCTGAACGTATCGGTGGCGAACAACTCGGCGCGAGTACGCTCGCGCAGCAGGCGCAGCACCGCTCGCGCTACGGCATCGTCCACCAGTTCCTGCCGCCGACCGGCATGATACTTGATGCGCTCCGTGGGAAACATCATGTTGAATTTGAGCACGACCTTGCGGGCGCGTTCCAGTCGACTCCAGGAGCCGTGCAAGGGCTCAGTGACGCGCTTCAGCGTCTGATAGATCTCCTCGTCGTTCGACTGGTGGTCGCAACGCAGGGCACGAACGGTGTAGTCATGGTTGGACATGGCATTGAACTCCGGTATGGGTTGTCTGGGGCACCGTGCAGCGGATCATCGGGATCGCCGTCTGGAGCCGCGCCACGGTTGCGCTGATCAGCTCCTATGCAGGCTCTGCAGGCAGCTGGCGTCCTTCGGTACACCGCAGCCGACGGTGCCCAGGTCAATACAGGCGGCTTGGATGCCGACGGTTCCCAGGAGGCCGTAATCTGTGTGGCCGCCGTGTCCGTCTCAGGCCTGCGGCAGCAGTCGAGTAATATACGACATACCCCATTGTCTGCGGGAGTCTCGATCCGTCAGTCGGCACCATAACCCTGCTTCCGGAACGCCTGCCGTTGCTGTTCGTCCTTAGCTGCGAGTAGATTACCCGGTCCGGCAGGCCCTTCCTGGAGGCGGTGAAGCATCCGGAGATGACCCGGCTCACGGACGCCCGGCTACCAACGTCTGCAGGCGCGGGTATGACAGGCCGGGGGCAGATAGACGCCATATGGACGGCCGCGATCGCGACGGTATGCAGGAATGGGTGCGGCAGAAGCTGGAGTCGCTGTCGCGGGAATAGCAGGAGACGGTGCGCCAACAGCCATAGTTGTGCTGGTTGTGCAGGTATTACATCAAGAGAGGTCTTGTGATGCGCTTCCGCCTACGCAGTATGATCTTCCTGGCTCTGCTGGCTAGTGGCCTGGCCGTCCGCGGCCAGGCGATGAACGACAGTGCTTTGTTCACCATCGCCCGGCTGAAGTATGGTGGCGGCGGCGACTGGTACGCGTCTCCATCGGCTTTGCCCAACCTGCTGGCCTTCATCGGCGAGCACACCGACATCGCAGTGGCCGCGCAGGAAGCCCGGGTGGAGATCATGGACCGGGCCCTATTCTCGTACCCCTTTTTATGGATGACCGGACACGGCAACGTGTCCTTCACTCCAGAAGAAGCGGCCCGGTTGCGTCATTATCTGGAAAGTGGCGGTTTTCTGCATGCTGATGACAACTACGGGATGGACGAGAGCTTCCGGCGCGAGATGGCCAGGGTGTTTCCGGACAAGGAATTGGTGGAGCTGCCACCGGATCACGGTATCTTCCATTGCCATTTCAGCTTTCCCAACGGCCTGCCCAAGATTCACGAACATGACGGCAAGCCGCCGCAGGCCCTCGGGATTTTCGCTGACGAACGGCTGATCGTACTGTACACCTATGAGACGGATCTGGGAAACGGTTGGGAGGATGAGCAGGTGCATGGCAACCCTCCGGACGTGCGCCGCGCCGCTCTGGAGATGGGCACCAACATCGTGGTCTGGGCTCTGACCCACTGAGCCGGCTCGGGATAGCGCCGCCGCGCGCCAGTTTCTCGCCGCGATAGCGACGGCCGGGCCCGCGGCCGTGGATCGGGGTGGGTGCTTGTGAGATACAACACCGCTGCGTTTCTCTGAGGCGCAGTCTGGCCACAGGCCGGGGGGTTGCTTGACAGAGATCCCGGCTGGTTTATATATTAGTAATTCAATGGACAATAAGAAGTATATCCATCAGACGCTTTTGAACCTGTCCACGTGCCTCGCGGCGGCCGGTTTACCGGTCGCCTGGCGGGAACACCCGATAAGAGAATGAGAATATCGACAAGAGGCCGGTATGGACTGCGCGTGATGCTTGCGCTGGTCGCCCATTACGGGCGTGGACCGGTGCCCGTCACCGCCGTTGCGGCGCAACAGGGTATATCGGCCAAGTATATCCATCAGTTGATGATTGATCTGCGCGCGGCCGGACTGGTCCGCGCTGTGCGCGGCCCTGGCGGCGGATATGAGCTGGCTCGTGGACCGGCTGTGATCTCCGCGCAGGATGTGGTTGCTGCACTCGAGGGGGACCATGCTCCGGTGGCCTGCGTGAAAGATGCCGGTTCCTGCCCACGTTCCCGCCAGTGCGCCGTCCGCGACGTGTGGTGTGACGTCGCGGCGGCGGTGGACGAAGTGTTGTCCGGACTCACGCTGGAGCAGTTGGCGGACCGGCAGCGGACCAAGGAGCATCAGGCAGCGGACTACAATATTTATGAGGGTCATGCCGCATGGCAGGCATCCATGCGGTCCAGCCTGGTTGGTCCGGCCCTATTACGCAGATCCCGCACGGTGCGGATCACGCGACCTATATGCCTATATGATCGAGGAGTAGCGCGCATGGCAAGAATTTACGACGACAACAGTGAGAGCATAGGCAATACTCCGCTGGTGCGTCTGAACAGGATTTCCCAGGGCAGTGGCGCCACCGTAGTTGCCAAGATTGAAGGTCGTAATCCCGCCTACTCCGTGAAGTGCCGCATCGGTGCGGCGATGATCCACGCGGCGGAACGGGATGGAGCACTGACACCGGGAAGCGATGATGTGACGGTGATCGAACCCACCAGTGGCAACACCGGTATCGCGTTGGCGTTCGTCTGCGCCGCGCGCGGTTACCCGCTGCTGCTGACCATGCCGGAGACCATGTCGGTCGAACGACGCAAGATGCTGGCGGCGTTCGGGGCGCAGCTGGAGCTGACGGATGGATCGCGGGGCATGAAAGGTGCCATCGACAGGGCCGAAGAGATCCGCGCCTCGGATCCGGACCGGTATTACCTGCCTCAGCAGTTCAACAATCCGGCCAACGTGGATGTGCATTTTCGCACCACGGGTCCGGAGATCTGGAACGACACGGACGGCAGGGTGGATGTACTGGTGGCTGGTGTCGGTACGGGCGGTACCATTACCGGTACCAGTCGCTACATCAAGGAGGAGCGGAACAAGCCTATTCACACCGTAGCCGTGGAGCCGGTACATTCACCCGTGCTCACGGCCCTGCGCAACGGCCAGGAGCCGGTGCCGGGGCCGCATAAAATCCAGGGCATCGGCGCCGGGTTCAAGCCGCACATCCTGGACCTCAGTCTGGTCGATGAGATCGCCACGGTGTCGAATGACGAGGCGCTGGAATATGCCCGTCGCCTTCACCGTGAGGAAGGGATCACCTGCGGTATTTCCAGTGGAGCGGCAGCGGCCGTGGCCTGCCGTCTGGCCGAACGGCATGATAACCGCAGTAAACTCATCTGCGTAGTGTTGCCGGATGCCGGTGAACGCTACCTCAGCACCGAGCTTTTCCAATAAACCCATCCGCGTAATGCGCCGGGAAAGAGAGCGGAATATGTCGCCAGAAGCGTACCATTTCGACACGCTTGCCCTCCATGCGGGGCAGTCGGTGGACGCCACGCAGTCGCGTGGTGTGCCGGTATACCGGACCACGTCCTATTTGTTCAAGAATACCGAACACGCGGCGAACCTGTTCGCGTTGAAGGAGCTGGGCAACATCTACACGCGTTTGATGAACCCCACCACCGATGTCCTGGAGCAGCGGGTAGCGCAACTGGAGGGGGGCGCGGCGTCGGTGGCTTTCTCGTCGGGAACCTCGGCCATATTCAGCACGGTCGTGACGCTGGCCGAGGCCGGGGACGATATCGTCTCCGCGACCAACCTGTATGGCGGCACCTACACCCAGTTCGAGGCCATCCTGCCCAAATTGGGGATCCGGGTTCAGTTCGTGGATGCGAAAGACCCGGGCAGTTTCGAGCGTGCCATTGGGCCCCGGACTCGCGCTCTGTACATCGAGACGATCGGCAACCCGGTTCTGGACTTTACGGATGTGCAAGCGGTAGCCCGGGTGGCGCATGATCACGGTCTGCCGTTGATCGTGGACGGGACCTTTACCACGCCATACTTGTTGCGCTCCATCGAGCACGGAGCGGACATCGTGATCAACTCGCTGACGAAATGGATGGGCGGACACGGTTCCGCCATCGGGGGCATCGTGACGGACGCGGGACGTTTCGACTGGAATGGCGGGCGCCATCCCCTGTTCAGCGAGCCGGATGCCAACTATCATGGCCTGCGCTGGGCCACGGATCTTCCCGAACCGCTGGCTCCGCTTGCCTTCGCCCTGCGTCTGCGGACGGTGCCGCTGCGCAACCTGGGTGCGTGCGTCTCACCGGACAACTCCTGGATTTTCCTGCAGGGACTGGAGACCCTGCCTGTGCGCATGGCGCGTCATTGCGCCAATGCCCAGCGGGTCGCCGAGCACCTGGCGGCTCATCCCCAGGTGGCATGGGTGCGATACCCGGGGCTGAAGGATGACCCGTCCTACGCGCTGGCCAGCCGTTACCTGCATAACGGATTCGGCGGTATGGTCGTGTTCGGTGTCAAGGGTGGGTACGAAGCCGCTGTTCGGCTCATCGATCGGATAGAGCTGTTCTCCCACCTGGCCAATGTGGGCGACGCCAAGAGCCTGATTCTGCATCCGGCCAGCACCTCACACAGCCAGCTCACCGAGGAGCAGCAGCGGGCCAGCGGACTGACTCCGGATCTGATCCGGCTGTCCATCGGTCTGGAGTATCCTGACGATATCATCACCGCCCTGGATGAGGCGCTGGCTACGGCCGGATGACGGAGATGAGACCGGGCCTTTCAACGCAGGCGGCGTTTCGGTGCGTCAACAAGGTCCATCTTGCTTCGTGCGCCACGGTGGATCCTCTGGAAGCCATCCATGGCCATGGCCCGGCAAGGGGATACTAACCAGGCCAGGCAACGCCTGCGATGAGAGGACCTTGTGGTTCCGGCGCGGCTCTATCGTGAAGCGGTGGCGGCCGCCACCGCTTCACTCAGCGTGCGGGAGTCCACGGGTTTGGTCAACAGGGCGTGGACTCCTGCGGGCATTTGGCCCTTGGCTTTCATCATGTCGCCAAAGCCCGTGAGCATGATCACCGGGATCTCGGGCTTACGAGCCTTGATCATAGCTGTCAGTTGCTGACCATTGATGCCGGGCATGACCTGATCCGTGATGATCAGGTCGTAGGTATCCTGCTCGAGGCGTTCCAGGGTGCGGAGTCCGGATTCGGCCACGTTCACGGTATGGCCATCCTGACGTAGCAGTTCCGCCACCACGTGGCGGATCATTTGCTCGTCATCGACGACCAGGATGCGCAGCGATGTGCCGGGCGCTGCAGAGGGTACCATGGACTCGGGGTGAGCCGGCATCCGGCGGGTGAGAGGGAAGATCAACCGAAAGGTGGTGCCCTGTCCGATCACGCTGTGAATGTCGATGGAACCGCTGTGCCTCTCCACCACGTCATTGACCACCGCAAGCCCGAGACCGGTTCCTGCTTCGCCCCTGGTCGAGTAGAAGGCTTCCAGGCAGTGTCGAACCTGCTTGCGGGTCATACCGCATCCATCGTCGCTGATTGCCAGAACGACGGTGTTTTCGTCTTGCCGCAGCCTGAGTCGGATGGCGCCATCGGCTTCGATCGCCTCGATCGCCTCGATGGCGTTCGTGATCAGATTGGTGAGCGCTACGCGCAATTCGCCCTCATGACCCACAATGGCGGGGACATCGGCAAGATCCGTATGGATGACGATGCCGCTACCCAAGGCCTGCGTCCGAGCCTCACAGAGGGGGCGGGTCAGATCCACGGCTGTCTCTACCAGATGGTTCAGATGCACCGGCTGTAGACGGCCCGGGGGGGCTCGGTGCTGGTGGAATTCTCGCATGCGCCCGACTATACGGGCTGCGTCCTCCGCGGCTGTGCGCACCATTGCCAGCCTGTCGCGAGCCTGCTCCGCGTCCTCCAGTGCCGCCGGCTGCAGCAGCAGATCCGTATAGCCCTTGATGATGGTCAAGGCGTTGTTGAAGTCATGTGCGATGCCACCAGCCATCCGTCCCAGCAGGCATAGATGCTCCTGCCGGATCGCTTCCTGCTGGGACTGGCGCAACTCGTTCATGGTCTTGAGCAGGCACTGGTTCATCTCGCGGAGCTCGTTGGCGGTCTGATGGATTTGATCCACGTCGCTGAGCACCAGCGCCAGGCGCATCATCGACTCTTCCGCCTCACCGACCGGCATGATCGAGGCCGAAACCCAGCGAGATCGCCCCCCTGTGGTCAGACGAAACTCGTCCTGCCAGGCGCGCCCCTCTTCGGCCGCGCGCCACATCGCCTTGGCCATCGGCGCCGGCTGACCGGGTAAAACGCCGAAAAGGCTGCCCGCGTTCGCCCAGTCACAGCCGTCCAGCCAGTTCCGGGCGCGCGGGTTGAGGTAGATGATCTGCCGGTCTTTGCCCACGATCTCCACGATCGCCGCTGCGATCTGGCTATGGGTGAGCACCTGTGCCAGCATGTCACGTTCCAGGTCCCGTTCCTTTTCCTCCGTGATATCGCCGCCTACGGATTGCCATTCCAGCAGTTCGCCAGCCTCGTCCAGCAACGGCGATTGCACCCATCTGTGCCAGCAAACATGGCCGTCGGCGGACATCGTCTGGAGTTCGACAGTGTGAAGCCGGGGCGCGGCAAACAAGGATCGACAGGATGAGGCCACATGCTCCCGGGTACCTTCCGGCAGGAGTGCCAGCCAGCGGGTGCCCAGGAGTTCGTCGGCCGGTTTGGCGTAGAAGGCGCAAAACCGCTGATTCACGAAAGTCAGCGTGGTGTCCGGCCGCCAGCGGCATACCAGACCTGACTGTCCCTCGATCATCTGACGGGAGCGGTCAAGCCTGTGCTGCAGCGCAACAGCCGTGTGGCGGATTTGTTCGGCCTGGTGCGCGAGCTCCTCGTTGCGCCTCCGCAGTTCGGCTTTCTGCCGACCCTCCCGGATCCACAATACGACGATCGCGACGGCAGCCGCGGCAAGCGCGATGATGTGGTATGGCAAGGCACTTACTCCTGGTCCAGGTGCGTAGTGTGGTCCAGGCGCCAGGGACAAGGCCGGACACAGGTCCGTCCGACAAGTCGATGGTGCTGCCCTGACTGCAAGACGCAGACCTGGCAGGGGCGGTTTGACCTTGATACCGCCCATACTATGGATACAAGATTGGATCCAGGATAGCTGGTCGAAAATGAGTAACGGCACGACGAGATCGTGTCAAACCCGTCATGCCGTGTTATCTGCAACCTGCTCCGGGGTTTTCCTGAGCAGGTTGCAGTACGGTAACTATTCCGAGTGCTGGAGGAATCAGCGCTGACGAAGCGCGGCTGGCCACGCGGTTCCGCCGATCTACGCAGAAGCGGCACCCAGTTCTTACGTCGATCGGCCAGCTGGTGAAAACCGCACGAACGATTCTCCGGAACGGGTCCCTGAGAATCGTGTCCATGCGGACACAACGGGACCGCATGGACCGCATGCCCGGACGGAGCCGCCCGCGGTATGCCGCTCTCAGGCTACCGTCAGTAGCGTCGAGCCGGCCGTCTGTACCAGCCGGTTCGGGGGTGGGGCCGGTACGCGCGCCGGTACACTACCGGCGGGCGCGGGTAAAGGCGGTGGGACCAGGAAAGATAGAAGCCCGGGGCCACGTGCCAGTCTACATAGTAGCCAGGGTGCCTTGGTGGATAGACGCGCCAGTAGGGGTGATGGTACACGCGCCAATACGGATACCGGTATACGTGGGGATAGGGATGGTAGACGCGGTGGACGACTCGCGTTCTCCTGCTGCCTTCAACCAGCGCGGCGTCGTAGTCATAGGGGCGGGTCTGGCCCTCTATGCGGTTTCCGACTCTGGGCGACAAATCTCTGTCGGACGGCCTGCTCGCCTCCCGGGCGTATATACCTGGCAGATCCAACTCGACGCCGGCCTGTCGAGCCTTCTGCCTATCGGCGGCAGCCTCTTGTCCATACCGCCGGGCCTGTTGCAGATGCAGCGCGGCCAGATACTCGTCGAATGCTTCCGGATCTTTGCTGTACGCTTCTCCCAGACGGGCCGTGGTGCCGATGTCCGCAGCCAGCATGTCCAGGACCTCCGGCACATGGAGTAGCCGCTGGAGGCTCTGCCGGGTCTCGTCCGGCTGTTCCTGAACGTAACCGACCAGATTTTTCTCTGTGTCCCGATTGAGCGCCGCTATCTCACGCAAAACGTTGGAACTCTCCTGCACCAGCACCCGGGCGGACCGATGGGTCTCCGCGGGAAAATCACTGAGCTTGGCGTTCAAGGCTCTATAGTTGCCAGGACGTGCTTCTGCCAGAACCTCGACCAGGCCTGGCACGCTGATCACATCCCACAGCATCTCTTGCCTATGCTCGCTCAACTGCCCAACCAGCCTGGCGAAGGTGGATCGGGATCGGTCCTGGATTCTGGCCAACTCCTCCAGTGCCTCCGGATGCCTGGCTGCAACGAGCATGTCTTGCCGCAGGTATTCGGGGTAGAGCGCTATGGTCTCCGCGAGCTCAGGATGGCCTTCCAGCAGCATTATCGCGGCTTCAACGTCCCCACGGGCAGGTTCCCGGGCATGAGCGCTTTCCGCGAGAGCTGATCCCAACAGAACTACGAATGCGCAGGTGAATGCGAAGGTGTTCTTCATGGTTTTCACTATAAACCACTCCTTCATTTGGGCAGCAGCGTGTTCCCAAAGCCGGCTAATACGGAGGGAACTTGCTGACGATGGCGCCGACGATGAGGTCGATTTCCTCCTGTCTCTTGTCCGGGCTGGCCGATGATCTGACCCGCCGGGTACCCCAGCCGCGCCAGATCAGCTCTCTGGTGCGGGCATCGACGAAATCCAGGACGATGGTACCCTCCGTGCGGGAACGGACATGACCTGCATACGGAGGCCGGTAATAACCACGGTCGTATACATCGACGGTTTCCGTGGTCTGGTACGTGACGTAATAAGCCACCAGGAAATCAGGATCATCGATACTTCTCTCGAAGCCTTTGTCGATGAGGGCCTCCAACGCCGCCCGCTTGATCCGGCGGCCTGTGAAGGGACTGGGCAAGCCAGGCTCGTCGCCGGACGGCTCCTGCTCCCTGGGCATCCAGTCGAAGGTCCGGTACGCAGGAAAGTCCACATGGGGATCGTAATCCCACTGAACCGAGAGCGATGAGCATGCCGCCAGCATACCGCACAGCAGACACGTCGACACAAGTCGGATAGGTGCCATGATCCCTCGAACAGGTTCAGAGTTGGGTTGTATTCGCCATACAGACGCCTGGTAGATGATTCCGGATCCCGCGTCTGCACTCATGAGCCCCAGTTCGTGCAGATTAGGAAAGCATGATATCGAGCACAATGCCCTGCACCATTTCATCGAACATTCCGGGCCCGGGCACGATCTTCAAGAGGGCGGTCAGAATGACGCTGACGAACCGGGCCGCTTACCGCTGCCGATGGTGGACAAGAAGGCCCGCAGGATCTGGCCGGGGCGGGTACCGGATTCGTTGGTTTCAGGCACCGTCATCGGCACCGGATGCCGGCAGAAACTCGATAAGGAACGTGTCCGGGTGGGGCAGGTGCACGATGGGCCTGAACAACTCCTGATGAGCCCGCAGGGCGGGTACCAGGTACAGGGAGGTCGTACCGAATCCCAGGGGTGCGAGAATCACGTAGCGCACATCGTCCGCTTTCATCTGGGCGATCACCGCGCGTTGATCAGGGTCGAAGGCGTACAGGACGCAGGGGCGGTTGGAAAACAGGTAGAAGAATTCCGGTTTGCGACAGGCGATCACGGCGTCTTCCGGGGTGTTCTCCCGTGCCCAGGCCGCCAGGCTGAAATAATTCGCCCAGGCTGCGGGATATGGCGCTCGCGCATACTGGTGTCGGCGGTGAACAGCACCGGCATTGGATGCGAAGATCAAGGCACCACACAACAAGGGAAAAAAACCACTGGGAAAGCCGGGCCGTCGAATGCTCGTCGATACCGCGACGACCAGGCCATGGTAAAACAGTATCAACAGCAAGGGCACCACCGGAAGGACAAAACGGATACCGTACCAGACTTCGGGCCATACCAGTATCATGCCGAAGGTACCGGCAAGGTACGACAGGAGGAGAAGGTTGAACCTGGGCAGTTTCCATAGGCCGTAACTGGCGACGGTAAAGATGCCGATGCCCACGATCCAGCCCAGCACACGAAGATCGTTATGTGGACCGAACCAACCCGGAAAAAATGCCTCCGGTATTTCTGTGTGAATGTAACGGAACAGATTGGAATACAAGCGTTCAAGCAGGCCCCATGGACCGATAGTACCTGCCTCCGGCGCGTACGGGTCGCGCAATAACAGCAGACGAAGGTAGCTGCTGCCCTGGCCTCTCCTACCCCAGATGGACCACGGCAACATGATCAACATGGATCCACCCACTGCGGCAGCGAGATAGGACCATCTGCGCCGGATGGCGAAATACACCGTAATGCCGAACAGGCAGGCCAGACCAGCGGTTCGTGTGTAATAGGCCAACCCGAAACACACCATGGTTGCCAGGAAATGCCTGTCGATCACCGGGTTCTCTGTGTGTTCGGGTATTTTCCCGGCAAACCAGAGCCCTAAAAGGGTGAAGAAAACGAAGGGGATTTCGGTCATCATCATGCTGCCGAACGCGAGCAGGTTGGCGTTGAAGGCGATGGCCAGCGCCATGGCCGCAGCCAGGGCTTTCTGCCGGGTCCAGAAGCAGGAGAGCCGATAGACGAGAACCACGCATAGAAGGAAGAACAACCCGTTCATCCATTTGACGGCCAGGAAATTCTCCATGCCGAAAACAACGATGGCCAGCGCGATCAGCAACGGGTACACTGGCGGATAGGAATAGTGCGTGGGTTGGCCGCTTTGCCACAATTCCGAATACCCCTGCCCGGTTGCTAGAGATCGGCCCAGCAGGTAGTATTTGACGTTGTCGCCGTTGAGATCGAGTTTTTCATCAAGGGTGTATGCATAGGATCCCAATGCGACCAGCACCGCCAATATCACCATATGATGTGCCCGGATCAGCTCGACAACACGCTTGGAGCCAGGTCTCTGCTCTGACGCCGGTTGCGCGCTTCTGTCCCGGCGGGAAGCGACTTTTTTGGAGGCCATGGCACACCCTTCTAGTCAAGCGATCGTGTGACGGAGCAAGTGCGGGGTTTTTTGTGGGTTGCGGTACATACACAGAGTTGCCGGATTCGCTGCCTGTGACCACTCAATATGACGAGGCGAGAGATGGAATGTATCACGGTGCACACGCGCGAGCGGAACCAGATGATCGACATCACCAGAGAAGTGCAGGAGGCTGTGGCCGCTACGGGACGAACCGATGGGCTGGTGACTGTTTTCTGCCCGCATACCACGGCGGCGATCACCGTCAACGAAAACACGGATCCCTCCGTCTGCCGGGATATTCTGCATAAACTGGCCACGTTGATCCCTCGACGGGAAACTTTCTACCGTCACGGTGAGGGTAATTCCGACAGTCATTTGAAATCCAGTCTGATGGGAGTCAGCAAACAGTTCGTTCTGGATGCAAGTACTCTCCAGCTGGGAACCTGGCAGGCTATATATTTCTGCGAATTCGATGGTCCGCGGGCCCGCACCGTCTGGGTGTCGGTATCCTGAGGTCTGCGGCTTTGCATCTCCCAGGAGTTCCACACAAGAGTCGATGGCGTGCGTTGGCCGGTGGGCCGGTGGGCCCGTATATCCGGCGGGTATGACAGCCTGGTATCGCCCGTCCATTAGCGACATCGCCGCGTTCAGGATGCGCTCTCCGGATCCCCCGTGCAGACTGTGCGGCTCCTGCTGGCAGGCCAGACCTTTCCCGGTCAGGACCCGGCGCAGCCATCGTTTGTCCGCCGGTCCGCCATCTCAGGAACAGGGGGTGCCGGTTTTTCAGGCAAAGGTGAACCGGCGGAACAGGCCGGTATCCGGCGGGCCCTGGCAGAACCATACTTCGCGGCGCTCGGGACACATGATGGCGGCGGCGCAGGTGCAGCCGCTGCCGTGGCGGCTGATCGATCCATCATCACCTTCTTTGCGGTAGGACAGAATCTCGATCAGCCTGGGCACGTCGATCTGCCCGGCCGCCTGCGCCAGCAGATCGCTCAGCCGCCGTTTGCGCTCCAGCGAGTTGCGTCCTGGAGGATTCATCGCCAGAGGCGTCAGCTGCGCTGTTTCGTAGTGGTTCGCGTGCGCATAGGTTTCTGCTTCGACGCGATGCGCGGCCCATTGGCAGGCGGTGGTCTCGATGTTCTGCACGTTGCCCTGACCGTCGCTCATGTAATAATTGTGCCCGGAGGCCCGCGGCGTCCTGGTGATGGCTTCCTGAGCCTGAACCGTGTCCCACCGGGACAGATAGTCGTGTATCATGGCCAGGTAGATCACCCCCGGGCGCGCATCCGTGGGAACCAGGTTGTTGTTGCCGATGGCCAGCCCGGTTTCGTTCATGCCGATGAGGGACAGGCATCCCGAAGTGGTGAGCGTCAGGCTCTGCGGGCCGTCCTTCGGTTTGCGCCGCAACGCCACCACGAACGGTTCGGCGCTACTGTGCATGTCCCAGGTCTGGCCCAGATAGGTGACGCCGTCTGTCGTGGCACCGGACCGGACCAGGAAACTGGTGCACCCCTGGGTTTCCGGCGCGCGGCCTTTGAGCACGTCCCGGAAGTCGGTCAGACCGTTGCCGATGAGCAGCTCGTCGGGAGCGATATCGGCACCGGCGGCGATGCCGAGGAACTCCGCGTGGACAGCCAGCGCGGACTGCGCTCGCAGATGCTCGCCGGCCAGGGCCAGGATCTCCCGGCGTGACACGCCAGGCGCGGCGTTCTCGCACAGCCGGTAGCGTTCCTCGGACAGGCGATGTGCCTCGTCCGCAAGCTGTTGGCCGAAGGCGTAGCCCATGTCCTCCAGGCTGCCATCCAGTTCGATCATGCGTATGGTCATAGGTCGCGCTCCTCGTCGAGTCGGCTGTACCGCTGCGGTGGGGTGGACCGATGCCGGGTTGCGTCTTGACATGGGTGCCCGAACATGCCTATAGAAACAGCTCCTGTCTACCGCTCCGCAAGGCGCACCATAGAGAAGAGCATGCGGCAACCCATGGCAGGTTCGGATTCCAGAGCGGTCCCAACACGAACGGAGCGGATGCAGAGCCGATGAAAACCACCAACCGGTATTTCGACATCTATCCACGGGTAGCGGCGGCCGGCCAACGCACCACTATCGTCGTGCGCCCGCGCTTTTCCCATGTGGGGCTGGACCCGGACAAGACCTACGAGGCGCGCTGCCTCCCCGCCGAATACTACCCCGCGGACAGCCATGGCGGCACCCCGGAGCCAGTCCGTGTCAAGCCCGGCGACGGTCAACTGGAAATAAGCCATGCTTTCCAGGGAGAGCAAGAACACCTCCTGGAAATCGTCGACCCATCCCGCTCGGATTCCACCCCGCTGCTGCGGATCCGGCTGTACTCCGTGGACGGTGACCTGTATGGCTGCCTGCCGCTGAAGGGAGACCTGCACATCCACAGTGACCACTCGGACGGCAAGGAGTCGCCCGGTTTCGTCGCCGCCTCGTGCCGCCGCATTGGCCTGGACTTCATGGCGCTCACCGACCACGGCAAATACGCTCCCTCGGTGCAGGCGCAAGAGGCTTTCGCCGGTCTGGAACACGACCTGCTGATCTGCCGGGGCGAGGAGATACATCCGCCGGACAACCCGGTGCACATGGTCAATTTCGGCGGCAGTTTCAGCGTCAACGAGCGCATCGCCGTGGATCCAGCCGCGTACCGGAGTGCGGTACGCGACCGTGCCGGTCAGTTCGCAGAGATACCTGACGCGGCGGTGCGCGATCAGCTGGCTTCCTGTTGCTGGGTGTTCGATCAGATTCGCAGCGGCGGCGGCCTGGGCATCTTCTGTCACCCCTATTGGCACGTGTCCTGGGGGTACACGCCGGCAGCTCCGGTAACCAACGCTTTGTTCGCCAGCCGGCCGTGGGACGCGTACGAGGTGGTGGGCGGTTACGGCCGGGATGCGGTGGACTCGAACACCCTGCAGATCGCCCGGTACCACGAGGAACGGATGCGGGGCGGGCGGTTGCCGATCGTCGGGGTCAGCGATGCGCACGGCTGCGAGAACAGCGACCTCTTCGGCTGGTATTTCACCCTGGTGTTCGCTGACGCCCCCACGCAGGAGGCTGTCATCGGGGCCATCAAGGATTGCCGGAGTGTTGCCGTGGAAGCCATTCCGGGTGAAGCGGTGCGGGTCTACGGTCCGCTGCGGTTGGTGCAGTACGCGCTGTTTCTGCTCGGTGAAGTCATCCCCGCACATGACGAAATATGTCAGCAGGACGGCCTGCTGATGCTGGAATTCCTGGGCGGACGCCAGGAAGCCAGCCGTGAGCTGGCCATCCGGCGCGGGCGCACGGCCGCTTTCTGGAGCCGTTACGCCGGATGCCGCTCCGGCGCTGGCCATACCGACTGCGGACACCGGCTGGCGGGCGATCGTGGCTCTGATTCCGGGACTTCTACCTGACGCGGTGAAAAGTGTATATTTGGTACCGAGTGCTGGATCGACGACGGGACCGGGTGTCGGTTCGCGCGTTCAGTCGCTGGACGCTATTCTACCACATAAAGGAGTGAAGACCATGAAATTGCGCATCAACCGACTGTGGCCGCTGCTGGGTATGTTGCCGTTGTTCGGCTGCGCGGCTGCACTGGACTCGGCGCTGGACACGGCTGGCCGTACTGCCGGTGCACGGGTCGGTGGGGCCGCCGGTCGATATGTCGGGGACCGGATCGTACGGCACTACACGCCGCAGTTTACGCGACTGTACGCCTCGTACATGTTTTCCTATGCGTTCACTCCCGGTGGCTACTGGGTGGAGACGAACGACTACGAGCCCGGAGACTGGACCCGGTGGCGTTTCACCGAAAACGGCGAGACGGATGGTTCATGGCTGGAACGTGCCTTCCTGCGCCGGCTCGAAGACGGCAGAGAGTGGTGGCGGGTGGCCATGTACGACGCTGATTCGGACGACACGGTCACCCTCGAGGCGCTGTTTGACGCCGATCGCTCCAGTATCCTGCGGCTGCGCAGCCAGTTTCCGGGGCAGGATATCGGCGAGATGCCGGTTGGCGAAGGCACTCCGGTCTACTCGGAGCCACTAACACTCACGGCAGAGAGCCTGGAAGGTGCCACGGTGGGTACGCAAACCGTACAGGTGCCGGCGGGTCGGTTCACGGCCCGGCACGTCCGCTTCACCGACGTGGCCGGGGTCGGACGGGCCGAATGGTGGCTTGTGGATACCGTGCCCGGGGGCATCGTGAAGTATTCGACGTCTCATCCCCACGATACCGATGAGGATGCCGTGGAGGGGCTGAGCGAGTATAACTGGACGCTTGAACTCACCGAAACCGGTTCGGACGCTACCACGCAACTGGGTTCATACTGAGTGCATCGCGAAGGGACAGATCGAGGGCGGCGGTGCCGGAGGGGCGATTGCCGTATCCCCGGCCCGGCACCGCGAAATATAGCCGTGCATTCGCTTTCAGGACGGGCTCAGGTCTCCCGCGGTGGAGCCCCTTCGACGGCCCGGGCCGCCTGGATCAACGCGATGATGTAGCCGAACTGGAAGGCCCAGCCCTGACGTACCCTTGGGGATTTCCCAGGCGGCGACTTGTCGTCCGGATGCCGCGGGGCGTGATCCGGCATGAGCATGTAGGGGTAGCCGGTACGCTGGAATATCCTGGCCAGCGTGAACATGTCGACGTCGCCCTCGTCCGGCCAGACTTCGACAAAGTCATTGAGACCGCCGCGGATGTTGCGGAAGTGGACGTTGAATATCTTACGGCGGGCCGAAAAATATTCGACGATCTCCGGTAGCTCCTCGCCCGGCTTGTCCAGCCCTTCGGCGGCGACGCCACAGCAGAAGTTGAAACCGTGGAACGGGCTGTCGACCAGCTCGCTGAAACGCTTCAGCCCATCGAAGACGGGATAGTTCCAGCGCTCTTCACCGCGCAGCACCGGAGCGGGTGGATCCGGCAGATGGCAGGCCAGCTGGACCTGGTACTGCTCAGCCACGGGAATGACCCGCTCCAGGAAGTAGGTGATTCGGGCGTACATCTCATCGCGGCTGACGGCACCCCCCTGGTGCGGTTGCTCATTGTCGTACTGGCTGAATTCGAACGAACTGTACTCCGAGCCACCCCGGCCGTAGCGGTTCCGGGTGCGCTGGTATCCCACCGTCGAGAAGTTGTAGTTCAGTCCGCGCAGACCGGCCTTGCCGGCGTTCTCGATCCATGTGCAAATCGTCTCTATGTCGCGATCCCGTTGGGGATCGATGCCCATGGGAATGCTGTCGGCAATGGGTATGTGGATCATCTCGAGCTCGACTCCGGCGGCCGCGGCTTCCTCGCGCCGGCGGACCAGCTCGTCCAGGTCCCCGGCATTGCCACCGGAATCCATGTGGGTGACGCCATGGCGGGTGAGGAATTCCAGTTCCTGTGTGGATGTGCCGATACCTTGTACTCCAACGTACATAGTGGGTTCTCCCGGTTCGTGTTCAGGCGGTTCAGCGTCATGGCTGGCGGCATGAACGAGTGTGGATCAACGCATTTGTATCAGGTCAAACGCAGGACGATGCCTGCCGGTCACGCGTCAAGGTTGACAAACTGTGCGGTATCCTGGCCAAGCCGGCTTACGAGGCCGCCGGAGCCCGGTGCAGCGCCCGCAGGAGACGCTGGAAGCGGTCTCCTGCCTGGGACACCGTGTCCACCAGTGACACGTCCAGTTCGTCGGCCATGACATCCGGGTGGTCCAGCGTCCCGGTATCACCGTAACCCAGGCGCTGGACGGTACCGCGCAGACGATCCGCCAGGAACAGGGACAGCGCCTTGTAGAATCGGTGACCGAAGCCGTCATCGGAGTCGAGGCGCCGGGCGAGTACGGAGCGCTCCACTTCCAGGACCACTGCCGGCCCGCGTGCGGTCACGGTGGCAGAGGGCGGTGCGCTGTCGACGAAGGAGATTTCTCCTACGATCTCTCCCACGCCCAATTCGGCGACGCTGCCCACGGCCGCCACGTTGACCGTCAGGTGGCCGTCCAGGACGATGTATACATTCTGAATGGGCTCGCCTTCGCGGATCAGCACCTTGCTGTCCTCCAGGCGTCGCTTGCGGCCTACCTGGGCGAGCCAACCGACGTCGTCGTCGTTCAACTGGCTCAGCAGGTACAATACCTTGCGCATGGCATTCCTCCTTACCGGCATCAACGGTTTACAGCAGCTGCCTGTTGGCCAGACGCGCGAAGACCCCGCCCGCCTGCAGCAACTCCCCGAACGGTCCTTCTTCCACCAATCGTCCCTTGTCCAGCACCAGTATCCGGTGCGCCTGCCGGATGGTGCTGAGACGGTGCGCGACCATCACCCGGGTTATATCCAGCGACGCGAGGGTGTTCGCGACCAGCGTTTGTGCGGTGTTGTCCAGGGCGCTGGTCGCCTCGTCGAGGAGCAGGATGCGCGGATTGCGGGCCAGCGCCCTGGCGATGGCCAGACGCTGGCTCTGCCCTCCGGATAATGTGGTGGCGCCCTCCGGCAGTACCGTGTGCATGCCCATGGGCATAGCCCGGATATCGTCCTCCAGACCGGCCTGGCGGGCAGCGTCCCAGGCATCGGCCAGATCTCCGGGGCGGTCGCCGAGGATGATCCGGTGTATCGGGCCGCCCGGTAGAACGGTGTGTTGCAGGACCACGCCAAGCTGTCGCCTGACGCTGGCGTAATCCAGCAGAGGCAGAGCCTGGCCGTCATAGCGGACCTCGCCCGCCGAGGGAGTCTCCAGGCCGATCAGCAGACGCTGGGTGGTCGATTTGCCGCTGCCTGACGGACCGACGATGGCTACGTACTCTCCGGCGGCTATCTGAAAGGACACGCGTTCCAGGACAAGTGGACCGTCCTCGGCGTAGCGGAACGAGAGATTGCTGAATTCCAGGGCACCGGTGAGCCGGCCCGGATCGCGCCGTGAGCGCCGCGAATCCGGCATATGTTGCAGCAGGAGACGGGCTCTTTCGAACTGCGGAACGGCGCTCAGTCCGGCACTGAGTGCGGTCACGCCGGCACTGGCGCCGGCCAGGAACTGACCGAAAGCGGCGCTGAAAGCCACGAACATTCCCGGACTGATACCACCTCCGTCGGCGCCTGGGGACAGCCTGTTCGCCGGCAGCGATGCGGGGAGCAGGTGCAGCTGATCGGCGAGCACGATCATACCGCCCATCACCAGGGCGTTGGCTACCGGCGTGAACGCCGATTGGAAAACCCCCAGGCGATTGGCTACCCGGCCGGAGGCGATGAAGTGACGTTTCTGGTCCGCAAACAAACGGGCCCACGTACCGAAGGCCCGTCCCTCGCCATGGGCTATCCGCAGTTTGCCGATGCCCACGATCAACTGCGTGTTGAAACCTTGCACCAGTCCCCTGGCATCTGCCTGGGCGCGTTCGTGCCGCAACTGGCACAGAACCAGCGACAACACAACCAGGCTGTACACCAGGGCCATAGCCGTGGCAACAAGGGCCAGTTGCCATGTATAGAAGAACAGGACGACCAGACTGGCGGTGGAGAATATCATGGCCAGAACGGCGCTCATCGTCGCTCCGGCGAGCTGCTCGCGCACGCGTTGCATGCCCAGCAGGCGGTCAGCCAGATCACCCACCGGGTACCGTTTCAGGACGGTCAGCGGCAGGCGCAAGACCCGGTCGAACAACGCCGTCTGTACTCGCACGTCGGCGCGGGCCTCCAGACGCAGCCGGGCAAAAGCGCTTACCAGCTTGAACGCCAGTCCGCCCAGACCTGTGCCGGCGATCAGCAGCACCAGCATCGCCAGCTGGGTTCTGTTTCCTGCGGGCAGGATAAGGTCGATCAGGATGCCGGTGGCCACTGGTGTTACGACGGCCATGAGGGCACTCAGCAATCCGTACCCCGCGATGCGTAGGAGGTCCCGGTCCGCTCCCCGGCCGGCGAAGCGGACCAGATCCAGCAGCCGCTGTGGCTTTTCGTCGAGCCCTGCATACACCATCAGGGCCTCGCCGGTGATCCGGCCGGCCAGCTCACGGTCGACGGTCTGCGCGGTCTCGCCGGCAGGGTCAAGGCAGCGGTAACCGCCGCCTTGCGGCAGCAATGCCAGCGGCCGGCCATCGTTCTCGTCGAATCCCAGCAGCGGACCGTGATCGTCCCGCCACCAGTCGCCGCGCAGCAACACGGGACGGCTGCGCAGCTCCGCGCCATGGAGAAGCTGCTGCGCCCGCTCAGCCATGGGCAGGGAGGCATCCACAGCCGGCAGGTCGACGGAGACACCGATCGCTCCGGCAATGGCGCGCAGGCAGACCGTGAGCGGATCCAGCAATACAGTCTCGGCAGCGGACTTGTCAGTCTCCAGGACGCTTACCAGGCTGGCTATCCCCCGCGCCTGTTGCGCTTCGGCCAGCTCGCGACGGTGCTGTGCCGTTCGGGCCGCCGCTTCCTGCTGTGCGGCGAACAGGGCCTGGATGCGGGCGGGCAACTCTGCCGGTGGCAAGGCGGTAGGCGGCTCGCTCGGTGCCGCGGGCGCAGCCGCCACATTCAAGCTTTGCTCGGCGGCCGCCAGTCCCCGGGCCAACCGCAGCATCCAGGCTTCCGTCGCTGCGGCTTCTGTCGCTGCTGCGTCCGATGCCGCGGCCGGCATTCCGGCGTTACCGAGCATACTGTCACGTCCGCCGACGGCGATCAGCACCCAGGCCGGTTCCGCGGGCAGACCGTACAACCAGTCACCTTCCTGCAGGCGCGTGATGAATATACGCCGCCCCGGCTGCCCGTCCGGATCGAGCCGCGTGGCGAAAATGTCGACGAATCCCCGGACGATCTGCCAGCGCCCGTTTGAGCCATTCAACAGTACCGGGGCGTTGGCGGTCAGTTCAAGGCGCTCCGGACGCGCCTGTATTTGCCGTATCCGTGTCATGGTTTACTGGATGCCGACCAGGGCGGCGTACACTCCCGCCCGGGCCATGAGCTCGTCGTGGGTGCCGCGTTCCACCGGTTGACCGCGTTCGAGAACGATGATCTCGTCGGCGTCGCGCACGGTGGACAGGCGGTGGGCGATGATCAGGCAGGTGCACCCACGCCGGCGCAGATTGTTGTCGATCTGCTCTTCGGTAGCCGGATCCAGGGCCGCCGTCGCTTCATCGAGCAGCAATACGGCCGGATTCATGACGAGTACGCGGGCCAATTCCAGGCGCTGCTTCTGGCCACCACTGAAATTGGCGCCGCCTTCTTCAACCCGGGCCTGGAGGAACCCGGTGCGCGCCGCGATCTCCTCCCGGATACAGGCATCTTCCAGCGCCTGAACCAGCACCGGATCCGGTACGCTGTTATCCCACAGGGTCAGGTTGTCGCGAACCGTGCCGGCAAACAGAAAAACCTCCTGGTCGACATGCGCCAGGCGTGTGCTCACGTGTTCCGGCGGTATGGCTGACACGGGCATGCCATCCAGCAGGATACGCCCCGACCAGGGTTCGTACAATCCCGCTATAAGCCGGCCAAGGGTGGATTTGCCGCTGCCGGATCCGCCCACCAGCGCCACCCGCGAGCCCGGCAGCATGCGCAGCGAGAGGCCGTCGATCAACGGCGGATCCAGAGGCGCGTGCCCGAAGCGCAGATCCTCGATGACGATTTCCCCTTTCGGTGGTGGCAGAGGCACAGGCGGGGCTGCGTCTGCATCGCCATGACCGGATGCCCGCTGCCAGGCCGACGGGGTGGACGCTGCCGACGGGGCGGACGGTCCGGTCTGCCCGACCGGCTGGGTGACGTTGCGATGACCGTTGCGCGGATAGTTGGCCGCATCGTCCAGTCGCCCCAGATCGGCGCGGATGGCCTGGATCTCGCCGGCCAGGTTGACCAGTCCGGTTATCGGTGCGAGGAAACGCGCCATGAGCCCCTGCACGGCTACCAGCGAGCCGATGGTCAGGGTGCCGTGCATGACCCGCAGTCCGCCGATGCCGAGGATGGCGATGGTGGTCAGCACGCCCATGGCACCAGGCACGAACATCAGCAGGGCGGTGGTGATGCCCAGCGTCTGGCGGGAAGCGAGCACATGGGCCTGATAGCCGCTGAAACGGGTGAAGGCATCGTTTTCGCCGCCGCTGCTTTTGAGGGTCTCGATGGAGCGCATGCTACCCGAAGCAGCCCCGAGCAGTTTCCCCTGGTCCTGCCGCATCCTTCGGGTGACCAACTCGCGCGGACTGCGGCACAGCCGCACGGCCAGCACATTGCCCAGGGCCAGCAGGACGCCGATGGCGGCCAGCAGCGGATCGAAAAAAGCAATGGCCGCGGCGAAAAAGACCACGGAGACCAGGTTCACCACGTTGGCCGCCAGCGTACCGGACAGCAGCTGGCCGATGCGTTCGGCCGCGCCGATTCGGTTGACCAGGTCGCCGACGCCACGCTGCAGGAAGAAATGGATCGGCAAGGACAGAATCTGCCCCATGTAGCGGCTGGCTATGCTCAGTGCCAGTGTCCCTTCCAGGCGCAGCAGATAGCTCTGCTGCAACCCGGTCAGTAACGCGTTGATGGCTCCGGTCGTCAGGACGGCCAGCACCAGGAGCAACGCCCAGTCATCCCGGCCGGGTATGAGGACATCGTCGATGAAGGTGCGGGTGAGTCCGGGCAGGACGATTCCGGGCAGCACCAGGAACAGGCTCAACAGACCGACCAGGGTGACGGCCGTTCGATTCGGTTGCAGGTAGCGCCACAAATGAGACCAGCTGGAAGGGGGAGAGCCGCCGGGGGTGAAGGCGGGGCCGGGTTCGAAGGCCAGCACGACACCAGTGAAGGCCTCATCCATTTCCTGTCGGCTGACCAGCCGGGGGCCGGAAGCCGGATCGTTGATGCGGAGTTGCTTGCCCTGCCGGCCTTCGTACACTACGAAATGGTTGAAATTCCAATGGATGATGGAGGGCAGAGGCAACTCGTCCAGCCCTTCGGGCGATTTTCGGAATCCCCTGGCCACCATACCATACCGTGACGCGACTTTGATCAGGTTGGAAGCCTTGGTGCCGTCGCGCGAAACACCCGCCAGGCGCCGGATCTCCTCCAGAGGGGCCCACCGGCCATGGTAACCGAGCACCATGTTGAGGCAAGCGGCCCCACACTCGGTCTCTTCCATCTGCAGAACCGTGGGAGCACGTACGTGCCGGTTCCGCCGGGGGCACCAACGGCCGGCTAGCCCGGTCACAACGAAGTCCCCACTTGCGCCCGCAGGAACGGGATGATCAGATCTACGGGTCTGCGTTCGCGTACCACGATACGGGCCTCGACGGTGGTTCCCGGCGTGAGCCTGACCGGTGGACCGGTGCCGGACGTCCACGCGAACCCACTGGGTGTCGGGGCGGGATCGAGGCGTACACGGGCCTCGTGCACGGCAACGCCTCCGGTGAGCGTGCCGGCCAGAACCTCGCTGGCTAGCCGGGCACGCAGGGCTTCGGATGACAGCGGGTACGCGGAAACGTGAATCACTGTCCCACGCAGACTGCCGTATTCTTCCCGTCGTACGGCGTGTGGGCTGATGCGCGCCGGCATGTCCGCAGCCAGCTTTTTGGCATATGCGTACGGCACGTAGAGCAGCACTTCCAGCTCATGGTCGCCCGTGGCGATGACGGCAAGCGGCTGACCTGTTTCCAGGCGAGCTCCGGGCCGGGCGAGCAATTCCGTGACCCGGCCTGCGGCGGGGGCGACGACACGGCTTTCCTGGCGGACCTCGGTTTCCATGGCCACCAGTTCACCGGACATAAGCTCCAGTTCGCGCTCTGCGGCATGCAACCGGCGCTCGATGCCGGTCCGTTGCTCACGGACGGCGGCTTCCGTCTGCAGCAGGCTGGCGCGCGCCGCCTCCAGAGTCTGCCGGCGGACGCCCAGTTCATCCCGGAGGGCTTCCCATTCGTGCAGATCGATGGTGGTGCCGATACCGGGTTCGAGGCGGTCGAGGCGCGATTGCAGGTATTCCATGCGGGCCAGGGAGACCTCCCGGGTGATGTCATACTCGCGGCGCCGGGCCGCGATGCTCTCCCGCAAGGACAAGCGTTCCCGGTCCGCGCGTTCCCTGTCCCTGGTCACCTCGGCCTGCATCTGCGCCAGAGCGGACCGCTTGTTCTCGAGCCGCTGGATACGGGCCTGGTGCAGTACGGCAGCGACCACCTGCCCGGCTTCGACCGAGTCTCCGGGAGCCACGTGCAGTGCCTCCAGAGTGCCGCCGCCGTAACTGACGGCATACGTGAGATCGCCGTCGACGGGCATGATGATTCCGCGGCTATCGACCAGCGTGGGGCTGCGTCCCAGGAAGCCCCAGGCGGTCACCGCTGCCAGTAACACTCCGATGGTCAGCACGGCGATCCAGGCCCGTGGTCGGGTGAGTGTCACCAGCCGGTCCAGTTGATCCGGAGACGAGAGACGCTCGAGTGCGGCTTCCCGAAACAGCTTCTGGGGTGAAGTGGGCATATCGCAGAGCCCCCATTATGACGTGTGCACAGGGTGTTTCAGGCAGGTTGCGGCGCAACGCCACCGTGATCTTCGGTCCCTGTGGCTCCGAGGCGTACCATTCGACCTAATGAATGGAAGTGTGCTCCGGACGCAAAAGCAAGACCTGAGGGTGGCACCCGGTGTCATCATCATGGTGCCTCCGACTTGCGTCGGCTATCCGGGCAGGGAACCAGCGAGGGCACGCTATGCACCCGCTCGGAAACATCGCCGCTGCGTTTTGTCCGGGAGCACTCCGGACCACGGCCGGGATGGTGTTTCCTGGACAACCACTCCCCTGCTGCTCTTGCTGAGGTGCGGGCCGGCCAACGGCCAAGTTTGTGCTTGACAGACCTGTCTATATGGACGAGGCTTGAGTCATCCACCTTAACCTGGAGGTTTTTGCCATGGACCATAACGAGCTGAGGATCCTGGGGAAAGTGATCTACAGGGCCTGGGAGGAGCCTGATTTTCGTGCCAGACTGGTGGCTGAACCCCGGCAGGTCCTTGTCGATGCCGGCTTCGCCATCCGGGATGAAGTCACGGTTACCGTCAAGGAAGGCGATACCGGCTTGCCCTATAAGGTCTCGGATACCGAGGTTGTCCTGCCGCTGCCGGAGCCACCCGAAGACCTGAGCGATCTTGAGGACGAGGAGGATGAACTCGCCAAGGCGGATCTGGACGACGTCACGGGAGGATGGTCGGGCTCTACAGGCGGGGACGATATCCGTTTCGCCAGTGTCGGCAACTGGCTGACCCGGACGCATTCGATCAACGATGCCACCATCGGCCATGTGGCCAGCTGCTGCTGGTAGACCGTGGCGGCGTTGCTGACCTCTCTGGGCAGGTGGGCTGGACGCGTACATGGTGAAACGGGTCAGCCAGTGGTAAACAGACCGGCGCGGGGCACAACGTCGATCGAGCCATACGGTGGATCGGTCCAGCCGTGAAACCATGGGATATCAAAAGATTCTCGGAGCTGGTGGTCGGTGATCCGGAGTTCCGCGCAGCTCTACCGAACAATCCTGAGGAGGCAGTCAGGCAGCGGGGCCTGGACGTACAGCCGGCCCCGCTGCGTTGCCTTTGGGACCCGTCTCTGCACTCCGGGCAAGACAACACGCAAAACCATCCGGACATACAGGGTTATTTCGACTGGCGGGCGGCGCAGCAGGCTGAGGCCAGAGGCTGGCTGCTGCATCTGGAAACCGCCACGCCCCGGTCGTTTCGCTCCTGGCGCACAAGGCAGGCCAACCGCTTCGCCACGCAGGCAGCAAACGGTAGATCGCGGCGCAACCGGTTGTTGCCCTTCGCTATAGAACTCACCCGAGGCTGCAGTATCGCTTGTCCTTACTGTGGTCTGGCGGCCCCGCGCTTGAGCGGCATAGCCCGCTTTCATCAGGAAGACAATGCGGAATGTTTCGCTGAAGTACTCCAGATACTTCTGGATTACATCGGTCCCGGTGCGGCTGCGGGGTTCCTGTACTGGGCCACGGAGCCGTTCGACAATCCCGACTACGAGCATTACCTCAAGGTGTATGCGCGGGTCCTGGGTATACCCGCCCAGACCACGACAGCGGCCTGGAGACGGAATCCCCGCCGGACCAGGGCCTACCTGCACCTGAAGGAGCGTCTCGGTGGGATATGGGATCGCTTTTCGATCAACAGTCTGCAGGAACTGCATGAGTTGATGGATACCTATTCGGCGTTCGAATTGCGTAACATCGAGGTGATCCTGCAGAATCCCGGATCTTTGCAGACCCGTTATGCGGCCGGTCGTGCCCGGTCCACCGATCCGGACGGGCAGGTGGATTCCATCGCCTGCGTGAGCGGTTTCCTCATCAACATGGTGGACCGGTCGATCAAGCTGATCAGTCCATGCACGGATTTCGATCGCTGGCCGCTGGGATACGCCGTCTACCGGGAAGCGGATTTCGGTTCGGGTGCTCGCGCCGTACACGAATTTCTGCAAGCCTGCGACAAAGAGGCCTTCCAGGACCAGGACGATGACGGGTACCGCCCTGTGCTCCGGAACGATGTCGAGCGCACCGGCGGAGCCGGCTGCCAGCCGCTGGTGCTGCGCTTTCCCTTCGGGCGAACCAGGATTGCAGCGGACTTGCACAAGGAACTCGTCAACGCCATCGACGGCCGGCGCACGGTGCACGATCTAGTCGTATCCATGCGCGATCGCCATCACCCGGCCGCCGTCTACCACGCGTTTCACCAGCTGTACCAGTACGGTTTGTTCGAGCATCTGCCGGAGCCTGCGGCAGGCGCAGAACAGCGGATCGGTTGAAACGGACACGGCGCACGCCCTGATTCATCAGTTCCGCCGCCGGTGTCAGCCTGGTGGACTGTGCGGCTTCCCGCTGGCGGAAGCCCGGCGGACTGTGCGGTTCCGCCGCCGGCGTTAGCCCGGCGGACAGTGTGGATTCTCGCCGGCAGGCAAGGTGCTCATGCATTATCGTATGCCGCTTTTCGATCGCTATCTGGTTCATGCGCCGCTGCACGAGGTCAGCGCTGTTCTGTCCGACGATGACCTGCGCCAGGTGTGTGAGTGTCGCCCCCTTGCTGATGCGGAACTGGACCGCATTCGGAGTCTGCTGCGCCGCCAACCCAGACACCATCCGCAGGTAGCTTGCGGTCCTTTCCAACCGGAGTCGCTCGCCATAGTCACCACACGGTCCTGCAACCTTCGGTGCACGTACTGTTATTTCGACGCCGATGGACAGGATGAACGCCATGTGGATGTGGATTGTTGTATCAGCATGGTCGACTGGATGATGGAGAAGGCCATCGCACACGGCGCCACCGAACTGCCCATCCACTTCTTCGGCGGTGAGCCTTTCCAGGCTTTCGAGGTTATCGAAGCTGTGGTGACGCACTGCGAACGACGCTGTCGGGAAGCCGGTATCCGACCGGTACTGACGGCAACCACCAACGGTCTTCTGGCCGAACCACGGGCGCGATGGGTGGCGGATCACCTGCACGGACTCGTCCTGTCGCTCGATGGCTCCAGGGAGATCCACAACCGGAACCGGAGCACTGCGTCAGGCAAGGGCAGCTTTGCTGCAGCCGCGCGCACGGCGGACATCATGGTCGCCCGCGGCGTGCCTCTGCGCCTGCGGGCCTGTGTCACCGCCGCATCGGTCTCCCGCATGAGTCCCATGGCCGTATGGATGGCCAGACGCTGGCGACCGGCCAGTATCAAGTTCGAGCCTCTGACGGTCAATGCGGCCTCCCGGACCGCTGGTCTCCAGCCTCCGGATCCGTTCGATTTTGCCCGCCAATGGTATGCCGCCTATGGGCGCACCGCGCCTCTGAACATCAGTCTGGTCTACCATCCGGTGAATCCCGGACAGCCACGCCTGAGTTCCTGCCTGGTCGGCCACGATGTGGCCGTCCTGCATCCGGATGGCGGTATCCATGCCTGCTACCTGGATCCGGTGCATTGGGTCCGGCAGAATCAGGATCTCAGTCTGGGACATGTGGATGCCGGCAACCACGTGCTGGTCAACCCGGCACGGGTGCAGGCGGTACGCGATACCGTCGCCGACAAGCCGGGCTGCACCGGTTGTTTCTGCCGTTTCTCATGCGCCGGAGGCTGTCATGTTACCCATCGGCAGCAGGGCAACATACGGGCGTACGATGACTTCTGCCTGGCCACCCGTACCATCAGTGCGTGTCTTATGCTGGACAGAATGGGAGCGGCTGAGGTGGCCCGCAAACTGCTCGGTGACACCCGGTCGCTGAGCCGGTTGGCCTTCCAGGAGGATGACCGGTTCGCCTTGCCGCGCCATGGTTGAGCAGGCTTGCGGGCGGACTCGTGTGCCGCGGTCGACACTGGACCCCGATCGAGCCGGTCATGAGTCCAATCGATCCGAGCGAGAATCGCCCATCAATTTTGCACCACAACGGTGTCTATCACAACCGTAAGGAAATTCGACAGGAGCAGGGTACATGGTGAAACCGCAGCCGTTCGTTGCCGCGCATCCGGACGCCGTGTTCATCTGGCGCACGCAGATGCAGTCCATGGATCAGTA
>SLHA01000147.1 GCA_007136405.1 Candidatus Latescibacterota bacterium
CACGGCGGTGAAGCTTGCCGCTACGGCAGCCGACGCGTTCCTGCGCAACACCCTCGAACTGGACAAGACGGGAGCGACGGCCAGCGGCCACATGATCGTCGACGTGAGCCACCACTTCCGGGCCGAGGCGGAGTCGGGCGCCGGGGCCTCCAAGGTGGGTGTCGCCGGCTCCCTGGCATTGAATATCGTCGCCAATCACACGGAAGCCGTGATCCGCAGCGGCGCCACGGTTGCCGCCGGCAGCGGCGATGTCCGGCTCGAGGCCGTCAATACCCAGGCCAATGCCGCGACAGCCGCCGCCAAGGCCTCCGGCGGCGATGTGGGTGTGGGCGCTTCGGTTGCCCTGAATGTGCTGTCGGCGAACATCACCCGTGCGGAAATAGAAGATGACGCGGTCCTCACCGGCGGCCGTAGCCTGACCCTGACCGCCTCCTCCGTCCATGCGGTGCTGACGACAGCCAAGGCGGGGGCCGCCGGCGGCGTCGCGGTAAGCCCGGTGGTGGCCGTGGCCTACGTGGAGGGGGAAACCACGGCGCGGTTGGGTACCCGGGACGGCAGCACGCTTTCCCTGTCGGGAGATGCGACGATCGAGGCATCGCATACCGGAGCGGCCCACACGACCGTGGACGCGTCGGTGGCCGGAGACAAGGTGGCCGTCGGGGCCGCCGTGGGCATCAATATCGTCGACAGTTCCGTCCTGGCGACCGCGGCGCGCGACTTCACCACCGCCGGCGATGTGACGATTTCCGCCTCGACGACGCAATTCAGCAACATGGAGATCATTGCCAGCGCCAAGGGGAACAAGAGCGAGGAAGAGGGAGGCAAGAAAAGCGACAGCGAAGCCCAGTCCCAGGCCGACGGAGCCACGGGCGGCGGCAAGACCCTGCCCAAGGCGAAGGACAACCTGGATACGGCCAATGACAAGGCCACGGATAACACCTCCGGCGGGGGCGAGGACGGCGAGGGAACCGAATCGGCCAGTGTCGGCGTAGCCGCGGGCATCGGCGTGAACTGGGTGGTCTCCAGCAACACGGCCTCCATCGCGGACGACATTACGGTTGTAGCCGGCGGAGCGCTTCAGGTGAAGGCCGAAAGCGAGACGGACCTCGCCGCGAAGGTACTCGGTGCCGCGCTGTCCTTTGACAGCGATACCGGCGTCGGCGCCGCGGTCGCGCTGAACGTAGCCGATGCGACCAACAGGGCCTTCATCGGATCCAATGCCGTGGTCGAGGCCGATGGGATCGCCGTCCGGGCCGTCACACCGGAGGGCAAGTCCAATGACTTCACGACGTGGGCCCTGGCGATCGGCGGCGGCAAGGATTACGGCGTGGCCGGATCCGCCGGCATCAATGTCATGATCATGAACACCGAGGCCTCGGTCCGCGAAAGGGCCCAGATCACTTCTCTGGGAGGCATGGACGTCACGGCGCGCAACGCCGTCGCCTACCAGAATCTCGCCGGCGGCGGCGGCGTCGGTAAAAAGGCCGGCGTCGGAATAGCCGTAGCCGCCAATATTCTCGTGCAGAATACGTACGCGTTCCTCGGCGATCACGTCCATGCCGACGCCAGGGAACAGCTCTCCATCAGCGCCGATGCTTCGATCGGGCCCCTGGCGCTGAAAATCCCGGGGTTGGCCGAGTTTTCTCCGGCGATTTCCTCGATCGCCGCTGGAGGAGGCGTGAGCACCGACAGCGAATCCAAGGCCGCGGTGGGCGGTTCCGCCATCGTCGATGTGTTCATCCAGGACACCCATGCCTACATCGGGGAGAACGCCCGGATCAACGCCACACCCGGTTTCGAACCCGGCGCCCATCAGGACGTCCGCATCGCGGCCTCCGGCACGACCCACATCGTCAACGGTGCCGGCGGCCTCGCGGTCGCCGCCGGCGGCACCGGCGTGGGCATCGGGCTGAATGTGGGTGTGATCGTGAAGAACACGGAGGCCTACATCGGACCTTCCGCCGAGGTGAACGCCGACGGCGAGGTGAACATCCAGGCGCACTCGGAGGAGGAGATCACCTCTGTTGCCGTATCCGCGGGCGTGTCGAAAGAAAACGGTGTGGCGGGCGCCCTGGCGGTCTTTGTCCTGACGGGCAACACCCGGGCCTTCATCGACGGCAAGCCCGACCAGCGCTCCACCGTCCGGGCCGGCGGTGACCTATTGATCGCCGCCTCCAACCGCGCCGACATCAGCACCATCGCTCTCGGCGTCGCTGCCTCCGGCAAGACGGCGGTGGGTATGGCCGGAGCGGTGAACGTCATCGTCAACAACGTGATGGCGGAGATATCCAGCGCCGACGTCAGCGCCGGCGGCGATCTGTCCATCTCCGCGGCGTCCGCGCCGGTCATCCGCTCCATCGGGATAGGAGGATCCTTTTCCGGGAAAACTGCCGTTACCGTGGCAGGTCTCGGCAATGTGATCGTCAACCGGACCGAGGCGCTTGTCTCGGGCGGCTCCATCATCACGGCCGGTGGCGACCTGTCCCTGTCCGCCCGGGACGAGGCGGGCTTCCTGCTTCCAGACTGGATGATGGACAGGGAAACCCAGGAAGAGCTCAACCGGCTACTCGAGGATGCCGAGTCACCCATCGACCTGAAATCGAGCATCCTGGCCGTGAACATCAGCATTGCCGGTTCCGGTAAAACCGCCGTGGGCGTCTCCTTCACGGGCAATGTGGTCACCAATATCGTCAAGGCCCATATTGCGGATTCTACGGTATATGCCGGCGTCCATGCGACGACACTCGCGGTGGAAAACGGCGATGCGGATGTCGGGCTCGACGCGCTTGCCATGACCTCGATCGTGCAGTTGAGCGTCGGCGTCGGCGCCTCGGGCAAGGTCGCGGTGCAAGCCACAGGCTACGGCAATATCATCACGAATACCACGGCTGCCCTGATCACCGATTCGACGGTGCATGCCGGCGGCGCCATCGACCTCAAAGCCGTCGATGCATCGAGCATCGCCTCGGTCGGCCTGAGCATCGCCGCCTCCGGCGGCACCGCCGTATCCGCTATCGTCGGGGCCAATGTCATCGTCAACAGCATCGATGCGCGCCTGTCGGATTCCACGGTGAGCAGCGGCTCGACCCTGGACCTGCTCGCCGCATCGAGGGCGGACATCTTCGGTTTTTCCGGCGGCGTGGCCTTCAGCATTTCCGGCGAAGGCACCGCGGCGGCGGTGGGTGCCTCCATAGCGGTGAACATCATCAGCAACAACGTGAGCAGTTCCATCGTGGATTCGACGGTGACGAGCGGCGGCACGATCACCGTCAAGGCGGAAGAAAACAACGCCATCCGCGCCATCACGGTGGGTGGAGCCGCATCGGGCGGCAGCGGCACCGCCGTGGCCATCGGCGCCTCCATCGCCTACAACATGATCGACAACGATGTGACGGCCGCCATCGTGCGCAGCGAGGTCGAGTCCACCGGCGGCAGCATCCTGGTGCAGGCCGTGGAAAGCTCCTCGATCCATGCGGTCGCCGCGGCCGCGTCCCTGTCGGTCAGTGTAGGCGGCACGGCGGTCAGCGGCGCTGGCGCCATGGCCGGCAACGTCATCCTCGTCCGGACGAATGCCTATGCCCGGGACAGTGTCCTCACCAGCGAGGAGGATGTGGATATCACGGCCAGGAGCCTGGCCCAGGCGCCGCTGAATCCCCTGACCAAAGCCATGGTGGGGGACGATGCCGATGAGTTCGCCGACAGGCTGGACGATGCCGGCTCCACGGATGCCAATAACGAAGAGACCGACATAGACGAACGGGAAGAGGACATCGCCTCCGATGCGGCCTTCCTGGCTGAGCTGTCGGGTATTCTGTGGGCTCAGGGTATCGAGAATTCCGGATCTTTGGCCGTCACCATCCGCACCGCGGGCAGTGAATGGGCCGTGACCGACCGTGTCACCGGCAAAAATTACATCCTCACCCGGGACGGTGACGACTTCCGGATGACCATGCCGTCCATCACGGCCATCGTCATCGCCGCATCCGCCGCCGTGTCGGCCGGAGGCAGCGCCGGCGTTTCCATCGGCGTTTCCTTCGCGGCCAACCTGATCGGCTTTGAATTCGGCCTGGATGATTCGCTGTACAATCCCACCTACACGACCGCCGGTACGCCCGCCAGGCTCGAGCGGGGCGACCGGGTCAAGATCGAAGAGGGCATCCGGGAAGGGTATATCTACGAGTATATCGGTGAATCGGCGGATCTATACCACCATACCACCGGCGACGGAACAAAGACCCTCCACGCGGGCGACCTGGTGAAGGTGGACGCGGGCTATGACGCCGGCAAGGGCGTGGAAGCCAGCATCTACCGCTACATCGGCGCGAGCGGCGTTGAGAGGAATCTGGGAACCGAGGACTATACCGATACGGACCTGTGGGAATCGGTCGGCCATGCCCGGCTTTCCACCCAGGACTACGGCAACACGGATCTCTGGAAGCAGGTGAATCTCGTTGCGTTACCCGTTGAAGTGCAGGCCTATGCGCTGAACTCCAGCATCAGCGCCGCCGGCGAGGTGGCCATTACGGCGGTCTCGAGCAAATCGATCGATGCTCTGGTGGTGGCCGGTTCGGTGGCGGCTTCAGGCGGCTCCACGGGAGTGGGCGTAAGCGGCGCCGGGGCAGGCGCGATGAACACCATTGCGACGAACGTCAGGGCCTTCATCGACGGCGACCACGCAGACGGCGGCGGCGTAACCGCACGCAGCGTGGCGATTCGGGCGGAAGACGCCTCGAGCGTAACGGCCGTCGTCGGGGCGGCCTCCCTGGCGGTTGGTGTCGGCGGCACCGGTGTGGCTGTGTCCATCGGACTGGCCGGGGCCTACAACGCCATCAGCAACGACGTCGCGGCCTTTATCGCCCATGTCGATGCAGATGGTATCACGACAACCAGCGGCGACATCATCATCGAGGCCCACAACAACGCCGCCATCAACTCCATCACCTTCGCGGCGTCGCTCTCCGCGGGTTTCGGCGGCACCGGAGTCGCGGTCAGCGGTGCAGGCGCCGGCGCGGGGAACCTCATCTCGGGCGGGACCCGCGCCTATGTGGCCGACAGCACCCTGGACAGCGCCGGCGCCATAACGCTGGAAGCGGCGGATACGTCGACGATCAATGCCATTGTGGCGGCCCTGACGGCCTCGGTCGCCGGCGGCGGTACCGGCGTCGGGGTGTCCATCGGCGGGTCCTTTGCGGTCAACATGATCGGTTCGGAGCTGGATCGCGGCGGCGTCCAGGCCTTTATCCGCAACTCCGCCATCACCGCGGGCGGGGCCCTCACGCAGACGGCCACGGCGGAGCAGACGGTCCGGGCCATGGTCATGGCCGGCTCCATGGCGATCGCCGCGGGCGGCGTCGGCGTGGGTGTGAGCGGCACCGGCGTGGTGGCCGTCAACACCATCGGCGCCGATGTCAAGGCTTTCATCGAGAGTTCGACGGTGACGGCCGCAAGCGTTTCCCTCAAGGCCGACGACACCTCCGTCATCATGGCTTTCGGCGGGTCCGCCTCGGTGGCGGCGGCCTTCGGCGGGACGGCCGTGGCCGTGTCCATCGGGGTGGCTTTGGGCTTCAACACCATCGGCAACGATGTGGCCGCCTACATCCAGGACAGCACGGTCACCACCACCAGCGGCGGCCTGGCCCTGGAGGCCGTCGAACGCTCCCAGATCAATGCCGTTTCCGCGGCGGCCTCTCTGGGCGTCGGCATCGGCGGGGTCGGGGTAGCGGTCAGCGGCGCCGGCGCGCAGGCCAGCAATATCGTCCTCACCCGGACGAACGCCTATGTCCAGGACAGCGGACTCGACAGTGCGGCGGATGTGGATATCACGGCCAGGAGCCTGCCGGCCGCCGGGCTGCTGGGCGATCTGGATCTGGGCAATAAAACCGATGCGGACGCCTTCGCCGACAAACTCGACGATGCCGGCGCGACGGACGCGGACGATGAAGATACGCCCCATGTCAATGAGCGGGACGAGGACATCCTCTCCGATCAGGCGTTCATCAGGAACGAACTGTCTGTCCAGTTGGCGGATCACGGCATCGCCAACTCCGGTGACCTGGCGGTCACCATCCGCACCGAGGGCAGCGAATGGTCGGTTACGGACCGTGTCACAGGTAAATCCTACATCCTCAACCGGGACGGCAACCGCTTCAACGTCAGCGCGCCCACCATCGGCGCGACGGTGATCGCCGCCTCGGCCGCCATCAGCGGCGGCGGCGTTGGGGTGGGCGTTTCCATCGGACTTTCCTTCGCCACCAACCTGATCGGCTGGGAGCTGGGGCTGGCCGAGTTGTATGACTATGACTACACCACGGGCGATGCGCCTGCCACCCTGGAACAAGGAGACCGGGTCAAGATCGAAGCCGGCGTCAGGGAAGGGTATGTGTACGAATATATCGGCGAAACCGTGGGTTTCTACCAGTTCACTACCGGCGACGGCACACAGACCCTCAACGAGGGCGATCTGGTCAAAGTCGATGCGGGGTACGATCCCGCGCTGGGCCAGACCGACGCCATCTACCGCTACATCGGCGCCAGCGGCCCGGTAAACCTGGGTGTCCAGGACTACAAAGATACCGACTTCTGGGAGTCCGTGGGCAGCGGCAAGCTGTCCATGCAGGACTATGGCAACACGGATCTGTGGATGCAGGTCAATCTGGTGGAGGCACCCGTACAGGTACGGGCCTACACCGCCAACTCGAGCATCGAGGCGGCGGGTGACCTTGCTCTGAACGCGATCTCGGACCAGTCCATCGACGCCCTGGTGGTGGCCGGTTCCGCCGCGGCCTCGGGCGGCGGCGTGGGCGTAGCGGTCAGCGGTGCGGGCGCCGTGGCTCTGAACAGCGTCAAGGTCGACGTGCAGGCCTTTGTCGACGGCGACAGCGCCATCGGCAACGGCGCAACGGCGGGCATCAAGGCCGGCAGCGTGGCGATTACGGCGGAGGACCATGCGAGCATCTCGGCCATAACCGGCGCGGCTTCGCTGGCGGCGGGCTTCGGCGGCGTAGGCGTTGCCGTGTCCATCGGCGTGTCCTTTGCCTTCAACGAGATCGCCAATGATGTCGCGGCCTATATCCATAACGCCGATGACGGCGTGAAGACCACCGGCGGCGACATCACGGTCGAGGCTACGGAAGCCGCCAGCATCAATTCGGTGACATTCGCGGCTTCGCTGGGTGTCGCCATCGGCGGCGTGGGGGTGTCGGTCAGCGGCGCGGGCGCGGCGGCGACCAATCTCATCCGCAATTCGACCGACGCCTATGTATCCAACAGCACCCTCGACAGCGCCGGCGCCGTTACTGTAGACGCTGCGGATGGAGCCACGATCAACGCGGTGGTGGCGGCCCTGACAGCCTCCATAGCCGGCGGCGGCGTGGGCGTGGGCGTGTCCATCGGCGGGGCCTTTGCGACGAACGTGATCGATTCGGGTGCGGGTGTGCGAGCCTATGTAGAAGATTCCACCATTGCGGCTACAGGCGCTCTCGCGCAGACGGCCACCGCGGAACAGACGGTCCGGGCCATGGTGATGGCAGGGTCCGCGGCCATCGCGGCCGGCGGCGTCGGCGTCGGCGTGAGCGGCACCGGCGTCCTGGCCATCAACCTGATCAGTGCCGATGTCAAGGCTTTTATAGACAGTTCCACTGTAACCGCCGGCAGCGTTTCCCTGCAGGCGGACGACACCTCCGTCATCATGGCCTTCGGCGGGTCGGCCTCGGTGGCGGCGGCCTTCGGCGGGGTGGGCGTCGGGGTTTCCATCGGGGTGGCCCTGGGCTTCAACATGATCAGCAACGATGTCGCGGCCTACATCCTGCACAGCACGGTGGCTTCGACGAGTGGCGACATCACGGTGGAAGCCGTCGAACGCGCCCAGATCAACGCGGTGTCGGCGGCGGCCTCGGTGGCCATAGCGGGCGGTTTCGTGGGCGTAGCGGTCAGCGGCGCCGGCGCGCAGGCGAGCAATGTGATTCTCACCCGGACCAACGCCTATATCGAGGCCAGTGACCTAGCCAGCGCGGGTGACGTGGATATCACCGCCATGAGCCTGCCTGCAGGCGGTCCGCTCGGTAATATGGACTTGGACAGTAAGGACGCTGCGGACGACTTCGCCGCGAAACTGGACGATGCCGGGTCCGTCGACGGGGAAGACGAGGACGAAAGAGATCAGGACATCCTCTCCGACCAGGCATTCATGGCGGGTGAGTTGTCGAACAGGTTGAGGGATCACGGCATCGCCAACTCCGGTGACCTGGCAGTCACCATCCGGACCGAAGGCGAGCAGTGGTCGGTGACGGACCGGGTCACGGGGTATTCCTACGTCATCGACCGGGTCGGCAATCGCTTCGAGGTCAGCACTCCCACCATCGGGGCGACGGTGATTGCCGCCTCGGCGGCTGTTGCCGGTGGTGCGGTGGGGGTCGGGGTGTCGGTCGGGGTTTCGTTGGCCACCAACCTGATCGGCTGGGAGCTGGGGCTGGCCGAGTTGTATGACTATGACTACACCACAGGCGATGCACCTGACACCCTCACAGCCGGAAAACGGGTCAAGATCGAAGCCGGCGTCAGGGAAGGCTATGTGTATGAGTATATCGGTTCGGATGATCTGATTCCTCTGGAAGACGAATCGGCCGTCAACCTCAGAACCCAGGACTACGGCAACACGGATCTGTGGAAGCAGGTCAATCTGGAGGAAGCGCCGGTGCAGGTGCGGGCCTATGTGCTCGACTCCAGCATCGACGCGATGGGCGCCTTGACCCAGACGGCGGTTTCGGATCAATCGATCGACGCCCTGGTGGTGGCCGGTTCGGCGGCCCTTTCCGGCGGTGCGGTCGGAGTGTCGGTCAGCGGTGCGGGCGCGGGTGCGGTCAACGCGGTCACTACCGATATCAGGGCGTTTGTCGAAGGCTCCGGCGCCGCTGGGATCAGCGCTGACCGCATGGCCATCACGGCCGAGGACAACGCGCGGATCTCGGCGGTGACCGGCGCGGCCAGCCTGGCCGGTGCCGTCGGTGCCGTAGGGGTCAGCGTCTCCATCGGCGTGGCCGTAGCCCACAACGAGATCGGCAATGACGTGGCGGCCTATATCTACAACGCCGACAGCGTACACACCACCAGCGGCTCTGTCGCTATCCAGGCGGTCGAAGCGGCCACCATCAACGCCGTTACCGCCGCGGCTTCGCTGGGCGTAGCCGGGGGATTGGTCGGGGTGGCCGTCAGCGGTGCCGGCGCGGGGGCGACCAACGTCATCCTCACGCAGACGAACGCCTATGTGGAGTCCAGCTCCCTGGAAAGTGCCGGAGACGTTGCCATCACCGCGAGCAACACGGCGACGATCAACGCCGCCGTCCTGACCGCATCCGCCGCCGTTTCCGCCGGCGGTGTCGCGGTCGGCGCGTCCATCGGCGCGTCCGCGGCCCGCAACCTCATCGGTTACGATCTGTTCGGCAACAGGGTGCCGGCGCAGGTGCAGGCCTACGTCACCGATGCGACGGTCCGGGCCGGAGGCGATGTGGACCTCAGCGCCACGTCTCGCCATACGATCAGGGCTCTCGTGTTTGCCGGTTCTGTCGCCTTCGCGGGGGGAGCGGTCGGCGTTGCGGGCAGCGGCGCGGGCGCGGGCGTGGCGAACCGGGTTGCCGCGGATGTGAAGGCCTACGTGGCCGATTCGACGCTCACCGGTCTCGCCGCGAGCGGCGGGAGGGCCGGCGACGTCACCCTCACGGCGCATGACACCTCCACCATCATCGCCATGGCCGGCGCGGCCTCCGTCGCCGGGTCGATAGGCTTGATCGGCGCTTCGTTCAGCATCGGCATCGCCCTGGCCGCCAACTCGATCCACAACGACGTGCAGGCTTTCGTGAGCGGCTCGACGGTGATCGCCGACAGCCTCACGGTGACGGCGCTGGAGGACGCGACGATCACCACCGAATCCGAAACCGCTGCGTTTGCGCTCAGCCTGAGTCCCACCAGCTTTGCTTTCAGCGGCGGCGGTGCGGAAGCGATCAACACCGTGGGCAACACGACCAGAGCGTATGCATCCGGCGGCAGCGTCGATGTCGGCGGCAACCTGAACGTCACCGCCCAGGACCATTCGACCTCCACAGCGCAGGTACTCAGTGCCTCGGTGGCGGCCGGCCTCATCTCCATGGCGGCCGGCGGCTCGGTGGCCTTCGCGGCCATCACCTCAACGGTCGAAGCCTATCTCGATGTACCCACCGTTCGGGCCGGCGACATCGCGATCTCGGCCACGGCCGCACCCGTGGCCGACGTTGTCGCGGCAGGAGTGAACGCCGGTACACTGGCGGTGGGTGGATCCACGGCCACCGCGCTCGTTGCGCCCACGCTGGCGGCGTGGACCGGCGGGGCGATCACCGCCAACAACGTATCGGTAACTTCCTACCTCGCGCAGGACGGGCAGGCCGAGGCCTATTCCGCATCCGGAGCCCTGCTGGTGGGCGCGGCCGGCGCCACCGCCAGGGCCGATGCCCATGCCAATGTCATGGCCTACACTTCCGGAACCATCGACGCGGCCGGCGTCGTCGCGCTCGAAGCCGGTTCGCACGGCGCTGTCGCTGCCGTCGCAGCGGGAGGGGGCGCAGGTGCTGTCGGCATCGGGGAGAGTACGGCCGCAGCGACGGTGCGCGGGAATGTCGCGGCCTACGCCAACGGCACCGTGTACGCGAACGATCTGATCGTGAAGGCCGATGCGACCCACGTCGCCGATGCCCGGAGCTACGCGGCCGCCGGCGGCCTGGTTGGCGTGGGCTTCAACAGGGCAGGCGCGGACATCGGCAACACGGTGCAGGCCGGGCTGGGGGAGCATTCGGTCAGCCATATCCGCAACGATGTCACGGTGCTGGCGGATGCCGACAATACCGCGCGCGCCAGGGGGTTCGGCGTCACGGTGGGCGGTATCGCCATCGGCGGTATGCAGGTGGAGGCCAACCTGGGCAGGGGCACGGGCGTCGACGAGGTGGTGGCTGGAGCCGGTGCCGGGGCCGTAGTCGATGCCGGACGCTTCGTGACGATCACAGCCCGCAGCACGGATGTATTGCGCGCCGACGGCGAGTCCGCCGGCGGCGGTCTGATCGCCGTCATCGGTGCGGAAGTGTCGACGAACAACACGCAGACGACGCGGGTGGACATCGGCGCGGGCGCGGAGATCGGCGCGCTGGCGGTGACGCTGGCCTCGAACCACTGGCAGGACGTCGATGCCAGAGGCGACAGCGTGTCCATCGGTCTGGCCAGCGGCGGCGGAGCCGGAGCGTACAACACCGTGCTCGGCAAAGCGCTGGTCGACATCGGTGCGAACGCATCGATCACGGCGCGCAATATCTACGTTTCGGCGAGAAACGAGCTGCTCAAGGATCACTACGGGATCAACCTGAAGACGGCTTCGGTTTCGGCTGCGGGTGTGTCTGTGTTGCTCAGTGGAACCGAGGTCGGCACGGCGGACGACATGTTCGAGGCCTCGGTGAATATCGGCCCTGGCGCCCGCATCGTCTCCGAGGGCAACAACGCCAACCCGGGCATTCTCCGCATCGAAGCCTTCAACGACGTACGCGTCATCGATACGGTGGAGGTCGAAGGCTTCTCGCTGCTCGGAGCGGTCACGGTGGGCGAGTCCAAGGTGACGACCGATACCCTCGCGGCCGTGAATGTGCTCGGCGCGACCATCGAGAACAAGGCCGGCGACGTCGACCTGACCACCCGGACCAACACCTATATCCGCACCGATGTCGACCTCACGGTCGCCTCGGGCCTGACGGGCGTGGTCGCCGCCATCGCGGACGTGGACATCAACGCGGCCAACCGGGTGTCGCTGCACGACGCCGCCGTCAAGGGCGAGGACGTGAGCTTCTACGCCGGGCGCGACGCCTTCGGCCAGGTCAACCTGATCAATGCCTATGCGAACACCGACATCATGGCGTTCTCGCTGCTGCCGAACATCTCGGTGCCGAGTCCGTCGGCGAACATCCGGGAAAACAACCGCATCGAAGTTCTGGGCGCCTCCCGAGTGCAGGCGCTGGAGGACGCGGTGCTGCGGACCATCGAGGGGCTGGGCGGCAGGGATCGCGGCCAGACCAGCGGCGCGGTGTTGTCGTTGTCGCTGATTCCCTACGGGGTCTCGGTGCCGGACGGCTCCACGGCGAGCAGCACCAACGTCGTCAGGATCGCGACCACCGCGAAGATCGAGGCGGGGGTCAACAACCAGGCCCTGGTGCACTTGCTGCCGATGACCTTGAACGGCGTTGAACAGCTGGCCTCGGACCGGCTGGACACTCTGCTCACCGAGTCCGAGAAGATCGCCCTGGGCCTGGCGCCCGACATTGCCTACGAGTACGCGCGGCTCAATCTCGACGCGATTCCGTTCAGCATCTCCACCGGGACCATCATCCAGCGGGTTGCCGGCGCGGGCATCGGCGGGGTGGTGGGCCACTACTACGAGTTCCTGCCGCTCACCGAATCTTCGGTGAGCGTGAACCTCGAGCAGGAGAACTTCGGCGACACGGCGCGCTGGAAGAACCTCGGATCCACGGCGCCGGAAGAGGGCATCAACACCACGGTGTACCGCAGCGACGTCAGCGGTGCGCTGCGTGACGCACTGACCGACAGGTTCTACGTGATCAAGCCGGTGGAGCTGGAAGCGCCGTCCTTCGTGTACCGGAACCTGGGCAACATGCTGCTGGAGCAGCGCCAGAGGGTGCTCGCCTGGATCCGCAGCCACGGTTCCGACGCGGAGTCGGTAGCCCGCTACCAGGTGCAGCTCGAGCTGATCGACGATGCGCTCGAGGAACTCGGGCTGGTGGAGACCATCGACGGCCAGACGATCATCAAGCGGGAGCTCGACATCCTGTTCGTCGAACTGCCGAACGTGTATGCCACGCCGGGCTCCGTGTTCATCGACGCCAACGTGGTGCAAAATCAGTCCGTTCCCACGACAGTAGCTGCGCTGGTCTCCTCGGGGGCGCTGGTGGCGCGGGCGGGCGCCGAGATCGAGATACTGAACAAGACGCCGTTCACCATGCAGGTGAACGATGCGATCATCCGCGACACCAAACGGGTCACGGTGGTGAACGGCGAGTACACCGTGCTCACGCCCGGGAACGTCTATTTCAACAATGCGGCGGTGACGAATGTCGCCGACGATGCGGCAAAGAGGATCAGCATCACCCAGGACGCCTTTTCCCACGGCGCTTACGACATCGACACGAGCGCGCTGCCGGGCTTCACCAGCGCTCCGGACCAGGATCTGTACCTCGCCGGAGACATCATCAACGAGGTGGGCGGCGTCTGGATCACCAACAATGACGGCAGCATCATCGTCTCGGGGCAGATCCGGGCCCAGGAAGTCCACATCGATGCCGCGCGCGATTTCTCGCTGAACACCGACGACTGGTTCCACACCAACCGGGATCCGCGCCAGTACCTCGATTTCGACGTATTGCGCGCGCAGGTGTTCAACACCGGGGGACAACCGCGGACCCGGGCCTTCCCCAGCGCAGCCGGCGTGGTTGCCGGCAGCACGACCCTGCAGGCAGCCATCAACGTCAACGAGTCGCGCATCCTCGCCCAGGGTCAGATCAATGTGACCGCGCGCTTCCTCAATATCAACGGCTTGATCCAGAGTGGCGTGCAGACCATCACGCTCCACATCGACCCGAGTTTTTCGCCCAGCGTCAGCGGTTCGCTGCTCGACAACGACGGCAGGCCGGTGACCGGGGTGAGCTTCGGTGCGGACGGCGTACCGGTGAAGGCCTTCTTCGACCATCAGCAGCAGGCGATCGTCGTGGACGAGATCGTGCCTGACGGTGGCCGTATCATCCTCGCCGGTCAGGTCATGAGCACCGGCAACGGCCAGGTCAAGGCCGCCTACGGATACGCCAGCGTGGATATCAATAATCAAAGTGACTACGATCTGATCCTCAACCGTATAGACACCACGCGGGATCGCGTCGGCAAGATCACCATCATCGATACCGCCCGGATCGGCGCAGGCGCGGCCCGGCGCGAGTATGAGGTGACGGCGTCGGGCATCGTCGAGCGGGTGTACGATGGCATACTGGTGGAGGCCATAGGCGGCGCGGATGGCAGCTTCAGCCGCATCGACTACACGCTGGCGAACACGATCGAGCACGCGGGGGCAACCACGGTACAATTCGCCCCGCGTGAAGGGCTGCACTACCTGTGGACCGAGGGACAGGGGAAGCTCCAGACCATCGTCACCAAATACGAGAAGAATTCCTTCAACCTGTTCGGCGGCAACACGAGTTTCGAGGACTGGCTGGCCAAGGACAATGCCTACAAGTGGCGCACCGTCGAGTTCACCGACGAGATGCCGCTGCTGGAATCCGAGGCCCTTGCCCTGGAGAACGGTTCGGGCGCCTGGCATGTGCCGGCGTATGCGGATGGCTCGGCCTATTCGGTGGCCTACCGGCAGGTCCGTGACGAAAATGTGTCCCTGGAGCAGAACATCACCACGGTGTGGGAGGTTACCGCGGGAAAGGGTTACAAGTTTGTCGGCGAGAACCGCGACGGTTTCCTGCCCGATGAGGATTACGGCGACACCGACGACTGGCAGAACGACAGCAGCGTCACCCCATCCAGTGCCACTTATACCAGCAACTTCGTCAACTTCACGCTTACGGTCGAACAGTGGGAGACCGGTGGTGGCTGGCTGCGCACGAAGACCTATCACACCGAGATCACGCAAGTCTCCGGGCTCAAGGACTACTACGTTCACACCCTGA
>SLHA01000014.1 GCA_007136405.1 Candidatus Latescibacterota bacterium
CCGGTGAATTCGGCCAGTTTGCGGGTGCATCCTTGCGCATGTGCCCCAGGTCCGGATGTGCCCAAGTCGACTCCGACGCCGGTATCAGGCCGTGACCAGACGCAGGGCACACGCAGGTTCGTGTATCAGGCAGGCTTGACGCGAGCACTGTGAAGGGCGCATGCGTCGACTCCGGCGCCGCGATGCGCTCAGAGCACCCCGCCAAGCCGCCTGACCCCGCTACCGTTGTGAACGTGCGGCAAACAGGAAAAAACGAAACAATAACCAGCAGATAGCCGCCGTTGTGAGCACGAAGTCCGCCCGTCGCAACCGGGTGCGGTTCCGGATCATCTGCCTGCTGACCATCGCCCGGGCCCTATCTATGGTTCCGCTTATCGAGCGTCTCACGCCCCCACTCCTGCCGCCCGGCTCTTCATGTCGGCCAGCCGTTCATCCGCCTGGTCCTTGGCTTCACCCAGCTTGCGACCCAGCTTCCTGCGAGTGATCCGGCCGCTGTGGGGTGCCCATAGAACGCCCAGCGTACTGCCGCAGACGATTCCGGTAAGGCAGCCGATCAGGAAGGCGACGACAGCCCCACCGCTTTGGTCGTCCTTACGAGAAACGGATCTGAACATGGAACACCTCCTTTTCAAGAAAACACGGTTGTCAACTGCTTTTACACCCCGCAATATAGGTAAAACACAGACAGACGGCTGCACGAGCGCAGGCCGGACCCATTTCGATGGCGGGGACCCCTACCCCTCAGCTGAGTGCGACAACGCGTCCGACTCACACTCAGGTTGGCAGCGAGTTTGTCACTGTCCTTATGGAATATACCGATTGGCGGTCCAATGTGTAGCGTCCCGGCGCCAAAACGAATATTGTTTAGTCCGCTTCCCTTCTACCAAGCCGGCCGGACTGTCGTCAAGACGCCGATGACTCCACCACGTTCCCGCGACACTCGCTCCGAGACGCAATTGATCCCTGGGACCGATCCGCGGTTGGTGGTGCACTCCGAATTCGCGGTCAGGGCGTCACAGGGATACATTTATTTTTACTTCTACCGATATACCGCCCGTCACGCAGCCACGCCCCAACGCAAGGTATGACCCCTGAAAGCAACGCGTCCCGTTTTTCTCGTGGCCCTGGCCACGGCCTCCTCTCTCCTCGGCGACCAGCTGCTGTATGCGGTGCTGCCCAGTCATTACACCGCACTGAACCTGTTGCCGTATCAGGTTGGCGTTCTGCTCTCGGCCAACCGGTGGATCCGTTTACTGACCAACCACGTGGCCGAGCGGTGCTGCCGGCATCAGGCTCCCGCCTTGTTGCTGACGCTGGCCCTGGGCCTGGGCTCCATGCTGACCATGCTGTATGCCGTCACCTCCAGCTTCACGTTGCTGCTGGCAGGCCGGATCCTCTGGGGCTTGTGCTGGTCCTTCATCCGTCAGATCGGGCTCATGACCGTAGTCGACAGCGTGATGAAGCAACAGGCGGCGCGCTGGATAGGCGTTTACAGCAGCATTTCACGGGTGGGCTCTCTCGGCGGCAATCTGCTGGGCGCGCTGGGCCATGACTACCTGGGTTACGGGCCCACACTAGTTCTGTTCGCCGTGATATCTCTATGTGCCGTGCCGCTGGGTCCATTGTCAAGGCGGGGGCTGCGCCCGCCCAAGCCACGTACCAAACCGCATGGTCAGGCATTGCGAATCGACCTTGGGTTGCTGTTCTGCGGCTTCATCGTGGGATGTGTGGGTCCGGGACTGATCATGTCCACCCTGGGTCTGGTGCTGACCGAGAAAGTGGGCACCGAGTTGGTCGTCGGTAGCGTGGTCGTGGGTGTCGCCACTCTTACCGGCTTGCTTCTGGGGTGTCGCTGGGTTGCCGAACTGGCCGGTCCGGTGCTGGGGACGGCTGCCGACCGGGTGGGCCGCAGGTGGGCGGCTATGGGGTATTTCCTGTCAGGTGGCCTGGCTTTGGCCGTAGCCTCCCAGGTGGAAGCCGCGGCGCTACTGGTGATCCTGGTGGTGCTGTTCTTCATCTGCAGCACGGGTGCCACGGTGGCGCTCGTTGCCCGGGCTGGACTGGCAGGCTCCCGCAGCGTTTCGCGGTACGTGACCGCCGCGGATCTGGGATCGGCCACTGGTCCTCTGGTGGGCTGGATGGGGCCGCAGTTCGGTTTTCCAGCGGAAACCGCTTTTGCCGTGGCGGCAATCCTGTTCGGCGCCGGGGCCGTCAGCGTGCTGCTGGCCCCGAGCGGTACTAAAGCAGCATCCTGACATGATCGGCGAGCAGCTCGAAAGTAAACTCCCTACCCTGGCAGACAGCCTCTCCATCGCATTGCATCCAGAGATCGTGGCTGCTCTGGATGACGTAGCGGGTTCCGGTGCGTGAGTGCGACGGTGGCAGACGACACGCCGCGGCCATCAGCGGGAGCATCAGGCGGATGGCTGGCCCACTCAGGGACCTCAGTGACAGGCTGCCGTCGTCCAGACGTCCGCTGTTTACCCGCAAGCCATACCCGTAGAAAGGCTGTTTCGATACGATCACGGTGAGACAACGTTGCAGGCTCAGTTGCTGACCACCACCGTGCATGACAACATCCGGAGACCGGTAAGCGCGCACGGCCGCAAGCAGCGCCGACGTGTATCGGACCAAGCCTGAGCGACACGTCCGGGAGCTTACTTGATAATTGTATGCTGCCAGGGCGTCCAATCCGATGCTCGCCGAGAACGCCTTGCGCACCCCGTTGCACATTACGACCCCGACACTACGTGTACGCTGGCGTCGTATGGTCGCGGCCGACAACGGTTCGGCGCCTATCTGACGCAGGGCCCAGCGCAGGGCATTGCCTGAGCCGGCCGGAAAAAAAGCCAGCACCGGATCCCCCCTTTTGGCGTTCAAAGCGTCCGCAAAGGTGCCATCTCCGCCGGCGACTACCAGAACTCCGGTATATGGCGACACCTCGGCCACGCAGTGACGCCATTCCTCGGCTGAACGGCAGTCCAGTCCGATCAACGGACAACCCAGATCGGCAGCCAGGCGGACGATCCGGTTCCGGCCGGCCTTCCGGCGCATGCCGCCGGCCGCTGGATTCGCCACGATGATACACTCGCTGTCATGCATGGATCGAATGCCCTTTGATGGCGCGATGCGCGCTGGTGAAGCATGTTCCCGTCACCATAGCGTATCCTCCGGGGTGCGTCAATCCGAAGGAGCCACGTACCACCTGTCAGTATGGGCTCGAACTGCTGGCCGGCACAGTTGCCGGGGCAAACACGACGCGATATGTTCACATACCGCTTGACAACGTTCAGCCGCGTGACAACGTTCAGCACCCGGCATCCACGGGCGTGTCCACCAGCCGCACAGAGAGGAGCATCATGGCAGCTTCCGCAGATGGGTCCCGGACGTTCCACGTAGGTCTTCTCGGTTTCGGTACAGTGGGCACTGGCACCGCCAGAATCCTGCTGCACACGCGTCCGCCGCTCAGCGAGCGGACAGGCGTGGATATCCGTCTGCACACCATCGCCGACACCGATCTGGACAGACCGCGAGCCGTGGATGTGAGTGGGGTGCGCCTCACCCATGACGCGGAGGCGGTTGCGATCGACCCGGAGATCGACATCGTGGTCGAGATGATCGGCGGCATCGAACCGGCGCGCAGTTACGTGCTCAAGGCGCTGCGGCACGGCAAGGCCGTGGTGACCGCCAACAAGGCGCTTCTGGCTTTGCACGGCCGGGAGCTGTTCATGGCCGCAAGAGAGAACAACACGTCCATCGGATTCGAAGCCGCGGTATGCGGCGGCGTGCCGTTGATCGGAGCCATGCGCGAGGGCATGGTGGCCAATCGAATCGAATCCATCCGCGGCATACTCAACGGGACCTCCAACTATATCCTTACCCGCATGGTCGAAGATGGCGTCAGTTATGAAGAAGCCCTCGGAGAAGCTCAGGCGAAGGGCTTCGCCGAGGCCGATCCCAGCATGGATGTCGACGGCTTTGATGCAGCGCATAAACTGACATTGCTGGCCAACCTGGGCTTCCACACCTGTATCGAATTCGAGCACGTACACGTCGAGGGCATTCGCGGAATCTCCAGTGCCGATGTGCGCTGGGCCGGAGAACTGGGTTACAACGTCAAACTTCTGGGCATCGCCACTGCCCGTTACGACGATGATTCGCCTCCGGACGGCGCAGCGTCTGGAGGCGTTGAGCTTCGGGTCCATCCGGCCATGCTGCCGCATGACCATCCACTGGCGAATGTGCGCGAGGAGAACAACGCCGTACTGGTACGCGGAGATGCCACCGGAGACGTCCTGTTCTACGGCAAGGGGGCGGGCATGATGCCCACGGCTTCGGCCATCGTGGCGGACATCGTCGGTATCGCCCGCGGTTCCGCGCTGCCTAATTTCGAGAAGCTGCAATTCCTGAGCAACTCGCACGTCCCCATCATACCGGTCGACAAAACGCTGTGCCGGTGGTACGTACGGTTCGACGTGGCCGACCAGCCGGGAGTGCTTGCGAGGATCGCTCAGACTCTGGCCGCCCATCGCGTGTCGATAGCCTCTTTTCTGCAGAAGGAACCGCAACACCACGACAGCGTTCCTGTCGTCATCGTCACCCACCTCACCGTGGCAGAGGACTTCCTCGCGGCTAAACTGGAGATCGAAGAGTTCCCTTTCCTGGCCGGCCCTGGAGCAGCACTGCGGATCGAGGACTGATCCCCGTTTCTCCGTTGCCCGCTTCACCGTTGCCGTCCAAGATCGATTCGACTACACTCCCGATATCGGACGGAGGGGTAGCAGTTTGGGCAACGGCGCCACTCCAGGTCCATCATGTGCTAGGGGTGCCGCATTACGGCTGAGAGGATGCAGGCGCATCCAACCCTGAGAACCTGATGCGGGTAATGCCGCCGTAGGGAAGCCCTGGTTTTGCTTCTCCTTCCTGCGTCAAACCATCTGTCCCGGTCCGCAGCAGGCTTTCGTCGCCGCCGCCTACACGCGCACCCCGCTTGTGAAGGATGTGTGGGCGCTGTCGCTATGGCTTTTGGCGGTATGCCTTACGGCTGCCCTCAGCTGATCGCACCGGCAATACTTCACACCACTCTCAAGGTCCGCAGGATCCGCCACAGGCAGCGTCCTGGCAGACATCGCATCTGATCAAGAGAAAGGGGACTGACATGGCAGAGAACACCGAAGTCGCGCCGCTGAACGAACGGATCATTACGCGTGCCATCATCGAGCGGTACATGGCCAGGCTGCTCGACTGCATCGACCTGGATGTAGCCGTTGTGGGAGGTGGACCGGCCGGCCTCGTGGCCGCCCATGACCTGGCTGTGGCCAGGCGCAAGGTCGCCCTGTTCGAACGCAAGTTAAGCATCGGAGGGGGCATGTGGGGCGGCGGCATGATGTTCAACGAAATCGTGGTCCAGGATGCGGGAAGAGGTGTGCTGGAGCGGTTCGGCGTGCGCACCGAGCCCTATCAGGACGGCTACTACACCGCTGACTCGGTCGAAGCGGTCACCTGCCTGGGAGCACAGACAGTGCAGGCAGGAGCCAGGATATTCAACCTGATCAGCGTGGAGGACGTCAGCGTCCGTGAGGACCGCGTCACCGGTCTCGTGCTGAACTGGACTGCGGTCGCCCAGAGTGGCCTGCACGTCGATCCCCTGGCCGTGGACGCAGGCGCCGTGATCGATGCGACCGGGCACGATACCGCGGTCGTGCATATGATCGAACGCGCCCGGCCCGGAAGTCTCAACACCGCCAGCGGTCGCATCGAAGGACAGGGTCCTCTCTGGGCAGATCGCGCCGAACAGACCACGCTGGAGAACACCGGAGAGGTATACCCGGGTGTGTACGTCGCGGGTATGAGCGCCAACACGACCTTCGGCTCGTACCGCATGGGACCGGTCTTTGGCGGCATGCTCTTATCCGGTGAGAAAGTTGCGCGCCAGATTCTGGAACGAGGAGATATTCGCCGATGACAACTATGCGCATCAAACGCATCCTGACGATTGCCGGCTCGGACAGTGGGGGTGGGGCGGGAATCCAGGCTGATCTGGAAACATTCAGCATCCTCGGTTGTCACGGCCTGACCGCCATCACGGCCGTGACCGCTCAGAACACCACCGGCGTTACCGATATCCAGCCGATAACCGTGGGGGCTATCGAGGCACAGATGGACTCCGTGCTGCGGGATATCGGCGCCGACGGTGCCAAGACGGGTATGCTGCCGGATCGCGGCAGCGTCCAATGTGTGGCCAGAACGCTGCGCGCGCATGGCGTACCCACAGTCGTGGTGGATCCGGTGCTGATAGCCACCAGCGGCGATGCTTTGGCGGTCGAAGGCATCGAAGAGGCGCTATTGCAGCACCTGTTCCCGGTTGCCAGCTGCATCACCCCCAATATGGACGAAGCGGCCGCATTCGCCGGCATCTTGGTCAAGGATGTGGAAAGCATGGAAACCGCGGCACGGGCCATCCACGCCCGCGGCGCTCGTGCTGTACTGGTCACCGGCGGGCATCTGGACGGTGAGGCCATCGATGTGCTCTTCGATGGAAAGGAGCTGCACCGTCTACGCGGTCCCCGCCTGCCTGGCGGGCCGTTCCACGGTGCCGGTTGCACATTCTCGGCGGCCCTGACGGTTTACCTGGTTGACGGATTGCCGCTGGCTCAGGCCGCGCGCCAAGCCAAGGCCTACACGGCGCGGACCATTGCCGCTGCCGGGCCGCTGGGTGCCGGCGCCTGGCCAGCCAACCGCCTGGCCTGCAGGCAGGAATATATGGCGGAGGGCATCGAAACGGACGACAACCGGCGCGCCGTGATCGCAGCGTTGAAAGAAGCGGTCGCGCTCCTGGGGAATCATCCGCTTGGATGGCTTGTTCCCGAGGTGCGATGCAACCTGGCGTTCGCTCTGCCAGATGCCATCGGCCCGGAGCATGTAGCGGCGTTTCCCGGCCGTCTGACCGCTATTGACCAGTACATCGTGCCGGTACGGCCCCCCCGTTTCGGAGCGTCCCGGCATATAGCCAGCGTCGTTCTGGCTGCCATGGAACGCGATACCGAGCTGCGGTCGGCCATGAATATCCGTTATTCGACACCAGTACTGCGCGGTGCTGATTCGGCGGGACTCGTCGTCGCTGCCTTCGACCGGAAGCATGAACCTGATATGCTCAAAAAGCGCGAGGGCTCGACGCTGGAATGGGGTACCAGTTATGCCATGCAACACTCGGAGCGATGCCCGGATCTGGTTGTCGATCCGGGCGAGCATGGCAAGGAACCGATGGTCCGGGTTCTCGGACAAACTCCGCAAGAGGTGGTGGAAAAAGTGCTGCGGATAGCCCGCAGCGTACCAACAGGAGGAACACGATGACCCGGCGCATCCGGGCCATGGAGACCGCGTTGTCTCCACCCGTGTAGACCGTCGCCCAGGCCATGGGGATCCGGGTTGAACCGTTGCTTCGCTCAGTGGCCGATGGCACAGGAATCATCCCTTCGCATCCATATGGGCCAGGGTGCAAGGCCGGAGGCTTGGCCTGGTGATGGTCCGCATGCCGCATCAGAGCATGGCGCCGAAGGCGCCTCAATCCTTAGGTTATGTATCGCCAACATCATCCCAGCAAGGAGGTTCTCCATGGATTTGCAAGAGTTGATCAACATGCGTCGCAGTGTGCGCGCGTATAAGGATCAGGCCGTGCCTGAGCCCGTGCTGGAGACGCTGCTGGAAGCGTTCCGCCTGGCTCCGTCAGCCCGAAACGCACAGCCGTACAAACTAGTTGTGGTGCATGACGCGCAACGACGCCAGGCACTGGCACGGGCAGCCAACAACCAGATGTTCATCGCCCAGGCTCCCGTGGTGTTGGCCGCAGTCTCGTTGGAACCCGAACGGGTGATGAGTTGCGGCGTCCCTGCCTGCCCTGTGGATGTTGCCATCGCCTTGGATCATCTGAGCCTGGCGGCCACGGCTGCGGGTCTGGGGACATGCTGGATCGGCGCCTTTGCGCAAGACCCGGTAAAGCAGCTTCTTGGCGTGCCAGCGCAGTACCGGGTCGAAATACTCATGCCGTTGGGCTACCCGGCCGATTCGGCTTCAGCCAAAAAACGCAAATCACTTCAGGAATTGGTCTGCGCAGAGCAGTTCAACTGAACCGCTTCCGCCGTAGTACCGGACACAACACGCCGGCCGCATCGCTCGCCACCCGATGCACCCGTCACTGACGACGTTGGTACGCCCCGGCCTCCTCCGGTTCCAGTACTGCACCTATTGCGCCGCCGCAGCTATCTTGCTGGATTCGCCAATATCCGTTTTAATGATGTATTTCTGGTCCGGGCTTACCGGCTCGTTTTCAACTTCCGGTAATCTTTTCACATGAGGGAGACCACCATGAGTGACAAACTGGGCATCGGAGTGATAGGTGTAGGCACTATCGGCTCGGTGCACACCGACGCATATGCCAAGGTCGAAGCAGCGGAAGTCGTGGCGCTGTGTGATATCAAGCCGGATCGCCTGGAGGAAAAAGGTCGTCAGCACGGTATCGAGACCTTGTATAAGAATTACCATGATCTGTTGGCGGATCCCTCGGTGCAGGCGGTCAGCGTTTGCGTACCCAACGCGTTGCACGCGCCCATCTCGGTCGATGCGTTCAGAGCCGGCAAGGACGTCATGCTGGAAAAACCCATGGCCATGAATCAGCAGGAGGCCATGCAGATCTGCCAGGCGCGCGACGCTGCCGGCAAAGTATTGCAGCTGGGCATGGTGCTGCGCCAGCACGCCAATTCGCAGGTCGTCAAGGATCTTGTCAGCAATGGCCACCTGGGCGAGATCTATCACATGCGCGTCGTGCGCGTCCGTCGGCGGGGTATCCCGGGTCTCGGTGGCTGGTTCACCACCAAGGATCAATCTGGTGGTGGCGCTCTGATCGACATCGCGGTCCATTCGTTCGACCTGGCCCTGTGGCTTTCCGAGTACTGGCAGCCCACCGCGGTCAGCGCCACTACGTATGCCAAATTCGGCCCCCTGATGGAAGACTATCATTACACCGGCATGTGGGCCGGACCGCCTGACTATGACGGCGTCTTCGATGTCGATGACTACGCCACCGGCTCCGTACGCTTCGGACGCCAGGCGACCATGAGTTTCGAGGTTGCATGGGCCGCCAATACCGCTGAAGAGAGCTTCGTCGAGTTGCTGGGTGACAAGGCCGGAGTCCGTATCGGCGACAGCGGACCGGTCAAGCTCACCGGAGAGCTGGACGGTAGATTGTCCGACACCAGTGTCCAGTTTGCCACGCAGGATGGATTCCAGATCGAGATGCAGCGTTTCGTTGAGGCCGCCCTGGGTAGGGGCGAGCCGGCGGCCACCGGAGAGCAGGGTGTGGTGATCATGAAACTGCTCGATGCCATCTACCAGAGTTCCGCCGAGGCGCGCGAGGTGACCATCAGCTGATCGAGGCGCCGGCCGATCCGGCTCCGGAAAGTGGAAGCATGGCCTTTATCGATGTCTTCAACGGAGATGCTGACGGGCTCTGCGCCCTGTTGCAGTTAAGACTCGCCACACCGGTGAACAGTACCCTGGTCACCGGTGTGAAGCGGGACATCAGCCTGTTACAGCGGGTGCATGCCGGGACTGGGGATCAGGTCACGGTGCTGGACATATCGCTGGAAAAGAATCGCCTCCACCTGCAGCGTCTGCTCGGGCACGGGGCCCACATCCGGTATTTCGACCACCACTATGCCGGCAAGATTCCGAGCCACCCGCATCTGCAGACGCACATCGACCCGGCGCCGGACCGGGGAACCAGCCTGCTGGTAGACACCTGGTTGCAGGGGCGGTACCGTACATGGGCTGTCGTAGGCACCTTTGGTGACAATTTCGACCAGGCCGCGAAGCAGGCCGCGAGTATGCTTCAGGTGGACCAGACCGTGGTGAGTAAGCTGCGGGATCTGGGACTCTACCTGAACTACAACAGTTACGGCGCCACGGTGGATGATCTTTTGATCCCGCCGGCTCGGCTCTTTCGGACATTGCAGACCTACCCGGATCCGATTGTGTTTATCGATCAGGATCCCGCCTACAAGCGACTCCAGGAGGGATACCAGGAGGACATGCACCTTGCCGGTAACCTGCAGCCGGAAACAGCAGATCCGCGCCGCGCCGTGTACATCCTGCCAGCCGAACGCTGGGCCCGGCGGGTCAGCGGCGTTCTGGCCAACAAGCTGGCCAGGGAGGCGCCGGAACGCGCCCACGCGCTGCTGACCCGGTTACCAGACGGCGGGTTTCTGGTCAGCGTGCGCGCTCCTCTGATTCATCCGGATGGTGCCGACACGCTCTGCCGCCAGTTCGCTACCGGCGGCGGCAGGAAGGCGGCTGCCGGTATCAATCACCTCCCCGGAGAGCAGTTCGATACCTTCGTGGCCGCCTTCGTTGCGGCGTATGACCGGACATGGACCGCATAGTTCACGCGCAGGAGGACCGCATGAACCATGACCCGGTACTGCTGGAAGCCATACCTCAACCGGCCACGCTGATCGACACTAACGGTACCATAGTGGATGTGAACAGCGCTTTCCTGGACCTGGCGCAGGCGCTGGGTCGGAAAATCCGCAAGGAAGACCGGGTCGGGCAAACCATCGAACATTTCGCCGACTCCAGAGAAAACCGGCAGCGGATGAAGACCTTCGTCCATGAGTTATTGCAGACGGGAGAGCCGCTACGGTACCGCTGGGACTACATCAATATGTCAGGTCGGGTTTTTCACCGGCAGATCGATGCCCGGCCGCTTACTGATGCAGCCGGCCGGACCATCGGCGGGTTGTTGCTCTGGGGCGACCTGACAGCCCAGGTCCGTCAGAAACAGCAGGATGCCAGCCGGGAACGGTTGCGTGAAGCCTTCTGGCGAATCCAGCGATCCGCCGATATTCCGGATGCCCTGCAGGTTCTTTACGAGGAACTGAAGGTCCTTTTTCCGCAGATGCGAAATTGCTCCACACAGGTGCGCCAGGTAGACACGGACACCTGGATGACCTATGCCGCCAGCGAAAATAGAACGGTGGAACTGCCGGAACTCCGCCATCACGAGCAGCCGGTGGAAACATGCTGGTACACCCAGCAGCCCGTGTATCGGGAGGACTTGCTGCACAGCGATCCGTACGGTGAAGCCGCCAGGGTCGCGCACCTTGACCCTCCGGTCATTTCGGTCCTGGATGTGCCTTTTGCCCAGGGGACCCTGGCTGTCAACAGCAGTCGTGCACATGCATTCAGCCAGAAAGACATCGATACCCTGATGGATCTGGCTCACGTGCTGTCGGCCGGGCTGTCCCGGCTAGCCGAGATGAAAAACTCGGCACGCTACCGCACTCTGGTAGAGAGTCCGACTGACATCGCGATCATGCACCTGAACCTGGAGGAACGCTGCCTCTACGTCAGTCCGCAGACAGAAACCATCGTCGGGTACCGGCCCGAAGCGTTCTACCATGATCCCGATCTACTCCGGCGCATTTCCCATCCACAGGATGATGATGGCTGGACTGAAGCTTTCAGGCGGGTGGCGACCGGCGGACCGCAGGAGAGCCACGAACGCAGGTGTACGCACCGGAACGGGTCGGTCCGCTGGCTGCTGCAGACGCTTGCGCCGGTCAAGGATGCCGTCGGCCAGGTCGAGTCGGTACAGGTCGTCCTGCAGGACATCACTCAACGCAAGGAAGAAGAAGAACGGCGCCGAATCGAACTGGAATTCAAGCAGGCCGCCGCCGAAGCCTTGGCGGCCTTGATCATTCTCACATCTGACAGGGAATTCGACGCAGCGGTAGAACGTATCCTGCAACGTCTGGGCAAGTTATTCGCAGTCGATCGCGCCTGTCTGGTACTGTTCACCGGCAACCTCGCCAAGGTGAGCAATGCCTATGAATGGTGCGCCGATGGCATAGAACCGCGGAAGGATCGTATCAAGGATCAACCGACAGATGCGCTTCCCTGGTTGAAAGAGCGTATCCTGGACCGTAAGCCAGTGCATCTGCCGGACATCGAGGCACTGCCTCCGGAAGCCCGGGCGGAAAAGCTGGAATTCCGGGCCCGGGGCATCCGTTCGCTCATCAGCCTTCCCACGCTCGGTGCGCACGGCGCATTGACCGGATGCATGGAATTTGAAACGGTACGCCGCGCTCATCGCTGGCCCGACGATCATATCACCATGCTGCAGCTGGTGGCCTATACCATCGGCGGCGCCCTCGAGCGCCGGCGGACCGAATCAGCTCTTCTCGCCAGCGAAGCCCAGTTCAGGTCTCTGGTTGACAACATACCCGGAATAGCCTACCGGTGCAGGTTCGACGGATACCGCACGATGGTCTACATGAGTGACGATACCGAGGAGCTTACCGGGTATCAGGCCAGCGCTTTCATCGGCAATTCGGTCCGATCCTACCAGAGCATCATTCACAGTGAAGACTGCAGCGCAGTGGAACGCACCATCGCTGCAGCGGTCGACGCCGGCCGGTCGTGGGAGCTGGAATATCGCCTGCTCCACCAGGACAGATCCATACGCTGGGTCCTGGAAAAAGGTGTAGAGGCACCGGATGTAGAGGGTGCCACCCGGCATCTGCTCGGATTCATTTTCAACATCACCGCGCGTAAACAGGCTGAGGCACGCCTGGAGGAGGCGCGCCAGGCGGCAGAGGAGGCGAACCGGACCAAGAGCTTGTTTCTGGCCAACATGAGTCACGAAATCCGCACACCGTTGAACGGTGTCATCGGCATGACGGGGTTGTTGTTGGACACGAATTTGACGCCGGAACAACGCCGTTACGCCGATTCGGTGCGGTTCAGCGGGGAGACGCTGCTGTCGTTGATCAACGATATTCTGGACTTTTCCAAGATGGAGGCCAGCAAGCTCGCATTGGAGCAGCTGGATTTTGATCTGGAAGCCTTGCTGGACGACTTTGCAGCGACGCTGGCGCTGCAGGCCCACAGGAAGGGTCTGGAGCTGAATCACACCATGGATGCAGACGTGCCGCAGCTGGTGCGGGGGGACCCCGGCCGGCTAAGGCAGATCCTGGCCAACCTGGCCGGCAACGCCGTGAAATTCACCGAGTCGGGAGAGGTGTCCATCCGGGTGTCGCTGGACCCGCCGGCGGCAGGTGACGACCAGGATGTGGCCCGGTGTCGTTTTACGGTGCGCGACACCGGGATAGGCATTCCGGCGGACAAGTTCGATCAGATCTTCAGTACCTTCGGTCAGGTGGATGCGTCGACGACACGGCGTTTTGGCGGTACCGGTTTGGGACTGGCCATATCGCGGCAGCTGGCCAATCTGATGGGCGGCGATATCGGCGTGCGAAGCACAGAAGGGCAAGGCTCGGAGTTCTGGTTCACGGTGCGCTTGCGCAAGCAGGCGGGCGCCGCGCGAAAGACGGCTCCGGGCCTGACCGACTTGGAGGGCGTACGCGCTCTGGTGGTGGATGACAATGCCACTGGCCGAGAGATACTGCGGGTGCGAATGTCGTCCTGGGGGATGTGCATCGACGAAGCGGTTGACGGCCCGTCAGCGCTGGAGGCGGTATACCGGGCCCTGGAGAAAGGTGCGGCGTACCAGGTGGCGATCGTCGACGCCCAGATGCCGGGCATGGACGGGGCCGAGCTGGGCCGGACCCTGCGGTCCGATCCGCGGCTGGCGGACCTGGGGCTGGTGATGCTGACCTCGCTGGGATTGCGCGACGGCGCCGGCCATTGCGCCGAAACAGAGTATGATACGTGTCTGACCAAGCCAGTCCGGAGCCAGGAGCTGTATGCGGTGCTGTGCCGGTTGGTGGAGCCGGGCGTCAAGGAGGCTCAGGACGCGCCGGGAAGCCTGACCATCAGACACCAGACACGGGATGTCGAAGGACTGTTTTCCCGTCGCAGGGGGCGTATCCTGGTGGCCGAAGACAATGTGACCAATCAGCAGGTAGCCCTGGCAATGCTGAAGAAAATGGGCCTGGCGGCGGACGCGGTGGCGGACGGCCGGGAGACGCTGCATGCGCTGGAATCCATTCCCTACGAGCTGATACTGATGGACGTGCAGATGCCGGAACTGGACGGACTGGAGGTCACCCGGCGGATCCGCGATCCGCAGACCCCGGTGCTGAATCACGATGTCGCCATCATCGCGATGACAGCGCACGCCATGCCCGGCGACCGGGAGCGTTGTCTGGAGGCGGGAATGAACGGCTACCTGGCCAAACCGGTTGATCCAGTATCGCTGGCGCAGGAGCTGGGCCAGTGGCTGCCGGCCGAACGAGATGCCGATGCCCTGGTGCCTGTGCCACAGACAGCGGCTGATGCGGCTCCGGCCACGGACGTCCGCCGGATCGACCCCGGCGCGACGGCATTTGCACGGGACAGCGCTGCGATTCCAGCGCAGGGTGTGGCGACTCCGGCCGAGAGCCAGACCGAGGTCTTCGATCGAGTGGCGCTGCAGCAGCGGCTGATGGGCGATCAAGCCTTGATGGAGGCCATTCTCGCCGACTTCCTGGAGCAAATACCGGGGCAACTGGCTGTTTTGCATACCAGCGTGGAACAGGGTGATACGACAGCTGCCGGAGCCCAGGCCCACAGGATCAAGGGTGTAGCAGCCAATGTCGCCGCCCACCGCCTGCACGAGATCGCCCTGGTCATGGAAAGGGCTGCCAAGGCCGGAGACGAAGCCCGGCTGCGCCAGTTACTGCCAGAAATCGACCAGCGCTTTTATCGCCTGCGCGAAGCCATGAAGAGCCAGTGAA
>SLHA01000135.1 GCA_007136405.1 Candidatus Latescibacterota bacterium
ACCGGAGGCGTAGAGACCGGATGCGCAGACTCTGCGGGAGCGGATGATTTGGGCGCAGAAGGGGCACCCAGACCCAGAACCGTGGTGGCGAACGCTTGCACCTCCGGACCGCGCAACACCAGTTCGGCGGTCGCCGGCCAGCGCTCTACGTACAGCTGCGTGCCGGATTCAAGCTCGACTTTGGTAAACGGATGCCGGTAGGAAGGCGACGGGCGCAGGCGTGCTTCGAAATAGCGCACGTGCATCGCAAGGTCGTGCACCGCCAGCAGAGGCCACAGCGATGCGGCACAGTCCAGCGTGGCATTGGCGCGGTTCAGGCAAAAAGCCGCCGGATCGGCCCCTTCGGCCTGCAGGCGCGCAACTTGGGCCAGCAAGCGTTCCTCCGGTCCCGCCAGCGACAGATGGCGCAGGTAGCCGTTTTCCGTGATGTCCTCGAACGGCTTGCGTGCCGCGATAGCTGCCCGGCGCCGGGCAGCGGCGCGTTGATACCGGTGTTTATACACGAAGGAGCAGTAGTTGATCGGCAACGGGATGCCCTTGTCCAGCGTTTCAACGAGCAACTCCAGCGCGGTCAGCTCGGACTCCAGCACGGTTATCCGGGCACCATGCAGGAACGTAAGCCCACGGCGCTGCAGATGCGGCCGGTTGTGCGGTGTGAGACGCAACTGGTGCAGGTTGAGGAAATGGACACCGGCATTGGTCATGTCCACCAGGAGGCCCCTCAGCAGGGCGGCATCATCCGGCAGGGCGGGTATCTCCACAGTGACCACGGGTATGATACCGGCGGCCAGGAAGACTCCGGTCAGATCGTATCCGTTGGCGGCGACGTCGAAGCGGATTTCATCCAGGCCGGCGTCGCGCAGACGACGCACCATAGCCGCGTTCAGCAGGGTACCATTGGTGTACAGCCATGTGTGCACGCTGTCGCCGCGGCGACAGCGTAAGGCCTGCAGATACTCGATGGTGCGATCCGGTGTCAGCAAAGGTTCGCCGCCGCTGAAACTCACCCCATCCATGCCGAATCGTTCGGTGTATTCCGCGTAGTCGCGCGCTAGCGGAAAGTCCAGCGTATTGGTGCCGGGAACGGAGGCGTTGTCCTGGGATGTGGGACAGTAGAAGCAGTTACGGTTGCAGCGGTTGTTGACGAACAAGCAGGACCAGGTGCCGTTACCGCAACAACGGCAGCCGGGAGACAGACGAGTACAATCCATTTTGGTGCCGCCGTAGCCGACTTCGGCCTTGCCGTGCAGCGCCTGCAGCAAGTCCTGACGGCGCGCCTGGTATACCTCGGCCTGCTCCGGAGTGACGAAATTCAGGCCGTCGTAATGGTCGCCGTATTCGGCCCGGTTGGTGGCGATGTACGCTGCAGGGTCTTCTGTCATCTTGTCCGCACGGGTGATGGTGCGGCGGCCCGGCGCCTTGCGGCAGGCCGCCGGTGACCTTTATCGAGGTTTTTCCGGGTGCTGGGGACGAGACAAGGTATCGGGTCACTGCTGATGCCGTTGGTATATCAGTAAGGGGCGTGCTCTCAGTATGCGCCAGTCAGTTCGATGGCCGCCGGTCGCCCTGAGGGCGCATCTGCTCCCGGGCCGCGATGAGGGCTTCCAGCTGTTCATCCGTGAGCAACTCCTCATAGGCGGCCTGTAGTTGCGCGCGGATTTCAACCGATCGCTCCATGAATCCTTCCCGGTCCATCGATCTGTTCGTCATGTTCGCGAACAGGGCGCGCTGTGCCTGGTACGCCTCCTTGAGGGCCGGACGCAGTTTTTCCAGTTGCTCCATGGGCAGATCGAGCTCGAAGCTGAGCAGGGCCCAGTCCGACTCCACGCCCATCCTGGGGCCTCCCATGCGAGCACCGCCAGGCATTCCTCCACCCGGTCGTTGAGGCGGTTGAGCCTCCACCGAGCCCAGCAGTACGGCGAGTGCTGCAATGGTAATGATTTTCCACATGATCCTACCTCCGGTTGTGCTCCAGTTGTGAGTCCTGTACGCAACCGCCCGCCAACCGCCGGGATCCGTCCGGTGTGTCGTACGGGCGGCGTATAATATACGCCTCGATGTCCATACGTCTGTAGGTAAATCGTAAGTTAATGTATCAGCGTGTTAACTGGGGTCGGCGGTTGCTGCCGGCGGTGTTGAATACGTCGGGTGGATCGAGTCCAATGGGAGCGTTACAGGTTGTTACATTCTCCCTACACAAGTCCCATAGACTTGGTGCCCTCGCGAAGCGATGTTCATCGATACGGGAAAGCAGGTGCCGGCACAGGATGGGACGGCGCAAGGTAGGGCGCAAGGTAGTATGGTGCCGGCCGGTGTACCACACGAAGAGAACGTCCATGTATATCGAGATCCGTGATCTGAGCATGATGTACCCCGGGGCCAGCCAGGCGGCGCTGGATGGTGTCAGCATGGAGCTGCGGCACGGTACCACCGGATTGCTGGGCCCCAACGGCGCCGGCAAGACGACGCTGATCAAGATACTGTCCACGCAGATGCTGCCCACGGCCGGCCAGGTACTCGTAGACGGCAGGGACCTGCAGGAGCAGCGCGCGGCGGTCCGCCGCAGTTTCGGTTATCTGCCCCAGAATTTCGGCGCCTATCCTGATCTGACCGCATGGGAGTTTCTGGATTACATGGCGCGGTTGAGCCACCTGAACCACCGTTCGGAACGCTCCGAGCGCGTCCACCAGGCTCTGCAGGAGGTCGGGCTGATGAACGAGGGAGACCGTCGCACTGGCACTTTTTCCGGCGGCATGATGCGGCGTCTGGGCATCGCTCAGGCTATTCTGACCGAACCGGATTTCCTGCTTGTCGACGAGCCGACGGTCGGCCTGGATCCGGAAGAGCGTATTCGTTTCCGCCGCATTCTCGGTCGGCTGAGCGAGAACCGGGCCATATTGATTTCCACGCATATCGTCGGGGATATTTCCAGCACCTGCGAAGACGTCGCCGTGCTGAGCGGCGGGCGTCTGCTGTTCCACGGCCATCCGGATGTTCTGGTCCGCCAGGCCGCGGGCAGAACCTGGAATCTGTATGTGGACGATGCCGGCTTTGAGGCGCTTTCCAGGCAGTTCAACGTCGTCGGGGTGGCGCCGGAAGGGGACATGCTGGCGGTGCGGGTGGTCGGTGACCAGGATCCGCCAACCGGAGCCGAACCGGTCGAGCCCAGTCTGGAGGACGCGTACGTGCATTTCATGGGGGTGGACGTGGATCCCACCGAACTCGAAGTGGCCGTAGTCGAAGAGGCAGGGCTGGCATGAGAGCGCTACGCGCCATTCTGGGGATCGCCCGCTACGAGCGCATCATGCTGATGCGTACCGTTCGCTTCCGTATACTGGGAGCCATCGCCATCGCCATTCCATTGGTACTGGGCATCCTGCTGGCGGTGCTGGAGGCCCAGGGGCTGGAGCTGGGTGCCGGTCTTGCCGCCGGAGCCTTCGTCCCCTTCTACGTGTACAGCTATCTGCAGACGCTGATGATCGCCCTGCTGGTCGGCGACTTTCGCGCCGCCGACCAACGCGTCCGGGCGGCGGAAGTGATCGGCGCGCGGCCGGTCTCCACGGTGGAACTGGTGGCCGGCAAGTTCCTTGGCGTTGTCGGGGCCATGGGGCTGCTCAGCGTGGCCGTGCTGGTGCTCAGCGTGGCCGTGCAGGCGGCCAAGATGAGCATCACCGGGACACCCGTAAGCCTGGCTCCGTACGTCAGCTCCCTGCTGTTGATGACTCTGCCGGCACTGATCTACATGGTGGCGCTCACCTTCCTGCTGGGCGCCGTGCTGCGCCAGCAGGCGGCGGTAAGCCTGGTCGCCATCGTCTACACACTGGCCGTGTTGTTCTACCTCGGCAACCGTTACGGCGGCTTCTTCGATTTCGGCGCCTTCTACGCGCCGTTGTATTACTCTGACCTGATCGGCCTGGGTGACATTCGGCGCGTGATCGACCAGCGCCTGTTCTACCTGGCGCTGGCCATGGCGGCCTTCGGCGGTGCGGTGGAACTGTACCCGCGTCTGCCGCACTCGCGCCGCGCAACCCTGGCCGTGCGCAGCCTGACTCTGGGCAGTGTGGCGGCAGCTCTGGTGCTGCTGGGGTACATGCAGCAACAGGATGCAGCCAGCCAAAGGGAGCGAGAGCGGCTGTTGCAGGAGCAGCTCGGTGCCGGACCGGCGCCACAGATGGTGCATTATGTGCTGGATGTGAAGCTGTTGACCGCTTCCGCACCGTTGCACGTGCGGGCGGAGTTGCAGTGCCGCAATCCGCACAGCGTTCCCCTCGACACACTCGTCTTCGCCCTCAATCCCGGTCTGCGTCTGCACCGCGCCACCAGCGCCAGCGGCGCGCCGCTGGCCGTGGCGCGCGGCGAATCCGTCCTGCGGCTGGGCCTTTTGGAACCTCTGTTGCCGGGTGATAGCACGGTCGTGGTGCTGGAGTATGCCGGTGACATCGATCGCAATGGCTTCGATCTGCGGCGTGGAGAGCGCAGTCTGCACAAAGGCCGCTGGGACTTCATGAAGGGGGATCTGACCGCCTGGATCCGGCCCCGTTCCACTTATCTTCCGCCGCGCAGTCTATGGTACCCGGTTGCCGGCGCCTGGTACACGGACGGCGAACGGCTCAAACCGTTCGCCACGGCAGAGATCCAGGTGGAGGTTCCGGCCGCACTCGAAGTGATCACGCAGGGGCAACGGCTTGCGGCCGCGCCGGACGACACGGACTTGCCACCGGCGGCCCGAACCCGCAGCACCTGGCTCGTCGAGCACCCGGTGCCGGAGTTCTCCCTGCTTGCCGGCCACTACATGCGCTACGAAGCCTCCATCAATGGGGTGGATTGCGCGCTCTATGTCCACCCGGACCATCGCCGCCAGGTCGAGTTTTTCGCGGACACCCGGGAACGCATCGTGGACACGGCTGCTCAGCTGCTGGACGCGCTGGAACAGGAAACCGGTCTGCCCTATCCATATCCCCGTTTGAGCATCGTGGAAGTGCCCTTCGTCATTCAGTGGTATTACGAAGGCTGGCGCGAGAGCGGCGGGCTGGTGCATCCCGGCATCCTCATGCTGGAGGAGGATGTTTTGATGGAGCAGCGCTTCGCGCTGAATCTGCGCCAGCGACAGGAGCGTTTCGGCGGCAACATCGATCCGAGCGAGATCAAGGCCCAGCTTTTTCTGCAGGCCATGTTCGACAATTTCCTGTCCGGCGTTCGTCCGCGCGGCGGCATGCGCCGCAGTCCTGTGCTGCACCTGTGGAATTTCGAGCGCAGCTTTGTGAGTCAGCAGGCACCGTTGCTGGAACACGCGATGCCTCTGTTCATGCACGAGCGTCTTGCCACCGACATGCGCGGTCTTTTCGCCGGCGGTAGACGCTGGTTCGGCATGCGCGGCGGCATGCGCCCTTCAGATGCCGGCTCCAACGATGCAGCCGCGGCATGGGATGCGCTTATTCTGGAGCTTCAGCAGCGGTCCCTGGCCGAACTGGACGCGGCGGCCGCGACTGAACCGGAGCTCTACCGGGACGTTCTGGAGGCCAAGGGCAAGAGCCTGTTCGGTGCGGTCCAGGCAGTACTGGGCGGCGATGTATTCCGCCAGCTGGTGTCGCGGCTGGGGGCTGAAACGCGCCACGATACGGTTTCGTTCGATCGTTTCCAGACGGCCGCCGTGAACACCGAAACGGATGCGGACGTGGATCTGCAGGCGCTCGTGCACGATTGGATTCATAACACTCACGTGCCCGGCTTCACGCTGACGCGCTCTATCGGTCGCCGGCTGGATGATGGCTGGGGTTCGGTCGTCTACCAGGTTATCGTGCGCATTCGCAACGGCGAGCCGGGACGTGGTATCGTCGAGATCAACCTGCGCGGCCGCCAGGACGAAGTGACCCGGGTGGTGGAGATCGGCGGCGGTCAGGAGGTGGAAGTCGCGATGATTCTCTGGGAGCGTCCCTTCCGGGTCATGATCGAACCGTTTTTCGCCCGCAACCGGCGCCCTCTGATCGCCCCGGTCAGCATTCCCGAAGAGGTGTTCGACGAACTGCCCCGATCTTATGTCCGCATCGTGCCGGAAGAGGAACGCGTCGTTTCGGAGATCATCGTCGACAACGAGGACGAAGGCTTCTCCATGCCGGTGCGGCGGGTACAGCGTTTCCTGCGGCCGGGTCTGCAGGGAGACAACTGGGAGATTCGCGAGATGCCGCTCGCTTTCGGACGCTACGAGAACACCTTCGCGCACAAGGCTCCGGGCGACGGGGCCCAGCCGGCCGTGTGGAGTACGCGCATACCGCATACCGGTGAGTACGATGTGGCCTATTACTTCGTGCCGCCGCATATGGCACGACGCTTCGGGTTTGGACTGGCAGACTGGTTCATGCTTTCCGTCAGCCATAGCGGCGGACAGGTGGACACCCTGCGCCTGCAGAGCGACGACCTGGTCGGCGGGTGGAATCTGCTGGGCCGGTTCCGGTATGAAGAAGGCGAAGAAGCCGTGGTCGAGCTTTCGGACCGGGCCGGTGGAAGGCTGTACGCGGACGCCGTGCGCTGGCGCTATGTGGATCCCGCCAATCCGGACGCCGCCTACGAGGAAGAAGTGATGACGTTCGGCAGTGGCATGTCAGGCCGGGGTGCTGGTCGCCAGCCCGCCGGCCAACCGTCAACTCCGCAAAGAAGTCTTGGCAACCTGCTTGACCGGTTATTCTAGCGAGTCTTTGCCTCAGATCGCCCGGACCTGCACCAGCGGATCAAGTGGTAACTTGACGCGAATCCAACAGCACCGGCGGCCCGGGCAGGCTGGCAGGGCCGGGATCCGGTCAACTCCATGATGAGGTGCGAGGTGAATCGAGTCCACACAGTACGGTGCCGAATCCGGCATATCATGCCCATCGTATTTCCGCTGCTGATGCTGGCCGGTTGTTCCCGGCCCAGCGAGGAATGGAGCGTGGATCTTACCGTACCCGTCAACGTACAACCGGTTTCGCGCGGTACGATAGAGTCTGTGATCACCGTAACCGGAACGTTGCGGGCGCAACGGCGGGCCCAGCTGGTCACCGAAGCTCGCGGGCAGCTGCTGTTGAGGACCCCGGGAGGAAGGGGAATGCTGGCCGAAGGAATGCGGGTCGCCGCCGGCGATACCCTGTTCCGGCTGGTGAACGCAGAACTGGAGGTGGGGGCGCGACTGCAGTCCCGTCAACTGGCCATGGCCACGGCGCGCCGCAACCTGCAGGAAAGGGAGGTGTTGCTGGAACGGGGGCTGACCGTGGACCTGGAGGTGGAGACGGCTCGCAGGGCGCTGGTGGACGCGGAAACGGAATATCAGAATGCGCTGATCCAACTCGGCAAGCTGGTCGGCGTGACGCCCATCGACGGTTTCGTGACGGGACTGACGCACGTCACCCCGGGGACGCTGGTGGAGCAGGGGGTCACGGTATGCACCGTGATGGACTACGACCAGGTCATCGTCGACTTGCAGATTCCCAGCGCGTACCTGCGCGTGGTGGACCATGACAGCCCAGTCCGGGTCTCCAACCACGCGTACCAGGACGAGATTTTCGACGGCCGGATTAAGGCGCTGGATCCGGCCGTAGATCCGGCAACGCGCACGTTCCAGGTGAAGGCCACGGTAGCAAATGCCGAACTGTTGCTGCGTCCCGGCATGTTCGTCAAAGCCGAGGTTGTCACGGCGCGCCGGGCCGACGTGGTCGTGGTGCCGAGAGACATGGTGCTGACCCGGCAGAATCGTCAGGTGGTCTTCGTGGCGGAGGCCGCCCGGGCGCAGATGCGCGAGGTGGAAACGGGCCTGGAGGACCAGACGCACATCGAGATCGTCTCCGGCCTGGAGGTGGGCGAGCAGCTGATCACCAGCAATCATCAGACGCTGCGGCCACGGACGCGGGTGCAGGTAACCCATGTTCAGGCGCTGGCAACGGGGCGCCGCTGAGGACGGGACGAAGCCGACAACACGGAAGGCCGTATACATGTCGCTACCTCATTTTGCCACGCGCTATCCGGTTACCGTTGCCATGGGCACACTGGCGGTCGTACTGCTGGGTGTGATCTCCATGGGAAGACTGGGAACGGATCTGCTGCCCAGACTCGAGACTCCTGTGATCACCGTGGATCTGCAGGCACACGGCCGCTCGCCGCAGGAGATGGAGGAACGCTACACCCGGGGTCTGGAACGCGAGGTCAGTACATTGACCGGGGTGCGGCGGGTGTACTCGGTCACCCGCCCGGGTCAATCCGTGGTCGTGGTCGAATTCCACTGGAACACGGATATGGAATTCGCCTTGCTGGATGTGCAGCGGCGGGCCGGACAATACGCCGTAGACGACGCGATCACGGTTCTGGATGTGCGCCAGCAGGATCCGCAGGCACTACCGGTCATGCGCCTGGCGGTGGAGCATCGGGGTATAGACGATCTGGATGGATTGCTGGGAACCATTGAAACAGCGCTCAAACCCAAACTGGAGGCCCTGCCCGGGATAGCCGCGGCCGAGATCGAAGGAGGCGCCAGGAAAGAAGTCAAGGTCTTTCTGCAAGATCATCAGGTGGAGGCCTTCGGAGTGACGCCAGAGCAGGTCATCCAGCGTATCCAGGCCGCCAACGCGGATGTCTCCGGCGGCACGGTGCGCGATGGCGGCCAGTCGTACCAGGTGAAAGGCCTTGGACGCCTGCACACCATGGACGATCTGCGGGACCTGATCGTCGCCGAACGCCGTCAGACAGCAGACGGCCGTGACACCGTGGCAACGCGCGTGCCCGTGTTCGTCCGCGACATCGCCAGGGTGGAACTGGAATACGAGGAACGGGAGACGGTCGTACGGTTGAACGGAAGCGAATGCGTCGGCCTGGCGATCTACAAGGAAGGTGATGCCAATACCGTGGACGTAGTGCGCACGGTCCAGAGAGCCATGGCTGACCTGGCCGCAGACCTGCCGGAGCTGCGACTCACGGTGGTGGAAAACCAGGCGAGGTTCATCGAGGACGCCATCGGTGAAGTCGAGGCGGCGGCGGTGTACGGGGCGCTGCTGGCGGTGATCGTGTTGTTTCTCTTCCTGCGTCATATCATGGTCACTCTCGTGATTGCCGTCGCCATTCCCATTTCCATTCTGGCGACATTTACCTTGATGTTCTTCCAGGGATTGACCCTCAACATCATGACGCTGGGCGGACTGGCCCTGGGAGCCGGGATGCTGGTGGACAACGCCATCGTCGTGATCGAGAACATCTACCGGCGTCTGGAACTGGGGGCGGATGCGCGCACGGCGTCGGCAGAGGGCACCTCCGAAGTCGGCGTCGCGATCCTTGCCGCCACCCTGACCACCGTGTCCGTGTTTCTGCCGGTGGTTTACATGCATGGGGTCACGGGAGCGCTGTTCCGCGAACAGGCTTGGACGGTGACCTTCTCCCTGCTGGCGTCCCTGGCTGTCGCTATGACCACGGTGCCGATGCTGACCTCGCGCCTGCTGCGGGCGCGTTCCGCCGCGCCGGTGAAAGATCGCTGGCCGCGCTACCGGGCATTGCTGGAGTGGACGCTGAACCATCGCGGTTCGCTGTTCATGGTGGTGGCGGTCATCCTGGCCGTCACCGCCATGGCGGCCAGGCGGATGCACACCGAATTCATTCCCAAAGAGAGTCGCGGCCTGGTGCATATCGATCTGACCCTGCCGGACGGCGCCCGTCTGGAGGTGATGGATCAGGTGGGCAGCCGCGCCGGCCGGATCATCATGGACCTGGGCGCCGGCCGGGTCACCGGCGTATACGCGCGCGCCGGCCGGGATCCGGCCCGAACCACCCAGGCAGGACAGGCCACCGGTCCCAACCACGCCACCCTGTCGGTGATGCTGCGCCCGGGCACGGCCACCGGTGCACTGCTGGAGGCAGTCGAGGCGCAACTGGCGGAGATTCCGGGCCTGACGGCGCAATACCGCCTGCACGACACCGCCTTCGAAGGACTGGCAGGCAACCGGGACGCACCCATCGCCGTGCAGGTCGTCGGTGACGATCTGGACCTTCTCCAGTCGCTGACGGCGCGGCTGCGGCAGCAACTGGACGAGTTGCCCGCGGTGTACAACGTGAGCACCAACTTTCAGGGCGGCCAGCCAGAGATCGATCTCAACCTCGATCCGGAAGTGGCGGCGGCCTTCGGCCTGACGCCGCAGGTTCTGATGCGCGCCATCGAACGGCGTCTGGCCGGCGAAGTCGCGGGTGAATTGTCCAGGGACCAGCGGTCGCGTCTCATCCGCGTCGGTTACGAACCGGTGGACCTGCGCGCGCTGCGGCTGATCCGCCTGGATAGTGCCGATGGAGCCCACTTGACGCTGGGTGATGTGGCGGATCCTCGCCTGGTGGAAGGGCCGCGGGAGATCCTGCGCCAGGATCAGCGGCGCATCGGCCAGGTATCGGGCTACCTGGTGGATGGCGCCGTCTTACAGGAGGCCGTGCGGCAGGTACGGCACGTCCTCGCCGCGATGGAACTGCCGCCCGGATACCGGGTCGTCCTCAGCGGCGAGGAACAGGAACGCGCGGAGTCCTTCGGCAGCCTGCAGTTCGCCTTGATCCTGTCGGTGTTGCTGGTGTACATGGTCATGGCGTCGCTCTTCGAATCTCTGCTGCATCCGTTCACGGTGATCTTCAGCGTACCGCTGGCCGGCGTGGGGGTCGTGCTGGCGCTGTTCGTGGCGTCCGAACCGCTGAGCGTGATGGCGTTTCTCGGCATCATCATGCTCGGTGGCATCGCGGTGAACGACGCCATCATCCTGGTGGACCGCATCAACCAACTGCGCCCCGCCAGCGGCGATGTGCGCGCGGCCGTACTGCAGGCGGCTCAGGACCGCCTGCGTCCCATCCTGATGACCAGCGCCACCACGGTGCTGGCCCTGTTGCCTATGGCACTGGGAACCGGACAGGGAGCCCGTCTGCGCGCGCCCATGGCCGTAGCCGTGATCGGCGGTCTGGTGACCGCCACCCTCATGACACTGCTGGTCATTCCCACCCTGTATGAGCTGATCGAACGGCTACGTCGCCGGAGGGCCTCGTGAATCACTGTGCGACCAGATGCCGCGGCTGGAGGCGAGCATGAGCCTGGCTGCCTTCTCCATCCGCCGGCCCGTGACCACGGCCATGAGCTTCATCGCGCTGGCCATGCTGGGCCTCGTTTCCCTGCGGCACCTGTCCGTGGAGCTCATGCCCGAAGTCGTCTATCCGGAGATCTATGTGACCATGAATCTCCGCGGCGCTTCGCCTGAACAGGTGGAACGGGACCTGGTCATGCCCGTGGAGGAGGAAATCGGCAAGCTGAAAGGCGTGCTGGAGATCGAGTCCACCGCCACTCTGGCGCGCGGCACGGTACGCATATCCTACCAGCCCGGCACGGATATGCGGTTCGCGCTGTTGCAGGTGCAGAACAGGGTGAACCAGTTGCAGCCCGCTTTTCCCGAACAGGCGACGGCCAGCGTGCGTCGTTTCGATGCAGCGGACCTGACGGCCACGATCATGGAACTGCAGGTGCTCAGTGATGGCGACATCAACTGGTTGCGGGACTATGCCGAGGAGAACATACGGCCGGAGCTGGAAGCGGTGGACGGTATCGCCAATGCAGTGGTCATGGGCGGACAACAGGGGGCGGTGGAGGTCATCGTGGAACCGCTGGCGCTACAAGCGCATGGGCTCACCCTGGGATCGCTGAACAACGCGTTGAGTGGAGCCAACCAACCGAGGAGCTATCTGGGGCGGGTATACGACGGCGCCCAGGCGTATCCGGTGAGCGCCCAGACCCAGGTGGACGATCTACGAGCATTGCGCCGGACGGTGGTCCGTGCTGATGCCGGCCTTCGCCTGGAGGACGTGGCCGATGTGCGTATGGGGCTGCAGACGCGCACCGATCTCAGCCGCGTCAACGGGATGGCGGCGGTGGCTGTCCGCCTGCAGAAGGAAGACGAAGCCAACCTGATCTCGGTGGCGGCCGCGGTGCAAGCCACGGTGGACCGTCTCAACCGTCTATACGCTCCCGCAGGAGTGGGACTGCTGGTCACCAGCAGTCAGGCGGCCATGATGGAAAGCGCCCTGGGGACGCTAAAACGGGCCGCGCTCATCGGTCTGGCACTGGCTCTGGCGGTGTTGTTCGTGTTTCTCCGCAACCTTCGGTTCGTGGCGGTGCTGCTGCTGGCCGTGCCGGCCTCGCTGCTGATCACCTTCAACCTGATGTACGCCTGGAACATCAGCCTGAACGTGCTGTCGCTGTGCGGGCTGGCACTGGCCATCGGCATGCTGACCGACAACAGCATCGTGGTCATGGAGAGCATTTTCAAACATCATGAGCGCGGCAAACCGGCGCTGGTCGCGGCGCGGGATGGTACCGACGAGGTGAGCCGGGCCGTCATCGCCTCCACGCTCAGCACGGTGCTGGTCTTCCTGCCGGTGGTGTTCGTCCGCAGCGACTACCAGGATATTCTGCGCCAACTGGCGCTGGCCATCACTTTTCCCCTGCTCGCTTCCCTGCTGGTGGCCCTGTCGCTGGTGCCCGCGGTGGCCGGTCGTGCCCTGGCGCGCGGGGTTCCCCGGGCCCTGCGCACCGGCCGCCTGATGGCGATGTACACCGTGCTACTGAAAGCCGGTCTGCGCCACCGGGCGCGCGTCGGCCTCGGCGTTGCGCTGGTGCTGGTGGTCACGCTGCTGGCATCGTTCATGCTGATGCTGCAGCAGGAAGTGGTGCAGGAAGAGAGTCGCTTCACGGTATATGTGGAACTGCCGGCCGGCGCCACCCTGGAAGAGACGGATGATATCGTGCGCCAGGTGGAGGCAGCCGTCCAGGAGCTGCCCGGAGTGGACCGGTTCACAGCCAGCGTGCAGGAAGGCAGCGGCAGTGTCACCGTACTGCTCGTACCGCCGGCGCAGCGTCCGGACCGTGTTCCGGCAGCACAGATTCGCCAGCAATTGGAGCCGGAGCTGATGGCGATCACCGCGGCCACGGTGGGCTTCGAACCGGCGGCGCGCGCCGCCGGCGGCCGGGGCAGCGGCGGCATGCAGCGGCAGTCCGGAGGTTTCGACCTGCAGGCTGCTGCGCCGCGCGAACAGGTGGTCATCCGCGGCTACGATTTCCACGTTCTGCAGATGCTGGCCGACGACCTGACCTATCGCCTGGAGGGGTTGGAGGAGATCGAGGCCAACAGTGTCCGTTCGGATGCCCGGCGCAGCGCTCCCGAGGCGCAGGTCGTGCCGCTCGAGCTGGCCCTGTTCGACCGGAATTTGACTATCCGTCAGGTACTCGCGGCCGTCGAGGAAGCCAGCAGCGAGGGCACCCGCGCGCGTACCGGAATGCTGCTGAACGATGGCACGGAGATGCCCATCGAGATTCGTCCGGTCGAAACCGCCGCCGCGGGGACGATCGGCCTGCACACGCTACGCCAGGTCCCGGTGTCCACTCCGGCGGGGGTGTACGTGCCGCTGGCAGACGTGGCCCGGGTGCGCGCGGACGAGGGACGCGGCATCATCCAGCGCACGGCGCAGTCGCGCCGGGTGATCGTGTCCTACCGTTTCGCCGCGGCCGTGCTGGAGTCGCAGCCGCGCCTGGAGCGGACGCGCCATCTGGTGCGCGCCGCGGTGCACGACGTGGTGCTGCCGGATGGATACAGCCTGACGGTGGAGGAGGTGGAGACGGACAAGGTTTACTACTGGATGATGGCCATCGCCGCCATCCTGGTCTACATGGTGCTGGCTTCGTTGTTCGAATCTCTGTCCTCGCCGTTGATCATCTTCGCCACCTTGCCCACGGCGATCATCGGTTCCTGCTGGGCCCTGTTGCTGTCCGGCACCGGGCTGACGTCCACGGCCGGACCCATGGCCCTGCTGGGCTTCATCGTCTTGTTGGGTATCGCGGTCAACAACGGCATCATTCTGATCGACGCCATCAACACCTTGCGCACGCGGTACGGCTACCGGCGCGAACGCGCGGTGCTGGCAGCCGGATTGTCCCGCGTTCGTCCGATCCTCATGACATCGTCCACAACCCTGCTCGGTGTCCTGCCTCTGGCCCTGCAGTTCGGCGGTGACTACGAGATCTGGCCGCCTTTCGCCATCACGGTGTTCGGTGGTCTCGCGGTTTCCATGGTGTCCACCCTGATCTTTCTGCCGGTGGTGTACATGGGATTGGATCAGGTAACCGAGTGGCTCCGCCGTCTGGGCGTACCTGCGTTAGGTGGTTCCATTGTGGCCGCGATGCTGGTGGTATACGCCATCCATGTGCAGTACGACAGCTTGTTCTGGACCAGTCTGGCGGTGCTGCCCGTGTGGGCCGCTTTCCTCGCGGCGGCGGCGGCCGGACAGAGTCTGCACCGTGCCCGGCAGGCACGCCGCACCGTGCTGGTCCCGGTACGGCAGGTGGAGCTTCGCACGCTGACCAAGGCGTATGGCGCTCCGGGGAAATTGCGACAGGAATGGGCGCGTTTCGAACGCCGGGCCCGCCGTCTGCGACTGGCGGGTCTGAATCCGGTGGACCGGGAGGGCCTGCGCGACAGTCTGTGGTGGAAAGTTCCGCTGCTCGGGTTGCTGATCTTCCTGAACGCCCATTTCCGTGACCCGTTGTGGCTCTACCTGTTGGCGCTAGGCACCTGGAGCTTCGTTCTGCATCTGGCCGACTGCGTCGTCGTG
>SLHA01000108.1 GCA_007136405.1 Candidatus Latescibacterota bacterium
CCCCGGCCAGCAACAAGAAATGATTGCTCCGGGTGCGTCGCCGGTTTGCTGCATCCAGATAACGGGCGTAGTCTTCTTCTGGCAGCCCGTCCGGCAGATTGGCGTACCGGTCGTACCAGTCATCACTGCTGTTCCGGTAGCCCAGGCCCGTCGCCAGTGCCGCAGCTTCCAGGCCCATGATGACCATGCCCTTGTAGTGCTGCCCCTGCCGAAGCTGATACAGGCCCGGGACGACAGCAGTGAGTCGAGATGGTCGCGCCCTGTCGGTCCGGATCCCGTGCAGGTATCGGCCGACCTCGGCAAGCCGGTTCTCCGACTCTATCGGCCGGATGCGCATCAGCATGGGATCCTCCCCGTGCTGCAGGTACACAATCTGGGCCACCGCCAGCTTGTCCTCGACCTGCCGCACCCGCACGGCGCCCACGCTCCGTTGCGAGACACCCACGGTATCTCCGCTCACCGGACTGCGAACGGCCTCGGACGCCAAGATATCGAACAGATCATCCACCTGTACACCATCACGTCTGCCCAGGTCGATGAACACCAGCTGATCCATGGTGCGGATGATGTATCCGCGATCTGCCTCGTCCGCCGTTGCCGGATGTACGCTGCTGAAGGCAGCCAGCATCAGTAAAAACCCGATCGTCTGGATCAGCATGACAACACCTCGGTCCCCCTCAGGAGGTTTCTTCGACGACAATGTCGTCTTCCTCGCCTGCTTGGATATCGAAGTCCAACGCGTCGTCGTCCTCCTCGGGCTCCTCATCCTCGTCTTCTTCTGCCTTGCGCATCATACGCATGGCGAAAAATGCGGTCATCGCCGCAATGCCTACGACTCCGGTCATCAGATAGATAAACCAGGACTGCTGGTAGAAAGCTGCCGAAGCGCCACCAGGCGGACTGGGCAGCGGCGGTTCTGCAGCATCCGGTTCATGCCGAAGCGGCGCCGCCGCGAGACCTGACGCCAGCCTGGCCTGCTGCTCCTGGATCGACTGCCGGACGATCCGCTGGACTTCCTCCCTGGTCAACCCAAGGACTGTACCATCGAGAATTTCACCGGGAACGCCCTCCAGCGAGATCTGTGTATGCAACTGCGTGCGCAGCTCGGCGATATCCTGCTTCATGGCGTCCAGGTCATGGTTCATACTGCGGAGCTGTACCCGGATGCCTTCCTCGACGCGCTCCACCCGCCTGACCATGCTCTGCAAGCTGTTGATTTGTCCCTGCACAGTCTGGATACTGCGCGTCAACCCGGCCAGATCCTCGCGGAATTGATCATGGTCCTTTCTGTTCTGCTCCTGGAACGCGATGAATCTCTCCTCATCGACCCGCGTCGCTCCGTCCATGGCGGTGAACCTGATCCGGTCTCCGCGACGTACCGGAACCAGGACTTCCCCTCTCATCCGGACGGTGGCCGCATGCCGGGAAACCTCGGCCAACACCCCCGTGCCAAGTTCGATCTCCGGGGCTCCCAGTTTTTCGCCGGTAAGGGGATGGTACACCGTTTCCTCCGGTGGCCGTACGACGACGACCTCCATACCGGTCTGCAGGCCTGCTTCGCTCCCCGCGTCCAGCGTGAGCCTGTCGCTTCGCGCACGTGTGACCGAAACCTCGGCGCCATAAGCCGATATGCTTCCGAGGAGGAACCCGGCGATCAGCGTCAGTGTCAGTATCCCCATGATCGCGTCCTCATCATGATGGCGCCGGACGCTCGCCGCGCGCACCGGACTCCAGCCGTTGCCACCTTTTTCAGCCTGCACAGCCAGTACAGAACCACTGCCGCACCCCCTTCCATCCCTTCATCGGCTCCGGTGTCCACATCTTTAGTTTTTCGTGGGAGTGGGGACTGAACAGCAAGGGAACAACCAGCGCGGTAGCGCCTTGCCCTAATTGCGCTCCAGGCAGCCCCTCGGCGTGTCAGGGCAGGTATCGGTGGTCCAGTCAGGCCTGGGGGTGCGTCAGAGCAGATATCGGCATCGCGGGCCCGTGCGCCCCCCGGTGCCGAAAGAGCTGGAAAGAGACAGACTCCGTGCGCGGGAAGTGCGCGGGACAGTGCCGGCGCGCATCTGGCCAGCGGTCCATGCGATGCGGCGGCTGCCTACCTCAGCAACAGGAGCTTACGCCGTTGCACGATAGGGCCGACCTGGAGTTCGTAGTAATACACCCCGCTGGCAACCCGCCTGCCCAGCTCGTTCCGCCCATCCCATTGGATGCTGAACAGCCCCGGAGCGGCCGGAGCATCGATCAGGCGCTTGACCAGAGCGCCAGTGATGTCGCGAATCTCGAGAACGGTGCGCGCCCGTCCCGTGACGACAAGTTCATTGACCCCGACGCTGAACGGGATGGTCGTATTGGAGCCGAACGGATTGGGGTAGTTCTGCTCCAGTTCGAAATGGATCTCTACACGGGGATCGAAATTCAGATACGGTTGCCAGGCAACCTCTCCGGTCATACGCGCAGCGATCCACTGCTCGTCCGTCGTACCCCACCAGTTGTTGGTTACGACGAACGCTGTATGCCCGTGGTTGACGACCAGCTCGGTGGCGTCCTCGACCACGTTCAGGTCCACTCTGGGCAACACCACGGAACGGGTATTTTCGAAAACGAGTTGAGAGCGCTCGAAGATGTTGGAAGATATGCGCGCCGAGCTCCCCAGGGTCATGACCCCGACCCGGTTGCCGATGAAGCGGTTTCCGCTCACCAGTACCACGCGGGTCCCCGCACAGCGAATACCGATTCCCCCTCCGATCCGGTTCCGCTGAACCGATCCGAATACATTGGCCCCCAGGCTGATGTTGGCTGCGGTATCGACGGCGGTCCTGGCCAGATCGAAACGGCTGTCGGTGCATTCGAGCGCCCCGCCGACGCGCATCAATCCGCCGCGGGCATTGCCGGCAAGATGGACATCGGTGACCGTGGCCGGACCCGTTCCGTGCAGGAAGACTCCATGCCCACCCGAGTCGTGCACTTGAATGCGGGTGAGCCTCACCGTGCGATCCGCTTCCATGATATGTATGCCGTCCTGCGCCGCCGACCGGATTTTGATGTCGCGCAGGTCGAGCGCCACCCCGGGGCGAATGGACGTGAACCCCGTGACCGGGTACTGTATGACGGCTTGATGCAAGTTGGCCCGGCTCGGACTCTCCCAGCGGATCCCGTACCAGTCTCCCGGAGCCGGATCCGCAGATGCGGAGGTAAAGTGCACCGGTTCCCTGCCGCTGATCATCAACTCACCCCGGACGATCAGCTCCGATCGCTCCGCATCCATACCGCCGGAAAGCCCATCGGGCCCGAAACGGACGCGAACGCCGGAATGCAGATGAAGTCTGGTTCCAGTTGTCACCGTAACGTCTCCGACAACCTCGATCTCTCCAGACCATTCATCATCAAGCCATATGGGGCCAGCCCGACGATGATCGTCGATGCGCAGCGTGGCCAGGAAACGGTCGCCGTCACGGCGAATCCCGGTTACGCTGAGACCCGGTGGTGCCGCCGGATTGCTCAAGGCCCAGTAGTCGGAGAACAGCTGTCCGTCCCACACGTCGGTGGCATCACCCAGATTACCCTGGTGCATCTCCCGGTATTCCGTATCGCGAGCCCAGAAGTCCAGGTTGTCCCTGCCACTGAACGGAGCGGGCCTCTGCCCGGCGGGATACCCCGCATCGTGGTACAGTCCGTCGGCACAGACCAGATTCACCAGTTTGTTCTGTTCGTCATCGTTATGGATTCGATCCTCGTTCACATGCCAGATCAGCACACCTTCCGCCGGCAGGTTGCGTTCGTAATAACTGTTGGCCCGCATCCGGCTCTCGACCAGCAAATACTCGACATCCCCGCGTATGGGCAGCTTGTACACCGTTCCCCCGGCGTTGACGTCGGCCAGCACGGCGCTGTCGATGCTGGCGGTCACCCTATGCAACTGACTGTTGGCCGGGCCAAGCCAGCCGAGCTTCTTGAGGCTCCAGGCCGAAAACGGATTAGGGCCGCCGCGGTCGTCCCAGCCGCGGGTCCCGTGGCCCATCAGACACCAGTAGCCGACACCCGCCGAGTCCCGTTCCGGGGGTTGATCCGGATTGAGCACATGGCTACGGTCGTACAGATCCGGCAGGCCCAGAATGTGCCCCAGTTCGTGCGCCATGCTGCCGGCGGCCAATTCGAAGGTATGACCCCGCTGGATCGTACCGCCGGCTCCGCGCGGATGCACGTCGCTGCGCACCCGCACGCGGCCGCCATCGGGTGCCAGGTCATCGCTGATGAAATCAGTGCCCAGACCCAGCCCCGCCACACCGGTGGCTGTTCCCCGTATGAATCCTTCCGGAGCCGTGTGGGTAACCACGAACAGGAAGTCGACGAACCCGTCACCGCTGTGGTCATACTGCCCCAGGTCGGCCTGCGCATCCAGCTCTTCCAGGATGTCCCGGACGAACATACCGTAGTTGCCCCGGGGGGGCAGGTATTCTGCCCGCTCACGCGGTGCGGCGATCCAGGTGGGATGCACATCTCCGCCAACGGTATACTGACCGCGCGACATCTCCCGGTAAAAATGGCTCAGGCTGCCGGCATGCTCTTCAGCGAACAGTCTCCACGCGAAGCCGGGAACGTCCCGGCCCAGCTGGGCAGCCTCTTCCCGGAAGCAGGCGAACACCGTCAGCACGCGAAGTTCGCCGGTGATACTCCCTTCGATCCGTTGCCACGTGGCGGCGGCCGAAGATGCGGCACACAATACCAACAGGGACACTAAGCAGCCGGCGAGTGCAGGCCTCTGGGCACAGCCCCGGATGCTCCGGGCATCGGGTCCGGCGCACCGGAACCATGCATGACGGCGCCTCATACGGTGTTTTTCTGTTGGTTTCGCATCCGTTCCTTGATATCTTCGAGACAGCGGAACAACCGCTGGTTGACGAGCAACTCCAGCAACTGTCCGTCCAGATGGTTGGCCTGGACTTCCTCTTCCAGGATCCGCAGTACCGTTTCCGGTGACATGCCCTTCTTGTACGGACGATCCGCGGCGCTCAGGGATTCGAACACATCGACCAGCGCCAGAATTCGGGCCTGCAGGCTGATCTGGTCCGCCCTCAGCCCCTGAGGATATCCACTGCCGTCCAGCTTCTCGTGATGGGAGCCGGCGATCTCCGACACCCGACTCAGCTTGCGGGTGAACGGGATCTGCTCCAGCATCCTGATGGTGACTACGGCGTGATCGTTGATGATTTTGCGTTCGGACTCGGTCAAGCTGCCTTTGCGTATGGACAGATGGGCCAATTCATCCGGGGTCAGGCGCGGGTATTCCCGTCCTCCCGCGGTGTAGCGTTGCGCGGCAATCTCCTGCAGACGCTCCACATCCGCGTCCTCCATGAACTCTCCGGGCCGGTTTGCACGCTCCAGAAACTCCAGATCCGCCTCGAGCTGCTGCAGTCGCTGTCGACGTTCGGCGGCCAGCTTGTCCGGATTTTCACCATCCAGCTGTCTCTGCAACAGCTCGCGTTCTGTTGCCTCCCGAATGCAAGCGTAGCGCGTGCGCAGCAGTTCGATCCGGTCGAATCTGGCGCTCAGCTTGGTAGCCTTGTCCACCACCCACTCAGGCGTGGTGATCTTGCCGATGTCATGCATCCATGCAGCCACGCGCAGCTCGTCCAGTTCGCTCTCCGTAAAGCGGATTCCCGCCAGCGGTCCCTGGTTGCAGGCGTTGACGGCGCGAGCCAGAATCATGGTCACTTCCGCCACGCGACGGATGTGCCCCCCCGTATACGGTGAGCGTTCGTCGATCGCCGTTGCCATGACCTGCACGAAGGCCTCGAACAGCGCCTCCGTATCCCGCACCAACCGCACGTTGTTGATCGCCACGGCGGCCTGGGAAGCCAGCGACTGGATCAGCGACTCATCCTGGTCCGTAAAGCCTTGAACCTTGCCGGTGTCCGGGTCAAGGGCGTTGATCAGCTGCAACACGCCCAGAATTTCATGCTCATGATCCCGCATGGGAACGACCAGCATGGAGCGCGTGCGGTAACCGCTGATCCTGTCGTACTGCTGCGGCCCCTCGAAACGGTAGCGCCGGTCCGTGTATACATCCGCTATGTTCAGCGTCTCTCCCGTAACGGCGACGTAACCGGACACACTGCTGCGATCCAGCGGCACCGGCGGTACACCGGTTTGGCCGCGGCGGCCGCCGACAAAACTCTTCAGGCTGTCGTTCTGGGCGACCTGAAACTCCAGCCGATCTTCATGGACGAGATACAGGCTTCCGGCATCGGCCCGGGTAAAGCGCCGTGCCTCCTGCACGATGCGCTCCAGCAGAACGTTGAGATCACGCTCCGCGGACAACGCCATGCCGATATCGTTCAGACGGTGCAACCGGTCTTCTAGATCCCGCGCAGCTGCGTGACTGGAAGGCATCCTGACACCTTGGACGAGGGTATGGTCGGTGCCGATTGTACCTACGGCCCATGGTGTTGTCAACCACGAGCCTGGCATGTCGACGCACCGCAGACGGCGTTCACCCGGCTGTCTGAAGATCCAGTTGCAGGCCGAAATACTGCCGCACGCTGTCCTTTCTCTCCCACCGGTAACGACCGCTCAGACGGACAGGACCGCGTCCCAGACGTATGGTACTACTGGCCCTCCAGCCGGCGCCGAACAGAGGACGCACCGTTACCAGACCGGGAAGGTCGTATTCGTACTCATAGATTGCGCTGTGGTAGCCCGGCGTATCGAAACGGGACAGTTGCACGATGACCCGGTTCTCCCTCCAGTGTTTCCTCCAGAGCAGGCTGGCCGAATAACCCAGATCGGTAGTGCCGGGTCTGAACTGCAGACAACGCCCCTCGAGGCGAAACCGTGTCAGCCCCTGCCTGCCGCGTGAGCGGCTGTGCTCCAGATCCAGGCGCAGTCGACGGCTGTGATGGAATACCACCTGCTGCGTGCGCCAGTAAGGGCGCCGGTCAAGGCGTCCCTGCAAGACGCCACGGTACGTCTGAAACCAGCGAGTGCGCACGGCACCGCCGGCGCTTTGAACGGTTGCCGGATAGGGATACGTATAGGTCCGCTCCGGCCGGCGGTAGTGGTCGGCGAACACTTCCCAACGACGTCGTGCCATCACTACCATGATCCCCTGCTCGTTCTCCATACCGCTGCGGCTGGGAGCACCGCCGAAAAAACTCTTGAATCCGGGGTCATAACAGCGAACGACCGTCCGCCAGCGAAACCCGCCCCAGCGCAGGCGCGCTTCCATCACCGCGGCTTTGTGCCCGCTGCCGGCGATCGCCGTCTCGCCCTGCAGCAACAACCGCCGTATCCAGATGCTGTAATCGACGGCCGTCAGGGCCTGACTGTCGCCGTGGAACCCCCAGGGGCGGCGTTCCGGTCGGCGCAGATCCACCGGTTTACTGAAGCGCGTCCGCATCAGGCTGATGCCAAGGACGCGGCGTCCGGTGTCATACCGCAGCCGCGTCGCGGCGACATCCAGGCTGAGCAGCTTGCGCCCCGCGCGCTCGGTGGCGGTGACATGGTAGCCGCTTTCCGGTAACGTCACGACCTCTCCCGCCGCGTTCAACCGGCCATCCCGCGCAGACCGTCCGGCCAGTAAGGACCAAGACCACCTGCCGGACTGGCGCCGCACGGCGATACCGCGTATGGCCCGGTTTTCCCGACTCGACCGGTATTCCATCAGCTCGCTGTCCGATGCCCGGAGCCGCAAGGGCAGACTGCCCATGCCGACGCTGCGCGCACACACCAGTCCCTGTCCCCAGCCGGGCAGCAGATCGCCCGCCACCCAGTCAACCTTACGGCGTTGACTGCGACCGCGGATATACAGAGCGACGAAATCAGCCCAGTTGGGTTCACCCGGATCCCGCTGTATCAGAATACCCGTTTCGAGATGTTCATCGCGTTGCCATACAAGCCTTTGGTACAGGTTCAAGGCATCCCGCTCCAAAACGGCGCCGCGAACCCGAATGATGTACTCCCAGGTTCCGTGATGGCGCTGGTCCGCCAGGTCACTCTCCAGCACGGCGGCATTGCCTTCATCATCCAACCCTGGCACTGTCGACATACTGCCTGGTTCGCCTCCCGCGACCGCTGCAGGGGCAACCCGAACCATGAGTACCATGAGACTTGCGAGCCCGATCCTGCGCATGACTGTCCGCTCCTGACTCCCCCCTGTCGATCATCTCTGACGCAACATGTGTGCCAGCTTTTCATCCCCGTACAACTCCACTGTCTCACCGTGCAACGAGCTGATCTTTACCCACTCATGTGCAGCGGATTACATGGTCGGCGACCCCGGATCCGAATGTCGCCGGCCTTGTGACGGACGGCACAGCGGCTACCTTAGAGAGAGTCGTTCGCCGGACTCATCAAACCACCGAACAAAACGTGCAGGCAACGTATTCGGCCGCACGAACATCGAACCGCAACGCCCGGAAGGCGCCAGACAGAAGGAAGGCACCCATGAGATTCGCTACCTGCAACGAATATTTCGAAGACTGGTCCATCGAGGATGTGCTGTCGTACGCCGCCCAGGTCGGGTATGAGGGCGTCGAGATCGCGCCATTCACGCTGGCCGACTCGGTGGAGGACATTCCTGCGTCCCGCCGGCAGGAAATCCGCAGTACCGCGCAACAGGAGGGAGTGGAGATCGTAGGTCTGCATTGGCTGCTGGCCGCTCCCGAGGGGCTGTACATCGATCATCCGGATGCGGCCATCAGGCAGCGCACGCAGGAATATCTCAAGGAACTCGTCCATTTCTGTGCGGATCTGGGCGGTGAGGTGATGATCTTCGGTTCGCCCAAACAGCGCAATATTCAGCCGGGATGGGACGCCGGTGACACCTGGCAGAGAATGCGCGAGAGTTTTCTGACCGTTCTGCCAGCAGCCGCGGAGCGCGGAGTGTACCTCTGCATAGAAGCGTTGAGCGGCGAACAGGCCAACATCATCACCACGGCCGAGCAGGCCCGTGCCATGGTCGCCGAGATCGATCACCCCAACTTCCAGACCATGGTAGACGTGTGCTCGGGATCCACGGAACAGATTCCTGTATCTCAGCTGCTGCGGGATTCAGCCGCCCACCTCATGCATGTGCACGTCAATGACGCCAACAAACGCGGTCCGGGGTTCGGGGACACGGATTTCGTCGACGTGCTGCGCACGCTCAAGGAACTGGACTACCAGCGTTACCTGTCCGTGGAGGTGTTCGACTTCTCACCGGATCCCCGCACCATCGCCGCCAAGAGTCTGGGATACCTCAAGGGCATTCTGGACGCGCTGGATTGAGGCCACAACTGGATCTCACCGGGGAGACGACGCGGGCGACGGGCGGGTCTCACCGGGCAGCGGTGTGAACGGGTCTCACCGGGGAGACGAAGCGGGCGGCGCAGATGGATATCACTGAAGGGTGCTGCGGGTGGCGCGCATGGAGTCACTGAAGGGTGCTGCGGGTGGTGGCGCGGGTGGATCTCACCGGGTGACGGCGTCTCCCGGGATCCGGCGGTCGTCGCCGTCTGTACGGCCGCGCTGAACGACCTCGCGGACCTGCTGATCGAAGCGTTCCTGGTCGGCCTGTCGCCTGGCCTGCTCCTTGGCCAGCATGGCCGCCAGAAGCCGGGCCAGCCGGCCCGGATCGCGCGCACCGATCCGGGCCAACTGCCGGATTTCCTCTATGGAACGCTGCCTGGGGGTCAGCGGCCGGATTGACTGCCGGCCTTGCACTGCAGTCCGGCGTCCGGCGGGAACGGAGGCCGGTTGGGCCTGGCGCACCGGTTCCCTGGCGTCCCGTCCGGCCGGCCGCCGGGACTTGCCTTTATTGCGGCCCGAACGACCGAGCAGGCGTTCCAGCAGCGATGGTCGATTGCCCCTCTTGCCAGATTTCACAGCCCTGTTCCGGTAGTCTTTGAATCTGCCGCTCGATCATCCGCGGATGGCCAGCCACTGGCGCGCAGAGCGGCATATTCATGGTGCAGAACCCGAGCCATCTCTTCACTCAGACGCAGCAGGATACGGCAGCTTGTTCTGGGTCTCGTATCCATGATAGCGAGCAGGTCCGGCTTGAAGAAACCGATCAGTTCGCTGGGTTCAGCGGCAACCAGCGAAGTAGAACGCGGGGCGTCGTCCAGGAGGCCGAACTCACCCAGCAACTCACCCGGCCCGAGCAGCTCCACGGTCTCCGAACTGCCGTCATCCTGGTAGTGGACCGCTTCGATCGCACCGGAACGAATCACGTAAAATCCCGACAGCCGCCGGCCGGTACCGACGACGACTTCCCCGGGCGCGAAGTTTCGCACGTGCATCACCGCCGCCAAACTTGACAGCTCCGGCTGGCTGAGCAGGCTGAAAGCCGGTATGTCACGCAGAACCTCCAGGATCGATCGCTCGCCGGCCCATTCGCGCGTGTACACCGCGGCCCATTCCGGATCCGCCTCTGTTATCCGTGGTTCCATGGTTTTCAGGTCCGGTAAACGTTACGCTCCTGTGACCGCGGGTCCGCCGGGCCGCGGGGTCGCGGGTCAGCGCCATGCCAGGCCGCGGGACCGCTGAGCGGCGCCATGCATGCCGGGTCAGCACCATGCCAGCGCGTGCCATGCCGAACGATCCACCGTAGTCCGCAACCCGGCAGACCGGACTGACAGCGACCGGAGCTCACAGGCGTCTGCCTGATCGTGCGAGGCGCAACACCACCCGAACGCGCCGTGCCGGTATGGCGCCACACAGCAGCTAGTTTACACATGGAGCCGATGTTCCGCAAACCGTCGTCACGGGCAGCACACAGTGCCCGAATGTGGCCGGGGTGTGACCTGCGGCCAGGCGCCCGCGGTGACGCCAGATCAAAGACCCGCAAAGACCCGCAAGAGCGGGCGACAGGCCACCTGCGGCCAGGCGCCCGCGGTGACGCCTCATTGGAGACACCGCCATCGTGCCACTGCGACTATCGCGTCGCCGTGTCATCAGGAGTCCGGCCGGATTCGGACACCTTGACAAAAAAGCCGGGAATACGTCCAATAGGAGCATCGGGATGACGACACTCCACGGCGAACTGTTGATCGATCTGCGTCGCCGCTGGATCGCGTGTGCGCTTCGCCGCTGGATGCGCTCGCGCGTCGCCGCTGGATCGCGTTCGATGGCAGGGGCAACGCGGTTCGACACGCCCGTGAACCGGACCGTGGCAGGACGTCTCGCTCCTCGGAGCGCGCCGGAGATGGTGCGCGAGAGGGAGCGGCGGACCGGCCGCCGAACACACACCCGGCATTACTGCGCAGCTTCAGCACGGGTTCTGCGCAGACGATAAACGAGAAGGGAAAAATGACATGGCACCCGTCAGCATAGGCCTGTTGGGCGTTGGCCAGCGCGGCCTGCAGCATCTCAAGGCACTATGGTCATCAGACGATGCACGCATCACGGCCTTGTGCGATCCGTACCCGCAGAACCTCGAGCCCGCCAAGATCCGCCAGTACATCGACGGTTTCTCCCTGGATGGCATCCGTACGTATACCCGGTTCGACGACATGTTGGCTGGCGGCGGCATGGATGCCCTGTATGTGTGCATTCCGCCCAACCGCCACCAGGATGAGGTCGTCCGGGCCGCCCGTAATGGCCTGCACATTTTCGCGGAAAAGCCGGTAAGCCTGTACCTTGACGAGGCCCTGGAACAGGAAGCGGCCATTCGCCAGGCGGGTGTCCTGTCGACGGTCGGCTTCAACCAGCGCCATTGCGTCTGGCACACGGCCGTCAGGGATTTCCTTGCCGGCAAGCGCCTGGTCATGATGACCGTGGTGGCCAATGGCGCTCTGGAGTCGCATTCGGTAAAGCACACGCATACAGAGGCCGAAGGGGGGCCTGCCAACCGCGTCTGGGCGGCCAACATGGCCTGGTCCGGCTCCACGGTGGTGGAGGCAGGCATCCACCAGCTCGATCTCATGCGCTACTGGGGCGGCGACGTGGACTGGGTGGAAGCCCGCTACGTCCACCGGGATCCGGAGGATATCGTCGAAGGCGGAGACAATCCCTACGCCTATTCCGTTACGTTCGGGTTCGCCAACGGCACGATCGGCAACATGCTGATGACGCGGCTTCGGCGCACGTTCTACGCTGACGGATACCAGGATATTGTCTGGGACCATGGTCATGTCAAAACAGAGGCGGACGGACCGGTAGCCTGGTTTTACGACGGCCCCTTCCCGCCGCCGGAAAAGGTGGAACGAAACCGGCTGCGGCATGTCCTGGAGGTGCCACCGCGCAACGACAACACCCTGGCCATCAACCAGGCCTTCGTCCAGGCGGTGAAAGACCAGACGGAAGAGCCACTCCGCAACACCTTCTCCACCAGCATGAACAGCCATGCGGCAGTATTGGGAGCCAACATCTCGGATCGGCTGGGCGGTCGCCGCATCGATCTGAACGAGCTTCTGCACGCGCCGCAATACGCGCCATACCGCCGCCGACCCGTGGCATGACACTTCGGTCCAGGATATCCAGGCGCCGGCTCATACGCTTCCTGCCCGTCGAGGAGATCGATCATGGCACTGACCCACCGCCCGTACGGCCTTTGGCACAGCCCACTGCAACCAGACGACATGGCTGCCGCCCGTCGCTTGCGGGATGTGGCCTGGGACGATGATGGATCCACGCTCGTCTGGCTGGAAGGCCGGGGGCCGGACGGGGTGTTGGTGGCGCAGCGTGGCATGGAGGCGCCACGCGATCTCAATGCCGAACGTCCCGCCCGGGCCCGCGTCGGATATGGAGGGGGGGACTTCACCGTAGCCCGTGGACAGGTGGTTTTCGCCGACCAGGCAAGCGGCCGCCTGTGTATGCAGGCACTGGCCGGCGGCCGATCCGGCGCCCTGACTCCACCCTTCGGGGCCGCGGCAGCACCGGCAGTCTCGCCCAACGGACGCTGGATTCTGTTCGTCCACAACATGGAGGACGTCGACGCTCTCGGCGTCGTCGACTTCGCCGGCTCGCAGTGGCCCCGGAAAATGGTTTCCGGTGCCGACTTCTACATGCAGCCGGCGTGGCATCCCCGCAGCAAGGCAGTGGCCTGGATCGAGTGGGACCATCCGCGCATGCCCTGGGATGGGACGCGCCTGATGCTGGCCGACCTTGGCGTGACGGGACAGGGCCTGCCGAACGTCCGCAGCTACCGGCAGATTGCCGGCGGAGATCAGGTAGCCGCATTTCAGCCGGTTTTTTCCCCCGATGGCACATATCTGGCCTATGCCGCCGATAGCGAAGGCTGGAGTCACCTGTATCTGTATGATCTGCACAGCGATAGCAGCCGCCGGCTCACCGTGGATCAGCATGATGTTGCGGTGCCCGCCTGGGCTCAGGGTATGCGATCATTCACGTTCACCCGCCGGGGAGACAGCCTAGTGTTCACCCGCGCCGAGGACGGCGCCCGCCGCGCCTACTTTTGCGCCGCTGCGGACGGCCGGATCGAGCCGGTGTCCGCGCTGGCCTCCTACAGTTGCGTGGAGCAACTGAGCGCATCGCCGCGCCGCGACGCACTGGCCTGCGTAGCCTCCGCCCCCAACGTGCCGGCGCGTGTCGTCACCGTGGAACGGGACCGGGTTCATGTGCGTGCCCGGTCCGAAAGCGAACACGTCTGTACGGAGGCCCTGTCCAACCCGGAAGCACTGACCTGGAATGCACCGGAAGGATCCACGGTCCATGGCCTGTATTATCCGCCCGCCAGTTCGCGTTTCACGGCCGCGGGTCCGCCGCCACTGATGGTCATCATTCATGGCGGCCCCACGTCCCAGGCGGATCTCGGCTACGATGCCCGGAGCCAGTTTTTCGCTACCCGCGGTTTCGCGGTATTGCAGGTCAACCATCGCGGCAGCACGGGATACGGCCGTGCGTACAGGCAAATGCTGCAGGGCAACTGGGGCGTCTACGATGTGGAGGATGCCGTATCCGGCGCTCGCCACCTGGTGGACTCGCATCGAGCGGCCGCGGACCGTATGGCCATCATGGGCGGCAGCGCGGGAGGCTACACGGTACTGCGGGCGCTCACCCAGTATCCCGGTTTCTTCCGCGCCGGGATATGCCTGTACGGCATCGCCAATCTGTTTGAACTGGCCACCGACACCCATAAATTCGAGTCCCGGTACCTGGACGGTCTGCTAGGCCCGCTGCCCGACGCCGCCCCGACATACCGGGAGCGGTCGCCGCTATTCACCGCCGAGCGCCTGCAGGATCCGGTCGCCATCTTCCAGGGTAGCGATGACAAGGTCGTCCCACCCGAGCAATCGCGGCAGATCGTCCGTTCGCTGCAGGCCCGCAAGGTGGCCCACGAATACCACGAATTCGACGGTGAAGGTCACGGCTGGCGCCGCCCCGAAACCGTAGCGGCATTCTACCGGAAGGTGATGCGCTTCCTGAACCGCCACCTATTATTCAGTTGACCGTTGATTCAACAGCCAGAAGACAAGGAGCTGTCCGCGATGTACGAGACCGTGATCGGCATGGAAGTCCACGTGGAACTGCAGACCCGTTCCAAGATGTTCTGCGGTTGTTCGGCGGACCATTTCCAGGTAGCGGCCAACCGGCACATCTGCCCGGTCTGTACTTCGCACCCGGGCTCGCTTCCGGTCATGAACGGGCGTGCAGTCGAACTGGCCGCCATGACCGGCATCGCCCTCCATTGCCAGGTGAACCCGCACAGCGTCTTTGCGCGTAAAAACTACGTGTATCCGGACCTGCCCAAAGGGTACCAGGTCTCCCAGTACGAGCTGCCGTTGTGCTCGGATGGCTGGGTGGAGATCACGGTAGAGGGGCAGACCAAGCGGATCGGCGTGGTTCGCGTCCACCTGGAGGAGGACACCGGCAAGCTGATCCATAGTGGCGGTTCCAGCCTGATCGACTACAACCGCGCCGGCGTGCCGCTGATGGAGATCGTATCGGACTCCAGCATCCGCAGCGCCGAGGAAGCCTACCAGTATCTGTTGAAAATCCGGCAAATCGTTCGTTATCTGTCCGCATCGACGGGAGACATGGAAAAGGGGGCCATGCGCTGCGAGGCCAATATCTCGGTGCGCGAAGCCGGTGCCGCGGCATACGGCACCAAGGTGGAAGTCAAAAACCTCAATTCCTTCCGCGCCGTCCGCAACGCCGTCGACTACGAGACCCGACGCCAGATCGCCCTCATCGAGACCGGTGGGACGGTTCGCCAGGTCACGGTGGGCTGGGATGAGCCGTCCGGAACCACCCGCGAACAGCGCAGCAAGGAATCGTCGGAAGACTACCGGTATTTTCCTGAGCCGGACCTGCTGGCCATCAACCTGGACGAGAAATGGATACAGGCGCGCCAGGCGGAGCTGCCCGAGTTGCCGGAGCCGCTGACCGCCCGTCTGGAGGCGGAATACGGTCTGCGGCGGCAGGATGTAGCCCTGCTGACGGAGGACCGGGAGATCGCCGCATTCTTCGAGGCCGTGGTGCAGCATCCGGGAACAGACCCCCGCCAGGCAGCCAACTGGATAACCGGCGAATTGTTCCGTCGCCTGAAACAAGACAACACCGACATCGGCGCGACCAAGGTGACCCCGGCAGCCCTGGCGGATTTGATCGCCCTGGTAGCCGGGGGTTCCATCAACCAGAACGTGGCCCGTGATGTGCTGGGCATCCTGTGGGCAGAAGGCGGTTCGGCGTCAGCCGTGGTTGAATCCCGGGGACTCGCGCAGATATCCGACACCGGCGAGCTGGACAGCGTCGTCGCCGAGGTGATCGCGACTCACGAAGAGGTTGTGGAAAGAATCCGCCAGGGCAACCCGAAACCGCTGCAGTTCCTGATGGGGCAGGTCATGCAGGCAACGCGCGGGAAAGCGAACCCACAGACCGTCACCGAGCTGCTCAAACGACAGCTCGGTCTGGAGTGAGGGACGGCCGCCGGATCCCGATCCACGCGGTGCGCCGGTCAGCCAAACCAGCCCCGAGGGCCGGCATGCAACCGCGGCTCAAAGCTCGATGTCGTCCCTGCGGCCGCTGCATTCATCGATGAACTCGGCCACTTCGTGCTGGTAGCTGCGCAAGGGATCATCCAGGCTCAGATAGTGCTCCTCCTCCACGTAGACGGAGTCCCAATCGATCACGTACCGGCCCTTCTGACGCGTCAATGCACGCATCACTGCCGACCGTGCCACGGCCCGGGTGTCTTCCGGCGGGTTGGCGACGGCGCGATACACCTGCTCATGGGTGACGACCCGGCGCGCGAAGCCCTGTTCCGCCAACCAGTGGTACAACCCCCGGGCCGGATCGAGGTTGTGATATTCCAGGTCCAGACTCTTGATCCACGGGTCGTGCCAGTCCAGCCCCTCGGATTCCATGAATCGCTCCAGCAGGGTGCGCTTGGCCACCCAGTCGATGCGGTCCATCAGGCTGAACGGATCATGGGCCAGTCCGTCCAGAACGAAACGCCACTCATCCAACACCCAGTTCACCTCGGCATCGCTACCCCTGAGGTAGTACTCGGCCAGATGCAGGTACCGCTGTTGAACGTCCACGGCGGTGGTATGGGAGCCATCGGCGCACTGGACCACCCAGCTATAGGTCTGATCCCGGGATATGGTGCGAACGGCTTCCACGGGATCCAGCAGCCTGATATCCGGCACCACGCCTGCTTCGATCAGCTGCAACAGGACCGCGGTGGTACCGACCTTCAGAGCCGTGGCGTATTCCGACATGTTGGAGTCCCCCACCAGCAGATGCAGCCGGCGATATTGGCACCAGTCCGCCAGCGGTTCGTCCCGGGTGTTGACGATGGCCCGGCTGAACTGTATCCACTGATAGATCTCGGTGACGATATGGTCGGCGCGCTGGGATATCTGGTAGTCCACGTCGTCGCCGGCCAGGGTAGCGCCGTCGTACAGGTCGGAGTAACTGCCCACCCGGCCGGCACCGGCGAAAACCTGCCGCGTCACGAAAAACGGCAGCAAGGCAGGCAGCACGACCCTGCCGAACGACACCTCGCGCCGCACCAGGTAGTTTTCGTGGCAACCAAAGGTCGCGCCCGTGTAATGATCGATGTTGTTCTTGATCAGTGCGGCCGGCTGGCTCATCGGCAGCTGCTCCAGACAGCGCTGGAGCATCAGGTCACCCGCCCGGTCCGCGGCTATCAGGTCGAACAGACCGCAGCATTCCGGCGTGGCATACTCCAGGTGCCCCATGTCCACGTACACCCGTCCACCGTTGAACAGGAAGCCCCCGTTGCCCGGCGGCTCGTCCCTGCCACGGTAGTGCATGTCGACGATGCCCAGCTCTTCACGGTAGAATATCCAATCCTTGATCCTGGCCGCGATGTATTCCGGGGTCAGGCGCGGATCCGCATCCGGCGTCAGACAGCCGTATTCCGTTTCCAGCCCGAAGATACGCCCCTTCATCACCGCTCTCCGCCGGTATACCGACGCGTGACGCGATCCAGTTCATCTCCGCCGAGCAGACGAAACTTGGTCGTGGTGGCCAGGGTTCGATCCAGCACCACGGCCTCGACCCGGGCTGTCTCCAGGGACCGGCCCAGGCAGCTGATGATGCGTTGTTCGCCCGGATCGATCTCTCCCTGAGCTGCCAACCAGCCGCAACCCCAGGCGTGCAACGCTGCCTGGATAGCCTCGTCAAGGCTCCAGGATCCGCTTGCCGCCCGGCGTTCGACGTACTCACGGCAGGCGTTGACCGCTGCGGCCTCACCGCCGACGACGGCCACCCTCTCCGCCGGAGCAAACGAACCATCCGCCTCCACCGTGTAGAAGGCCGGTGCATCGTCCACGCCGCCAAGCTCCGCCACCATCAATCTGGCGATGAATGGTGAACGGACCACTTCGTCGAAAGCCGTCTTCATCAGCGGTCCGATACCGGAAGCCACGAGGCGATAGGCCGTCACATCCGCACTGGACAGGTTGTACGCCTCCACGTGGGCGATGTCTATAGCCGCCCGTCGCACTTTCTCCATGTCAGCCGGATGGCCCACACCAGCCAAAGCAAGCTGGTCGTACACCTCGAAGATCTTGCGCGGTCCCGGCGTGGTCGTGACCAACAGCAGGCCGTCGGTGTAGGGCAGGCCGATGACCGGACTGACGTCCTTGAGCTGATCCTCGATATAGGCGCGCCGTTGGCGAATGGCTTCAACCCAGCGGTGAGGCTCTGCGAGCATTCCGGGAAACTCCTGGCTCAGGCCTGTTGCAGTCGCGTCCGGTAAATCCGTTCCAGGCGATCTTCACTGATACGGGTGATACCGCCTGCGTCCAGCCGCATGACTTGCGGATAGACGCCGGCGGCCGGCAGGAAGCCTCCGGTCGCGGTGTCATAGCGCGCGGCGGTCTCCAGCATTCTGCCCACGAGCTCGAGCGCCGCCACCTCGTCCATGGAAGCCAATGGAACCGGTCCCCACCGGTCCAGGTAATACAATGCGCCCCGGATGATGTGGGCTCCGGAGCCGGTGGTACAGAAATCCACCGACTCGAATTGCGCTCCCAGCAGGTCGTAGAAATATATTCTCCCGGCGTCCGCTGCATCATCGTATGCCGCTAAGATGGGCACCACGGCCCCGATACCCTGCATGGCCATGGTCAGGTTCTCCCGTATCAGCCGCGACAACACCCGCAGTTTTCCGTCCAGGCTCAAGGGTTGCAGCTGACTCCGCCGGTAGTGCTGGAAGGTCATCTCCAGCAGGCGCCCGATCTCGACGGCCATGGCCGGCGATCCCGACAACGCCATGACCACCGCATCGTCGATGCACAGAACCTTGTCGGCCCGGTCGTGGACGACCACGTTGCCCGTGGTGGCACGACGGTCGCCGGCCACCATCACCCCGCTCTGGTACCGAACCGCAAGGATCGTGGTGCCTTCCGCCTGCGCCGGCAGGTGCTCCGCCGCAGCACCCGCAGCCGGCTGGGACCAGGTTCCGTGCCCGTGTCGCTTGATGAGATTCAGGAAATCGGCATCGTCCATCACTGTCCCGTGCGTTGCCTGTACCGGCGCGCCTGGTCCGGATCCACCCGCCGCATGCGCTGGAGAATGTCGTCGGTATCCGGCCGTTCCAGCCGGGGACGCCGCGGCCCCTCCTCTCTGCCGGTCTGCTCCGCGTCCCGCGGCGCCGGCGGACGAGGTATCCGGTCGCGTTCCTGCGAACTGCTGGTTGGTTTCATGTGTCATGCTCCTGTGGCGGTGCAAGCCCGGTGCGATCGCCCGCGGCCGGCGGTTCCAGGTTGTGCAGCACGCTGATCAGATTTTCTGCCGAATCCGCCTGATCCACGGCTCGATTATAGGCCGCAACCGTAGACGTGGCCAGACAGTTGCTTAGATCAATGCTCACGAGACCCGCGTCCAGCTCCAGTTCGATACGGTCCCAGGTCAACCGGCGCACGGCGGCTCCGAAACGTTCCAGGCAGCGCCCGCGAAAATACGCCCGCGTATCGCCAGGCGGTGCGGCGACAGCGCGCCGACAGCGATCTTCCGCGACCAGACACCAGGCTACCCCCTGTGCTTCCAGGCCACGGTACAGCCCTTCCGCAGGATCGATGCTGTGATACTGCAGGTCCTGGCTCTGCAGCCAGCCGAGATGCTGCGGATCGTTCCAATCCAGCCCTTCGGCCGCGATGAAACGCTGCAGCAGCCATTCCTTGGTGACCCAGTCGACGCGGCCGACCAGTTGCTGCGGGTCCCGCCCCAGCTCCTCCAGAACGGCCTGCCAGTGGTGCAGTATCCAGTCCGTCTCAGCGTCCCGTCCGGCGCTATACGCGCTGACCGCATGCAGCAGACACTGCTGAACATCCAGCGCACAACTGTGACCCCCACCCTCCAGCGGTACCGGCCATTCGCGGCCGGGATCCCGGGAGACCGCGCGAAAAGCCGTGACAGGATCGAGCAACCGGATGTCTGGCATGGCACCAGCCTGCAGCAATTCCAGCACCAACGCCAGCGTACCGACCTTGAGGGCGGTAGCGAACTGAGACATGTTGGCGTCGCCGGTGATGATGTGCAGCCGGCGGTACCGGCGGGGGTCCGCGTGGGGCTCGTCACGGGTGTTGACCAGCGCGCGACGGTCCATGGTGTCGATACCGACGAGGGTCCGGAAGAAATCCGCCCGTTGGGTCAGCTGGTAGCATGCGCCCGGCGGCCCGGATTCGCCCTCCAGGCCCACCTTGCCGGCACCGGTGTAGATCTGACGGGTCACCAGAAACGGCACCAACCCGGCTACCACCTGGTCAAAGCCGATCTGACGGCCGATGAGGTGGTTCTCGTGACAACCGTAACTATGGCCCTTGAAATCCGTGTTGTTCTTGAACAGCCGAAGACGGCCCGATGAGCGGGCCTGCGTGCGACGGCGGGCACACTCAAGCATGATGCGTTCGCCGGCGCGATCGCTGGCAACCAGATCGAACAGACGGGCGCATTCCGGCGTGGAGTATTCAGGATGGGTGTGATCGTTGTACAACCGCGCGCCGTTGCACAGGATCCGATCACCATGTTGGTTGGCCTCTACCTGCTCCGGCCGAAGGTGCCGGGTTTCCTGCTGGATCTCCGCGTCTGCATGCGGTCTATCCACCCGGAAACCGCGCAGGTCAAGCCGCGGATCCTCAGAGGCGTAATCCCAGCTGGGGTCAGAGTCGTCCGGGTTCCAGGCGCGTACCACAGCCAGCGACTCGGCCACCATGTCGGCCTCGGCGTCTCCGTCCACCTGCAAGCCGTACTCGGTTTCAAGCCCGAAAAGGCGTTCCATGCCTCGACTCAGATGGCGGCGCTGGCGGCGCCAGCCGGATGCGCGTGCGCGGTTTGCCGGACCGGACCCACACGGACCACATTCTCAGGATCATAGTCGAGCAGTTTGAGCCACTCCTCGACGCTGTCGGTGGGAGGGAAAGCCTCGTTCTGGCTGAATTCCGCCCGCACCGCAGCCTGCAGATCCGCTGCGGAGATCCCCGCCTGGTGGTCTCCGGAGGCCACGGCTCGCTTGATGGCCAGTTCCTTGGCGCGCTGCACCACGGAGGCGATGATGGCTCCACTGACCAGGTCGCCCCAGTACAACACGTCCTCACGTCCGCTGCGCAGTCCTACGGACAGCACCCGGGCGTCGTCTTCCTGGCTGTACACCGACTCCATGGCCGCCTCGATGAGTGCATCCAGCGCGGCGTCGCGGCTGCCATGGCGCTCGATCTCACCGCGGTCGATGGGCAGATCCCGGGTCAGGTAGATGCGGAAGATGCTCAGCACCGCCTCCCGGTGCGGCCGCTTGACCTTGATCTTGCGATCGATGCGTCCAGGACGCAATATGGCCGGATCGATGAGATCATGCCTGTTGGACGCCAGTACGATGACGACGTCCTGGAGGGATTCGATCCCATCCATCTCCGTGCAGAACATGGGCACGACGGTGTTGGCGATGTGGTGCGAGCGCATGGAGCGGCGCGTTCCCAGTATGGATTCCGCCTCGTCGATGAACACGAAGGGGAGGTAACCCTGACGCCGTTTCTCCCGTGCCCTCGAGAAGACCTCCCGGACCATGCGTTCGGTTTCACCCAACCACATGTTGAGGATCTCAGGACCCTTGATGTGCATGAAGAATTCGCGCAACGGACAACCTTCACGATCCCGTAGATGCTGCACCAGATTGTAGGCGACAGCCTTGCCGATCATGGTCTTGCCGCATCCGGGCGGCCCGTACAGCAGGAACCCCTTGGGAGTGGTATAACGAAACCGCCGGAACAGGTCCGGATGCAGAGCCGGCATCTCGATCGTGTCCCGAATGGCCTGAATGGCCTCTTCCTGTCCGCCGATGGCCGTCCAGGGCATGGCCGTGATCTCTTCCAGGCAGTGTTCCCTGGCGTCCCTGTCCGGCAACACCTCCAGCACCATCCGAAAGGCCGGATCTACGCGCACCTGGTTTCCCGGCCGCAGCACGGTGGAGTTCAGGTCACCAGCCCGTTGCATAAGGATGCCCTGGTTTACCGTGCCCTGCGAAACGCGCACCCGCCCGTCGTCGAGCACCTCATCCACCTGGGCCACGGGTCCCGCGGCGCCGCCGTCGAGCTCACCGACCACGACGTAGGCCTCGTTGACCAGCACCCGCGTGCCCGGACGGAGCCGGCTCGCATCCAGACGAGGATCGATGTTGGCGTAATATTCGGCGCCGGCCAGGAGTATGGTTCCCACTCCGTCCCGGGGTGAATCTAGACAGAGGCCTATACGGTTGGCCGGCGAGGTAACCCTGTCCAGCGTGGCCTCCAGTTCACGTAGCGCCCGGCGCGATTCCTGTGCGCCCAGCTCCGCGTCCGTCAGCCGCCGGCGCAACCGGAACAACAACGATCGGTATTGATTGCCGGAGGGGTCCAGTCTGAGCAGTTCGTCCACCAGCGCCAGCGGTGAATCCTCCCCCCGGCTGGCTGACGCACCGTGCTCCGACCGGTGACGCCCTGATGTCTCCCGGCTGCGGCCGGATTCGCGCCGATCCGGTGAACTGTCCATGTGCCCCCTCCTGTTTCCGTTGGTGCACGCCGGCAGGCGCGTACCAGGCTCAGAGGATGACGTTGCCCAGGCGGCCGAACCGCACTCGACCAGGAAGCCGCCACAGGTACGTGCCGACCACAGCGGGCAATGAGGCCGGGCCGGTGTAATAGGGTCCGCGGTTGTCTGACGCCCATGACCAGTATATACTCATCGCCTTGCCGCGGATCAACTCACGGTGCACGGAACGCCAGTACCGGCTGTCCGCACTGTTGTCGCGGTTGTCGCCCATCATGAAGAAATGATCGTCCGGCACCACATAAGGACCGAAGTTGTCCCGCGGGTTCATCTGCCCCGTATACGTCCTGGGATCCGTGTACTTGGCCTGTGGAGGATCTCCCATCCGCTCACCGTCCACGTACAGCACCTTGTCGACGATTTCCACCTCCTGCCCCCCGACGGCCACACAGCGCTTGATCAGGTCTTTGCCCGGTTCCACCGGGGACCGGAAAATGACGATATCCCCAGGCTGCGGCTCGCTCAAAGCCGGCAGCCGAAACAGGTGGCGTGTGGTAAAGGGGATCTCGACCGGAGCGCCGTACACGAACTTGTTGGCCAGCAGGTAATCGCCCACCAGCAGCGTGTCTTCCATGGAGCCGGAAGGAATGTAGAAAGCCTGGACCACGCCGGTACGGATCACCAGAGCCAGTGCGACCGCCGTCAGTATGGCCGAGACGTATTCACGAAGGTTGGATTTGATGCCTGACTTGTTGTCTGCCATGAGTTCCTTTCGTACCCGTAGAGACGGCGCCGCGATGTGCAACCTGGTCGGACGATGCCACCCGTACAAGCTGGCGGCGATCACGGTTTTACGGACCGGAACCGGGTTTACAGTGCGCCGCTAGTCCGGTCGTACAGTGCGCCGGTAGTATAGCATGCCAGGGTGATACTGTAAACCACCGGCATCTCAGGGCTCGAAGGCGCAGATGCTCCGCACACCCACAGGGTTCCTGTTACCCGGCGAAATGTTGTTGAAAAAGGGTTGAATCGTTATGATTTTACCGTTACCGATGCGGAACGATAGACATCCGGGCCGGATCGTTGTGCCGCACGGAGTGACACCCACGGAGTGACATACGTGGTGTCAAGCAACCCCCCGGCCGTGAGTCGGCCCGCACCTCGGAGAGACGCAGCGGCGTCGTTTCCAAGTAGCTGGCTGCAGCGTGGCCGCAGCCGGGAATCGGCAGCGTTTCGTCTGGATGGCACGCAGAGAGGCAGATTAGCCTGTATGAGCAGATTGGCCTGTATGAACCGAGTAGCGCTGTGGGTGCTGGTGATCGCGTTGCTGGGGACGGTCGCCTGCGGCCAGGTGGACGAGTCTGCCCCGGAGACCACCCCGGAAACGGTCTCGGACGAGGCCCAACTCCAGGACCCGGGCATCGATGCGTCAGACTCCCTGGATCGAGACCCTGCAACGGTCTCGTACGATGACGAACTCCGGAGCATCCTGCGGCAGCTGCGGATCCTGCAGGACGAGATCAACGCCGTCGTCCACTCCGATACGCTGATGGCGCACGAAATCGTTCCGCCGGTACGTGACCGCTTCCGCCCCGCTCTGGCGGGGTTGCTGCACCGTTCCCGCCAGCTGCAGCCGGATGCCGGGTACGAGTCCGTCCACCAGCAATTGCTGGCCTTCCTGGAGCTCTGGATCGAGGCCTACGACCTGCTGCTGCAGGGTGTGCGGGAGCGGGATAACCAGATGCTGCTGGAGTTCAGCGCCAAGCAGGAGCAGGCCTCCCGCCTGGGCGCCTTGCTGGAGGCCAATATCCACATTGTCCGCGCCCGTACCGAGTGATGCCCCCCGCTACAGCACCGCCTCCACGCTCTGGTTCTGAACGGAGCGTATAGCCGCTGCCAGCACTTTCTGGGCCCGCAGGCCGTCCTCCCCCGACCCATCGATGTCTTCCGGCCCGGCGCCGGCTTCCAGCTGCCGCACGAACGTACTCAGACGATCGTAAAAAGTGTCGGAAAAATCCCGGTATCCGCCGAAGAGCGGATTGGTATATACCCGTTTTTCCAGTTGACCGGCAGGATACAACGTCAGCTCACGCCACATGTCCTCCAACACCAGCCGGCCCTTGAGCCCGGCCAGTTCGCATCGTTCCATCGGATGGCCGCGCTCGATGTCGTAGGATCCGGTCAGATGCCCCAGACAACCGTTCACGAACCGCATGTTGAACTGGGCCGTGGACCAGATGCCGCGTCCCGGCGCCTTGGTGGCGAAGCACTGCACCGATTCCACGTCGCCGCAGAAATATCGCATGATGTCCACGGTATGCGGGTGCAGTGCCTTGATCTGGAACCAGGGCGAACTCTCTCTTGGATTCTTGATCCACATACTCATATTCATGAACAGCTGGTGTCCGATCAGCCCCTCATCCACCCATTGGCGGGCCAGCCTGGCCGCGGGCGTGAAGCGGTGGTTCAGATTGATGCCGAAACACAAGCGCTTCTCCCTCGCTTTGCGCACCATTTCCTCGGCGGGTTCGATCTGGTTGCAGATCGGCTTCTCGCAGAGAACGTGCAGCCCGGCGTCCAGCGCCTGCATGACAGGTTCGTAATGATCGCTGCCGTATTCGACGCCACCCGTGGCCACACTGACCATCGTCAGCGGGACCTGGTCCAGCATCGCCTTCACGCTGTAGAATGCCGGCACCTTGAGCCGTGCACTGGCGGCATCGGCGCGATCGGTGTCGCGGTCGCACACCCCGACCAGTTCGGCCTGTTCCATCTGGCTGTAGAGCGTTGCATGCTGGTTACCGATAGGACCGAGTCCAATCACTCCCACTTTCTGCATCTTCTCCTCCTTGGCGCCCTGATCCGGTTGAGTGGCGCCCTCAGGCGCCCAGCGGCGGCGGCACCGCCACCTGTAATGCCGCTGCCGCCGCCACGATCTGCTGCCACGCGGCCGGATCCACGGGTATGCCCCGTTCGCTGCGATCGCACCTGATGCTGTGACCATGCTCTCCGGGGAGGCTCACTCCGGCGCTGCCCGGTGCCGGAGGACAGGCCTTGAGCCGCTGAATCACCCCTCCTACTTCCGCCATGAACTCTTCCCAGGAGGTGAACGCTTCCACGCGCAACACCGCCAGAAAAAGGGCATTACCGCTGCGTTCCGGTGCCGGTCCACTGCAACCGGCTCCGGATAACGCGCCGGCCAAAATGTCGAGCATCAGGCCCAGGCCGAAGCCCTTGTGTCCGTCCCCAGGGCTGCCCAGCGGCAACAGACTGCCAGCCGGCGGTCCGTAATAACGCTCCACCTCCGTGATAACGCGGCCCGCAGCATCCACGATGGTGTGTTCCGGAGCCGGTTGTCCCAGATTGCGCCGCAGACGCAACAGCCCTCCCGAGACGGCGCTGGTCGTCATATCCAGCACCACGGGCCACTCCTGATCCGTAGGCACGGCAACGCTGAGCGGGTTGGTGGGCAGACACCGTTGGGTGCCGCCGCAGGGCGTGACCGCCAGATCTCCACCGTGCCCGTTGGCAGCCACGATCCCGATCATGCGCGCCGCGGCAGCCAGGCTGGCGAAGCGGCCCAGGCGGGCTACGTGGTTGCAGTCTTTCACCGCCACCACGGTGAACGCCGCGGCACGGGTTCGCTCCACCGCCAGTTCCATGGCGGCCGTGGCGGTCACCGGGCCGAAGTTCCAGTTGCCGCTGAGTCTGATGACCCGGCCGTGATCGACCAAAACCTGCAGATCCGCACCGGGCTGCACCACACCTTGCCTGACCATATCGAGGTACTGGGGCAGGCGCAGCAAGCTGTGCGTGTCGTGGCCGGTCAGGCCGGATTCCACCAGATGGTCCGCGACCAGTTGGGCTTCTGCCGGCGGCACGCCGCTCCGGATGAACAACTCGGCAGCCAGCCGGCGCAGGGCCGTAGCCTCGAAGCGCAGCAGGCTCACTGCCGTGCCGTTGGCCGCAGCAGCACCAAGGCATTGGCCACCGGGCGTTCGCCCGTCTGTTCCGAGGGGCTGTTGACCACCTGCCGATCGATGACCATAGTCGTGGATCCTCCGCCATCCAGGTTCATGGCTTGATAAGCATTGGTCGCGGATTCGGTGAAATCCGCCAGCCGCGAGTTCATGAAAGACGCCAGTTCGGCCAGAGTCATCCCGACACTGTATCCTGGCTGCCGGCCATCTACCGTAACCAGGTACAGCCAGCGGCCATCATGAGAATGACCAACGGCCGTGCGTGGGTGCCGCTCTTCGGCGAAAAACCGGCTGAAGCTTTCTCGAGCGTATTCAACCGAGACCCCACCATGGCGCACGATGCGCGGTCCACCGCCAATGGCCGCCGTGTAAGGCACGACCTCAACGCTGTCTTCGGGTTCAGGCTGAAGCTGCATGTACACGCCCACCGTGTCCCCGGGGGCAAAGCGATCGTCGGTCAGCTGACGGTCCCCTGCAGCGACCACCCACTGACCGGGTGCCAGTAACAAGGGCCAGGCCTGACGCCGCAGTTGCTGAACCCGGGCGGAAACGGTGTCATTGATGACGAGAGCGGTAGACAGAGCCTGCAGCAGATAGCCGACTTCGGCGCGGATGGAGTCTCCCCGCACAGCGGTACAGGCATCGTAGAGAATGAGTTCGTGCGCCCGTGGAGAACGCCCGAATCCGGCAATGACCAGGTCCGCGCCCCCTGGGGTGAGCAGCCCGGCGCGTAGACCGAAACGGGCAATGTACGGTTTTCCCTGGTCACTGACCGCGAAAGCGGAACGGTCGTTCGGAGGTTGCTGCAGGCAGCCGTCACGGATCTCCAGGCCCAGCCCTCTCACCCGAGGGCCGTCGAACACGTAGAAATCCCCGTTGACCGCTGCCAGCGCCTCAGGCGCCATGGCGCTGATCCGGGCGGGGCGCCCATCCGGATCCGTTGCCGTACGCAATCGTAGACCGTTCTGCCAGGCCGCCGGCAGATCGACCTCCAGCACGTTCAAACGCCAGGGCCCCCTGGAAGCATGAATCTGATGATGCCACACCCCCGCTGCCAGATGCTGACTCCGGACATCCAGATCCCCCGTCTGACAGCTTGTCCAGATGCACGCACCGAGAAGCGACAACAGCGACAATAGGTTCACGGCAGACCGTTGGAAAACTCCGGGCCGCATCCGTGTATTCAAGGGCAGTGGTCCGGCTGCGAATACAAGACTTCAATAGACGATCTGCAGGCAATCTAGACCGCCCCAAGACGGGTGTCAAGGTGCTGGCTGAGGGCACGCCGCCAGACGCGGATGCGGCCGCGTCCCCGATCACCCTGGTCTGACGCCGGCCCATGCCATATCTTGCGAGGACATCCGGTCCTGATGGCCTCAATCCGCGCGCCGTAGCTCGATGCATCCGTGTATGCCCTATGGCTTCTGCGCCACCCCACGACATATCTCAGAGGAACTCCCATGACGATACGCAATCTCAGCCCGCAGCGCATGTTCATGGATCTGGTCGCACAGCACCGTCCGGAGTGCGCCTTTGGCGGCAGCGGAGCTGCGGAGTTCGACGGCTGGAAAGGCGCCACCCTGCCCCGCGTTCTGGCTACTTTGGGCCATCCGCCACCAACCGCCCCGCCGAACCCCGAGCTCCTCACGGAATGGGAAGAACACGGTCTTGTCCGGCAACGGTGGATCATCGACGTGCAGGAGCATTTGTCCGCGACCCTGCTGGTCAACCGGCCGGCCACGCTGACGCCCGGAGATCGACGCCCCGCCATCCTCTGCGCCCACGGACATGGACCTTACGGCAAGGAACCGGTGATGGGCAATGCTTCCAGCCCGGAACTGGCGCAGAATATCGCCGCCCACCGGTACAACTACGGCCTGATCATGGCGCAGAAGGGATTCGTGACCTACGCCATCGACTGGATGGGATTTGGCGAACGCAACGATAACAACAAACCCAACCATCGTCCCCAGGCCGGCCGTGACTGGTGCAACCTCTATTACCTGCATGCCACCATGCTCGGCATGACCTCACTGTCGATCAACGTCGCCCATGGCAAAGCGGCCACGGACGTGGTGGGCGACCTGCCGTTCGTGGATCGTGAACGGCTGGGTGTGATGGGGTTGAGCGGCGGCGGCACCATGACCCTGTGGATGGCCCTGTGCGACGACCGGTTCAAGGCCGCGGAGATCATCTGCTACAGCGATCTGTGGGCCGCTTTCGGCATCCGCGACATCAACTACTGCGGCATGCAGGTGGCGCCCGGTCTGTTCGCCCTCGTGGATCTGCCGGATCTGCAGGGCCTGCTGGCGCCTCGTCCGCTGTTGATCGGCATCGGCGTGCACGACACCTGCTTCAAAGTGGACACGGCCCTGCAGTGCTATCGCCAGGTGGAACGCATCTACACCGCCGCGGGTGCGGCGCAGAACCTGGAACTGGACCTGCATACCGGCGAACACGGCTGGGGCGGCAATCGGTCCGAAGCCTTCTTCGGCCGGCATCTGGGCACACCGTGAAGCATGCCGGTGCCCAGGCTTCCGGCCTTGTTGACCATGTTGCCCGTCCGCCTGTGCCGTGGCGTGAACGCGGTGTAGCGCCGGCGTCGGTATCACCCGGTGCCAGCGATGCATGCGCCCGGAACACCACTCTTGCCGCAGCACCCGACCATGCGCGCCGGAAACGGCATATGGGCATACGGGAAACGGCATATTGGTATACTGGTGAGGAGCTACACTCGGGCGGCGTCATTCTCGTCAGACACCTTATTCGTGCTGCATCATTCCCGGCGGGTGCTATACTTTGAAGCGCCATACTCTGAAGCGTCATAGCTATGAGGCGCCATACTTGTGAAGCGCCATACCTGTGAAGCGCCATACCTGTGAAGCGCCATACCTGTGAGACGCCATTCCCGTCAAGCGCCATATTTTGACTGAGGAAAGTCCATGAACGAACGCCTTCAGGCCTTCATCGCGGCGGCCACCGCACGGGGCGAAAGCCCACAGCACAGCCCCAAGGAAGAGAACTGGTCGTACGCGTTCTTCGAGCTGTACCCGGACCTCCCCCTGGCCGAACGGCAGGCCCGCGCCTGCGCCTACGCCCTGGAGCACGAACCGGTCTACATCCATCCGCTGACCCGCCTGGCCGGTCAGATCTACCAGGCCTGTCCCGGGGCAGGGTGTCCCGAACGCAACGGCAGCCCGGCGCACCCCGGCTGGGATGAGTTCGCGGTGGTACCGGTTACGGAGCGACGCATCGGCGCAGCCGTTCCAGAGGCCGTGGCCTATGCCCGCCACTTCACTCCCGGAGGGTTTCCGGGCCACATCGGCTGGGACTGGGGACGGCTGCTGGAGCTGGGCGTGGACGGCATGCTGGCTTATGGTCGCCGCCAGGCTCGGGCGCACTCCGGCGACCCGGTGGCGCAGGGCTTTTTCCAGGGTGTGGACATCGTCCTGCAAGCGCTGGTGCGGTGGACGCGGCGCCATGCGGAGGAGGCAGAGCGGCAGCTGCGGCGGGAGACGGAGCCACACCGCGCCGCTGAACTCCGCGCTCTGGCGCTGATCTGCGACCGCGTGCCGCGGCAGCCGGCCACCACGTTCCGGGAGGCGGTGCAGGCCTTCTGGTTCCAGCACCTGGCCGTGATGTTCGAGAATCCGTTCGGCGGCAATGGTCCCGGCCGCCTGGATTACTATCTGTGGCCCTATCTGGAAAGTGACCTGCGCTGCGGCCGGGAGACCCTGGACAGCGCCCGCGAACTGATCACCGAGCTCTTCGTCAAGCTGCACGAACGCATTGCCCCGGCGGACGGCTGGGTGGAAGCCCTGCCGGTGGGAGGCCGTCACCCGGATGGACGGTTGGCCATCAACCCCCTGTCGTATCTGTGTATCGAGATCATCCGCGACTTGCCGCAGACCCACCCCTCGGTATACGTGCGCCTGCCGGACGACGCTCCCGCGGACTTCGTGGATCTCGCCGTGCGCTATCTGGTGGACGGCGGCAACCGCGCCCAGGTATACGGCGACGACGCCGTGATCCGCGCCCTGCACGGCGCCGGGGTGGCCCTGGAAGACGCCCGCCACTGGACCGCGGGTGGCTGCATGGAGGTGTCGGCGCAGGGCTGCAACTGCGATCTCCTGTTCGCTTTCGCGCACAACGTGTCGCGCACGCTGGAGCTGATCCTCAACGGCGGTTGTCTGCTGCAGACGGGAGAACGCCTCATCGATCACCGGCGCACCCTGGCGGATTACGACAGTTTCGAAGCGCTGTATGCTGATTTCAACGCCGAACTCCAGCGCCAACTGGGGCTTCTGTTCCGGCGGCTGGACCTCTATCTGGAGGGTTATGCCCAGTACCGTCCATCTTATCTGCTGTCCAGCATGGTGCACGACTGTCTGGAACGTGGCCGCAACTTGAACGCCGGCGGGGCGCGCTACACCCACTACGGCGGCAGCGGTGTGGGCATTCCCAATGTGGGCGACAGTCTCTTCGCCCTTGATCAGGTTGTGTTCGTGGAGCAGCGATATAGCGGCGCCCAGATGCTGGATGCCCTGCGAGCGGATTTCCGGGGATACGAAGCCCTGCAGAGCCACGTGCGGGCGTTACCCAAATACGGTGCCGACCATCCGCCCGCGGATGCGATGACGGACCGGGTGTTGCGGACGTTCACCGGGCAACTGAGCGGTCACCGGACCCCGTACGGCGGCACCGTGCTACCCATCATCCTGGGCTTCACCTGGGTAGTCAGTTACGGCGAACAGACCGGGGCCACGCCAGACGGCCGCCGCGCCGGGCGACCGCTGGCCCATGGCCTGTCGCCTCAGTCCGGCAGCGCCAGCAGCGGCATTACCGGAGCCATACGCTCCGCTACGCGCCTGTCACTGGATCGGGTCAACGGCGGCGGCGCCATGATGTGGGATCTGGATCCGCAGTGGGCCCGCCCGCAGGTGATCCGGCCTCTGTTGACCACGTTCACCGGCCGCGGCGGCCACATCTTTCAGGGCAACGTCGTGTCCGTGGAGGATCTGCGCCGCGCCCAGGCCCAGCCGCAGGAGCATCGGGATCTGCTAGTGCGCGTGGCCGGTTACTCGGCCCGTTTCACCACGTTGTCCGCCGCCACCCAGGAGGAGATCATCCATCGGCATCAGTTCCGTGGATAATGACCCACGCATCGGCGCACCACGCCGATACCATCAAGGCGGCCGTCGCCGCGTCGCAGCGGCACCCAACAGGAGAACGAGTCATGTACGCGTTGCTGGTGTTCGATACCGAGGACACGTATTACCCGCCGGCGGCAGGTATCGACGACATTCCAGGCTGGCTGGCCGGGATCATGACCGAAGAAGGGTTGACCGGCACCTTCTTCGTCATGGGCGAAAAGGCGGAACAACTGCTGGAGCGCAACCGACAGGACGTGCTGGAGAGCTTGAAACCGCACGCCATCGCTTCGCACCAGCAGGGCAACCGTCTGCCCTTGCTGCCGCAGGTCGTGGAGGGCAGAGGATGGTACGACGGCATGCAGGCGGTCCGCGAATACGAGGACTGGGTCACCGCAAGACACGTGCGGGCATTCGGGCGCGAGCCGGTGGGTTTTTCCCGGCACAACTGTTATTTTGCGCCGCAGCACGTCGCCGTGGCCGGTGAACGCAACCTGCCCTACATGTATATGATCAACCAGATACCCGGATCCAGCCAGCCGCTTTGGTATGCCAACACACTGACGTTCCCCAGTGCCGGTCCCAGCACCTATGAGGGTTTCGACCGCATCTTCAGCCGGGATGAGGTGTTCGCCGAGCGCCTGGACGGCCTGCGCCGCTTCGTCGACGCACGCCTGGAGGCCGGCGACGAATGGATCTGCGTGTTCGGCTGCCATCCCGTCCAGGTGATGGCCAGGGAGTGGCTGGAACACTACACGTTGACCACGGGACGGGCCCGCACCCCACGCGAGCTGGGCTGGTTGTACCGCACCAAACCAGCCGCCGAAGCCGAGCGGGCCCGGGCCAATTTCCGCCGGCTGTGCGCCTTCCTGAGCGAACACCCGGACATCCAGGTAGTCGGTATCGACGCCGCCGCCGACCTGTTCGGCACCCAGCCGGACACGATCGGACGCGACCATCTGGTCCACTACGCACAGGAGCTGACCCACAGCGGACAGATCGCCCTGCACCAGGTATACTCGCCGGCGGAGCTGGTCTGCGCCATGGCCGAGAGCCTGGTCTGCGCCGACCGCCACGGCGACCTGCCCGAGGGACTGCCACGCCAGACGGTGCTCGGGCCCGTCAGCCGCCCGATCATCGCGCCGGAGATGGCCGAGATCACGGGCGCTCAACTGGTCACAGCCTGTCGCGGGTTGATGGACCACGTGGTCACGGAAGGCGACCTGCCTGCCAATCTTGCCCTGGAATCCGGCCGGTTGGGCCTCGGGCAACTGGCGTTGCTGGTGGCGCGGGCCTACCTGGCCCTGGCCCGGTACGACAGGTACGAACATCTTTCCGTAGGCGCCGCGCCGCGCTACCCGCGCCTCGCCCGCGACCTGGATGCCTGGGTGCGGGAATGTATCGGCGATCACTGGGCCATGCCGCTGGACTTCTCCTGCGAGGCTCTGGCCGAGCACGCCCGCCTGCAGACCTGGACGGTCAAACCGGCCTGGTTGTCACCGCCTCAGGGCACGGTGGCCGGCGGGCCGTTTGCCGCCCGCCGACGGTGGAGCTGATGGCGCCCGCTGCCTGGTGGAGTTATGTGTTGCTGGTGGGTGCTGCGCTCGGGTGGAGTCTGAACGGGGTGATCATCAAATCGGTGGTCATGGGCGCGCTGACCATCGCGTTCTATCGCAGCGCCGTGGCCGCGGTCTTTCTGCTACCGTGGGCCTGGCGCCGACGGCGCCGGCCGGACCGGTCCAGTCTGGAGGCGGCTGCGGCTTACGCCGCAACGGTTGTGCTGCTGGTGTTGGCCACCAAGGGAACCACGGCGGCCAATGCGATCATCCTGCATTACACGGCGCCTTTCTACGTGTTCGTGATTGGCATCCCGCTGCTTGGTGAGCGTCCCGGTCAGCGGGACTGGATCGCCCTGATCCTGGCCATGCTCGGCGTCGGCTGCATCATGGCCGGTGCCGGCAGTGCAGACTGGCAGGGAATCGGGTACGGCGTCGGCAGCGGCATGGCCTTCGCCATGGTCATCCTGATCCTGCGGCGCGACCACGCTCGTGATCCGGTGTGGGTGACCTTCTTCAACAACGCCGTCGTCGCTTTCCTGCTGCTGCCGTGGGTATGGCAGGATCTCATACTGGACCGGCGCGATTTCGTACTCATGGTAATCATGGGTGTTTTCCAGCTCGGGGTTCCCTATGTGATGTTCAGCACGGCCGTGCGTCAGGTTCGTGCCATGGAAGCTTCACTCATCGCGTTGCTGGAACCGCTGCTCAATCCGGTATGGGTAGCTCTGGCGGTGGGCGAGGTTCCCTCCCGCTGGACGGTGCTCGGTGGCAGCGTGGTGCTCGCTGCCCTGGCTTCGCGCTACGTTTTCGGCAGCCGATCGAAAACGCCGGTGTCAGACCGGGACCGTCCTCCCCTGCCGGCGCCGCCCGGCGACCCGCTGGTGCCCTGACCGGAGCCTGGGAACTGAGCATACCCTGGCCCGGCCGGTGCAGTGGCGCCGCCCGGCGCACGGTTGCAGTCCGGCGCATGGATACCGGCCGGTGCAGTGGCGCCGGCCTCGTGCCATGACTAGAATATGCGGTACGGCGACCGCAGAGCAGATCTGGTTCGTCCAGTTCAGTCCGGGAGAACGGTATGCTGCTCAGAATCATCGCGCTGGCCACAGTCCTCGTACTGATCTTGGTACTTGGCGTGTTCCTGCTGCCCGTCAGGAAAGTCGACCCGCATCCTGCCATCGTCTACGACGAGTTCAGGAACATCGCCCACCGCGGTGGCGCCGATCTGGCCCCGGAAAACACCCTGCCGGCGTTTCGCCGGGGCCTGGAAGCGGGTGCGGATATTCTGGAGATGGACGTGCACCACACCGCCGATGCCCGCCTGGTCGTCATCCATGACTTCAGCGTGGACCGCACGACGGATGGTTCAGGCGCGGTGGATTCGCTGACCCTGGCCCAGCTGCAGGAGCTGGATGCGGGTTATCACTGGCGTGACGCCAGCGGCTCGTATCCGTACCGGGGCCGGGGAATCCGTATACCCACCCTGCAGGAAGTGTTCGAGGCCTTTCCGGAGCAGCGCATGGTGGTGGAACTGAAACCTTCGGATGCCGTCGTAGCCCGCGACCTGTGTTCCGCCCTGCGCGCCTGCGGCACGGCGGAAAGCGTGGTCGTCGCTTCCTTTCATTACAGTGCCCTGCGTGCCTTTCGGGCAGCCTGTCCGGAGGTGGCCACATCGGCAAGCAGCCGCGAAGCCACCGTGTACTGGCTCCTGCACGCCATAGGCTTGAGTAAACTGTACTCCCCCGCCTTCAACGTTCTCCAGATGCCCATGCGCGCCCGGAGCCTGCAGCTGATCACGCCGCGGTTCGTCCGCAAGGCGCGGGCCCGCGGTCTTCCGGTGGAAGTGTGGACCATCAATGACGACCAGGCGATGGTCGAGCTGCTGGATCTGGGCGTGGATGGCATCATGACCGACCGTCCCGACCTGCTGCGGCAGGTACTGCGTCGGAACCCACCCCGCCCAACCGGCCATGTCCGCTGAGCTTCGCACCATATCCATACACTGCGCCCGTTGCCGGTCGCTGTTGTACCGGTACCGCAAAGGTGGGCGCGGCGGTCTGGTCAAATGCCGGCCGGAGCGCATCACCGAAGATCGTACCGCCGGAGACCTGCGTTGTCCCCAATGCGGCCAGGAGTTCGCCCGCGCAGTGACCATGGGCGGCGGTCCAGCCCACAAGATCATTCGCGGCAAGGTCTATACCCGCGGCATGTCGCGCAAGTAGACTCCGCACACTCACGATATATCGGGCACGATCGTTAGGTGCCGGCAGCTGGGCGGCCGGAACGCGAGCTGCTGATAGCCGGGCCGCTGGAACGCGAGATGCTGATAGCCGGGCGGCCGGAACGCGAGATGCTGATAGCCGGACCGGCGGCGACCAGCGGTCAACCGACCGTGTTGCGCATGGTTTCGACGCATTTCTTCAGGGCCGGGACCGGATTTTCCGGATCCGCCTCGTACTCGATTACGGCCATGCCGTCGAAGCCATGTTCTTCCAGCGCGTCCACCAGAGCGCGCAGATCCAGGTTCCCCGTGCCCACGACCACATCTTCCCACATACCATCCCGGCCGAAGACGAAATCCTTGTAATGCACGCTGTACACCTGGCCGGCGAAGTCGCTGGCCCACTGCACCGGATTGCCCTGCCGGGGGCCGATCTGCATGGCCCAGGCCGTGTCCAGGCACAGGCCGATCTCCGGCCCGCCGAGGCCGATGAGGTGCTTGAGCACCCCCGGCTGCCCGCCGAACGAATAACCACCATGACAATGGATACCCACACGCATGTCGAACTCGCGGCACCAGGTCCGGACCCTGGGGATAGCGCGCGTGTAGGTATCAAGCGTGAAGTGGCAGGAGATGTGACCGGCGCCGGCGAGGGCGGCGCACTCGAACCAGGCTTTCTCCTTGTCTTCGCCGGTGAATGTCTGCACGCCGATCGAGACGACCGCGACACCATTATCGGCATATTGATTGACAACGTCTTTCCAGGCAGCTGGATCGTCGAAATCCGCGTGCACCCCGCACACTTCGATCTTGTCCAGGCCGATCTCCCGTACTTTTGCCGCCACTTCCGTGTTGTCTTTGAAGTTGCGGAAGCAATAACTCTGTACCCCGTAATCCAATGCGGCGCCCATGATGGCCCTCCGTATGAGGTAAGTGGTTCCGGGGCCGCCCCTCCCTCAGCAACAGGGCGGCTCCTCAGGCAATATATTTCGTCATCGAGGCACCTTCAAGCGCATCGGCGGCCTCGTGCCTTGATGCGGCCGCGCTGCGGGTCTATACTCCTGCACCATGTAACCCACTCCGGAGAACGGCAGAACCGTGAATCCTGACACCCCGATCCGCTATTTCGCCCCAGACCAGGCCGGCTTCGAATTCTGTAACTTTTCGCCGCATGGCTTCATGCTGGATGGAACGTTCTGGAAGACGGTCGAACACTATTTCCAGGCCCAGAAATTCCCGGGTCACCCGCACCAGGAGACCATTCGCAGGGCGGTCACTCCGCAAGCAGCCAAATCGCTGGGCCAGACCCGCCAGTACCCACTGCGCCATGACTGGGAACAGATCAAGGAAGAGGTCATGCAGCGCGCCCTGCGCGCCAAGTTCAGCGACCCCGATCTGGCGGCCCTGCTGCTCGCCACGGGCGACCGTGAACTGGTGGAGGACGCCGAGGATGATCCATACTGGGCCCGTGGACGCGACGGAACGGGACTCAACCGTGCCGGTGAGCTGCTCATGCAGGTGCGCACCGAACTCCGGCTTCGCCACGGCCCATGACGCGGCCCATGGGGCCAGGGAGGACTGTCTCGTGTATGATCTGCTGATCCAGGGCGCCCGAATCGTGGACGGCCTGGGGGGACCTCCGTATCGAGCCGACATCGCCACCAGCAAGGATCGCATCGCTGCCATCGGCCCACCGCCGCAGGCGCAGGCCGCCCGGGTGATCGATGCAACCGGCCTGTGCGCGGCGCCCGGATTCATCGACGCCCACACGCACTCGGACCTGCCGTTGCTGGCGGACCCCCTGGCCCAGAGCAAAGTCCGGCAGGGCGTGACCACGGAGGTCATCGGCAACTGCGGCAGTTCCTGCGCGCCGCTGACCGGCGACGCGCTGGCGGGAGTCCGGAGAAATGCCGAGCTGCTCGAGCTGGACGTCGGTTGGCGCAGCTTCGGCGCCTACCTGGAACGGCTGAGCGCCACGGGCACCGCCGTCAACGTGGTGCCCCAGGTGGGACACAACACCGTGCGCGCAGCCGTCATGGGAGCCGGAGACGAACAGCCGGATACGGACCAGCTGAGCGCCATGGAACGCTGCGTCGAACAAGCCATGGACGAAGGCGCTCGCGGCCTATCGACCGGTCTGTACTACCCTCCGGGCGCTTATGCACGGACCCCGGAAGTCGTCGCGCTGGCGCGGGTGGCCGCGCGCCGGGGCGGCTTTTACACCAGTCATATCCGCAGCGAAAGCGACGGCCTGCTGGATGCGGTTCAGGAGGCCGCTGAGATCGGCCGCCAGGCGCAGCTGCCGGTCGAGATCGCGCATGTCAAGGCATCGGGCTATCGCAATTGGGACAAGGCGGACGCCCTCGTCGATCTGCTGGAACAGACGCGGACACAAGGTGTCCAGCTCATCTGCGACCAGTACCCGTACCACGCCAGTTCCACCTGGCTGGCCTCCATGTTGCCGTACTGGGCCCAGTCCGGAGGCGGCGCCGGCATCGCCGCGCGCCTGCGTGACCCGGCCTGCCGGCGGCAACTGCACCAGGATCTGGAGGCGAACCGGGCCGCATGGGAAAACCGCAGCGGTGTTCGTGACGGCACCGGAATCATGATCAGTTCCTGCCCGGCACGTCCCGAACTGCAGGGACAGACCGTGGCGGCATTGGCCGCGTCCGCGGGCGGCAGCGAGTTGGACGCCGTGCTGGATCTGCTCATAGAAACGCAATGCCAGGTATCGTGCGTCTGGTTCAGCCAGTCCGAGGAGGTGGTCAAACGTCTCATGAGGTTGCCGTTTGTCGCCATCGGCAGTGATGCCGGCGCCCTGTCCCCCCATGGCCTCCTGGGCCGTCGCCAGTCGCACCCCCGCAGTTATGGCACCTTCGCCCGGGTGCTGGGCCGGTATTGCCGCCAGGACGGCGTTCTGTCGCTGGCGGATGCCGTGCGCAAGATGACGTCGCTGCCCGCCACCCACATGGGTCTGCGCGACAGAGGCGCAATCCGCGTCGGTGCCATGGCGGACCTGGTTCTCTTCGACGCCGATCGCGTCCTCGATCAGGCCACCTTCGACGCCCCGCACCAGTATGCCACGGGTATCTCCTGGGTCCTATGCAATGGACAGCCGGTGATACAGGCAGGCGAACACACCGGGGCTCTGCCTGGGAGGGTTCTATAGTGTCCTGTCCGACCCATCAGCGTGAGCACCGAGAGCGACACGGAGGCCATCGCGCCCGTACCGAGGCGCGGACGCCCTTACCGGAACCGCGAACGGGTTGGCGCGCCGCTTTGTCGCCCAGTTTAACCCTACTCGATGGATAG
>SLHA01000129.1 GCA_007136405.1 Candidatus Latescibacterota bacterium
CCGCCGGCCCCGCCGAACACCTGCACCTGGCCCAGCACTTTCTCCTTGCCGTCGGCCCGCACGAACCATTCCAGATCCCGCGAGCCGGTAACGCCGCTCAGATGACCGAGTTCGTAGTGCCCCTGCCGGGACAGCAGCTCGCCGGCCGCACGGAACTCCACCCGCACGGGCCGCAGGCGTCGCAATCTCGCGCCCTGAGCCGTGATGTGCGTGGGAAATTCACCACGATTGGCCACGCGGGCCCGCACCCGCCAGATGCCGCCGCCGAAGTTCTGGGCACGGACGTCCTCCACCACCACGCTCGGGTGGCGGCGGACATGTTCCAACGTGAAGGCATGGGTGCCTCTGGCGATCTCCTGAAGGCGGGCTTGCGTCTGGTTCGCCAGGCCGTAGGAAAGAAACCCGCCGATCTCCACGGCTCCCAGTTGCGGATGCTGGCATGCGGTCCAGGGTACGTACAACGGGTGATCGCCGCCTTCCTGGTCCCACCATTGCATCACCTGGCGCATCTGCGCTTCCGCTTCCTCTTCGCTGAAAACGCCGAACTGCGCCTCGGTGTCCAGGCCAGCGCTGTCACGCGCGGTGCCGAGTTCGAACTCGAAGGCGTGAAGGCCCAGATGATGGTAGCCGAAATTGTGAAAATGGCCGCGCAGGTTGATGTCCCGCTGCCAGGAGCGATGGTATTTGACCACGGGCACCACCGGGAATCCGGTGGCCTTGGAGCCGAAACGGGCCAGTTCCTCCAGCATGCGCACGTCGCTTTCCGGCAGGTCGGCGTCGCTGCCGGTGGAGGGCGGGCGCAACACCGCCGCTGGGCCGGTGTGGTAGCCCAGGATGCCAAAGAGGTTGGCATGGCTGTGGAGGAATTCGCCTAGGGCGCGCATCTCCGGCTCGGAGAACGGGAAGTCCCCGGCTCCGGGTTGCTCCGGCTCGGGACGCCAGTCGTAGGACCAGTTGCGGTTCCAGTCCAGCCTGCGGCCGCCGACACGGATGGCATCGCCGCCGTCCCAGTGGTGAATGCGGCCTTCGGGCAGCACCCGGTAGAACGGTCCGGTCGAATCGGCGCGGCGACGGATGAGCAGGCGCGGGTCCTCCGGATCCACGACAAAGGCGCCGTCCGGATGCTCCTGGCGCATGGAAAGGACAAGGCCATCGTCGTTGACATCCTCCGGATACAGCGAGTTGGCTACCACTTCCGAAGTGTCCGTGCGACTGCGTATGGCGCCGCCGGTGGTGACGGCGAACTCCGCCCCGTCCGGGTTGAGACGGGGGACGATGTAGAAGGTGAGGCTCTCGAGCAGGGCGCAGTCCGTGGTGAGCAGTTGGGCGGCCGTGTGCAGGGCCAGGTGCGTGCCGGCTACCTCGGAAGCATGGATGTTGGCCTGGATCAGGTACGCCGGCCGGTCTTCGGGCGAGCCGGTGGCGAAGTTGGTGAGTACCAGCAGGTGAACGTCCCGACCCTCACGGGAGGGTCCCAGGGATTGCAACCGGCACAGCTCCGGCTGGCTGGCGGCGAGTTCACGCACGTACGCGGTGACCTCGTCGTACGGGAGGAAGTGGGCAAAGGGTGCCGGGGGAACGGGGTTTGTGGTTGGCGCGGACATGGCGTTCTCCTGGTGGTGTGCTGGTGGTATGCTGCGGTCGGGTGGTCTTTCTCCGGCGTCATGGCAACGGCGCGGGCCAGCGTCTCGTTCGGGCGCCGCCCGGGCCGTACCAGCGCCGACAGCGGCCGGGCTCAGCGGTATTCCACCGCGATGCTGCGATTCTCCTCGTTGGCGCGGTCCGCCAGGAAGCCGATCAGGTGGCCGGTGACCGAATCCTCCAGACTGGTGGTGGACAAGGAGGCGGGCTCGCCGCGCACGACGCGCAGGAAATCCGCGACCAGACGCATGTCGCCGCCGCCGTGACCCCCGAAGGCACCGCTCATGTCGCCGCCCACGTTCAGATCCACCCATTCCTCCGCATATTCGTGGCCGGGACGGGGATCGATATGGCGGATGGTGAAGGCGCTGTCCTCCAGGTTGCCCTGGATCTCACCGAGCGTGCCTACCAGATGGATGGAACGCGACGGTTTGGACGTACCGCCGATCATGTTCAGGGTGGCGGTGGCGCTGTCGGCGAACTCGATGACCACGGACTGGTGATCGACGACGTCGTTGTCGCATTTCCACACGCAACGGCCGTACGGATTGTCGCCTTTCAATGAAGCGATTTTGTCTTCGATGGTGGGATTCTGCAGGTGCTCGAGCGTGTCCCAGACATAGAAGGACCAGCGTTGTGGATGATCGATGTAATGCTTGCGGGCCGAGTACAGGCAGTCCGCCTCGATGGGACAGTCCACCAGGCAGCGGGTACCGGCGTTCCGTGGAGCGCGCTCCGGCCTGAACTGGAAATTGGCGCCGTAACTGGCCACGCGCCGCGCCGGCACGCCGGTCTTCATCCAGGCGATGAGATCCAGATCGTGACACGACTTGGCCATCAACATGGACGATCCGCAGTAACTCTTCTTGTTCCACTTGCCGCGCACGAAACCGACCGCCTGATGATGATAGGAGACGTGTTCGACGGCCTGGACACTGACGATGTCGCCTATGCGTCCAGCGGCGACATGCTCCCGGATGGCCGCATAAAAAGGCGCGTAGCGCAGCACATGGCAGATGACGACCTTGCGGCCGCGGCGACGGACGCAGTCCAACAGTTGCCACATCTCTGCTTCGGTAGTGGCAAAGGGCTTCTCCAGCAGCATGTCGTAGCCGCGTTCCAGCAACGGCAGGGAGGTGGGCACATGCTGGTGGTCCATGGTGCCGTTGATGATCACGTCCGCCTGGCGCGGCAGGGCGGCCAGCTCGGTGGCGCTGGCCCAGCAGCGGTCCGGGTTCAGGCCATAACGTTCGGCTACCTGCCGCCGCCGTTGCTCGATGAGATCGCAGACGCCGACGATCTGGAGTTCGTCCGGATGCTGCTGCGCGTAAGCGGCATAGAGGACGGCGCGGTGTCCGGCTCCCAGGACGATGGCGGTGATTTTCCGTGGCATAGGACGTTACTCCTGGTGCAGGAGTTCGCCTTCGCCATACACGGCGGTCGGGAACCGGGTCAGGTCGAAGGGGTCGCCGTTCCAGCAGACGAAGGAAGCCCATTTGCCCCTGGCCAGGGTGCCCAGATGCCGGTCCAGACCCAGCACGCGGGCGTTGGCGCGGGTGATCAGCTCGATAGCCTGCTGGCGGCTGTAGCCATGCCGCATGAACCAGCGGGTGGCCAGCAACAGGCCCCGGGATGGCGTGACAGGGTGATCCGTCATCAGGCCGATGTCGACACCGGAGTCGATCAGATGGCGCACGTTGCGCCAGCTTTTGTGACGCAGCTCCACCTTGTAGGCGAAGGAGTCCAGCGGGCCGTACACGACAGGTATACGGCGCTTCTTCAGTTCGCGGAAAATGCCTGGTTCGTGCACGTCCATGGCGTGCTCGACGGTGATCCGCAGCTTGAATTCGTCGACGACGCGCAGGAGGGTGGCGATATCGTCTATTTTGTGCACGTGGGCGCGTAAACGCTCCTTGCCATGGAGCACGTCGAGGAGGATTTTCTCGGCCGCGGTAAAGGTGATCTCCTGTTTTTTGGCTCCGCGGGCGGCGCGATACCGGGCGTCCTTCTGGCGCACCTCGTCCAGCCGGGCGCGCAGGATGGCCATGACTCCCATCCGGGAGGAGGGGCGCTCACCCTTCCAGTTGCCGGTGGAGCGGGGGTTATGACCGAAGGCGCTTTTGATGCCGGCCCGGGCGACCAGAGCCTGGGTGCTGTCGGGGGCCCAGTGGCGAATTACGGCGGACCGGCCGGAGATGAGGTTGCCGCTGCCGGGGAGGGCACAGGAGTAGAGCACGCCCATCTCCACGGTATCCCGGAACGAGGGGTCGTCGAGCTGTACGGAGTCCAGGGCATCCGGCAAGGGCATGAGGATGTCCATGTTTTCGTTGGACTCGGATTCGGCGGCCGGCTCGGCGGCGCGGTGCATGCCGATGTGGCTGTGGGCGTCGATGAAGGCGGGGGTGAGGACGGCGCATTCGCCCACCTCCTCGCCCTGTGGTTCAGCGGTAACGCCGGCGATGCGGGCGCCGTCAAAGAGCAGCCAGGCGTTCTCTACCACGTCCGTGCCGGTGTAGATGAGGTCGGCGTGGATGCAACGTGTCATGGTTCTTTCCTTTCGGTTGCCGCGAGGAACATGCCGGATGGCGCTGTCGACCGTGGCCGCCAGCCGCCGTACAAGGCAACGGCCGCGGCGCCGGATCCAGCCAACGTAGGACGAAAGACAAGTCCGCACAAGCGTCCCGCTGTTGTGCTTGGAAGGCAGGCGGCGGACCGCGGCACTGGTGAATTTCAGGGACGACAGGAAGCCGATACCGGGGTACGGTGCTGACTCAGGAAACCATGCTGTAAGAGCAGGGGCGGGATGGCGGCGCCCCTGCGACGCCGTTCGCGTTGGTCCGGAGAGGTCGATTGGGTGCCCCCTCTTGTGCGGCAACCTTGAGCAACTTAACCTTGTGCCCGAACCCTATCTCTTCGATCCGCCCATTCAAGGAGGATATATCGGATGCGTATCCTGATTACCGGAGCGGCCGGCAAAATCGGTTCTACTGTTGCCCGCGGCTTGACAGGACGCTACCAGCTCCGTGGTCATGATCGTGTGCCCATCCCTGATTTGGATGATACTGTGATCAGTGACCTGAGCGACTTCGATGCCATGCTCAAGGCCACCGAAGGCATGGATGCGGTCGCCCACATAGGGGCGGTGCCAGGGAGTCGCTACAGCTGGGAAGAGGTGCGCAACAGCAACATCATCGGGACGTACAATGTCTTTGAGGCCTGTCGGCAGAACGGAGTACGGCGGGTTGTATTCACCAGCCGGGCCGGCGTGCTCAGCCGCTATCCTCGCAGCATCACCCGTACGGTCGAGATGGTGCCCACCCCGGTGGGCCACTACACGGTCAGCAAGGTGTTCGGCGAAGCCATGGCGTACTCGTATGCGCACCAGCACGACATGGAATGCGTCAGCATTCGCATCGGCAATTTCAACCTTGCCCGGGACAAGCCCGAACACCCACACCAACTCAGTCATGGGGACTGCGTCCGCCTGTACGAACAAGCGCTGACCCACCCCGGGGTCAAGTACGAAGTGGTCTTCGGTGTTTCGGACAGCAACTGGCCGCTGTACGATCTGGAGCACGGCCGTCGGGCCATCGGGTATTACCCGCAGGACTTCGCCGATGTGCCGGAGGATCAGCGGGAGTATTGAAAGACGCGGATACATCATGAAGATTGCTTTGTTTGCCTCGGACAGTCCGGACAGCATGGCCTGGGTGCAGACGCTGGGGCTGCGGCACGTGGTCTCTGGTATGCCGGGAGCCGTGGACGGAGTGGTGCCGCGCCAGGCGCTAGAGGAACGTCGTGATCGCTTTGCCGCCCATGGTCTGGAATGGGGCGTGATCGAGAACTTGACACCCTCCCTGTATGACGAGATCATGTTCGGTCTGCCGGGGCGCGAACGCCAGCTTGATGCCGTATGCCGCACCATAGAGAATGTGGGCGCAGCCGGCATTCCGGTCCTGCAATACCAGTGGATGCTGCTGGGTGGCCTGCGCACCGAGTATTCGCCCACCGGTCGCGGTGGTGCCCGGTATCCTCGCTTTGATGCCGCCGTGGCCGCGCGTATGCCCGCCGCCTGTCTGGACTGGCTGGGCCGCGGCCGGCACCGTTATCCCCATGTGCCGGACGGGCCGCTGTCCGCTGTACAGGTATGGGAGAATCTGGAGTGGTTTCTCCAGCGCGTCGTGCCGGTGGCCGAGTCGGCCGGCGTCAAGCTGGCGGCGCATCCGGACGACGCCCCGGTGCGCGACTACATGGGCGTGGCCCGCATCCTGGTGGACGAGGAAGCTCTGCAGCGGCTGGTGGACTGCGTGCCCAGCCCCTGCAACGGCATCGGGTTCTGCATGGGCACGGTAGCGACGATGGCGGGTGTGGATACGTTGCATGCCATACGGCGCTTCGGCACCCAGAACAAGATTTTCTTCGCCCACTTCCGCAATCCGCGCGGTCAGGTTCCCCGCTTCGACGAGGTCTTTCCGGATGAGGGCGACATCGACATGGTGGCCGCCGTACGCGCCTGGAACGAGGTCGGTTTCGACGGGGTCATCCGCATCGATCATTGCCCTGGCGTGGTAGGTGACGCGCCGGCCGCGGATCGCTCCTTCGCTTTTCAGGTTGGCTATCTGAGGGGACTGGTGCAAATGCAGGAGGTGCTTGGGTGCGATTGGCGCTGACCGTACGCTACGGATACGATGAGGAGCTTATTTTCGCCCAGCAGTTAGGCGCGGACGCGGTCATCATGCGTCTGCCGGTGGAGGCGGCTGTGGCATCAGCGGAACTGCTATCGACGGCAGCCGTCGATCCGGCGGAGTCGGTTGCGATGCAGGCAACGTCTACCACGGCAGCGGTGCAGACGGATTCAACGCCGCCGGCAACCGCGGCTCAGACCGACCAGGTGGACGGGCGGGAGCCATCGGCGCCGGCCGCAGCCCTCCACTGGCCGCTGGTCGCGGGTTCCATGCCATCGCCGGCGCCGCAGGATTCAACGCCGCTGGCCACCGTGGCCTACAGGGCGGCAGCCTGTGGCCTGCCCCTGGCAGGCGTCGAGTTGACCGGGATGCCGCAGGATGCGGGCGCCTGGATCGATGCGCTGCGCATTCTGCTGGACAGTGCTGCCGCGGCCGGGGTGCGTCGCCTCTTCTGCGCCCCGCCGGGGTGTACGCCCGGTGCTCCGGAGTCAGGCGCGTCGAACCTTGCGGCCACGGCCGGCGCTCCGGTCCGGTCGACGGCGCCATCGAGGTCCCGGGACCGCACCGCGGGTCCGGATCCCGTGCCGGTCATGAACATGCACCCGGCGGCCATGCTCGCCAGCGTGGCGCCGGTGGCGCCGGTCATGGGCGAACACCAGGCAGAGGCTCTCACCGCTGTAGCGCCGGTGGCGGCTGGCGTCGGTGTCGACATCGTCGTCCCCGTCGATCGTACCGCCCTGGGGCGCGCCGACAAGGCGGTTCCCGGACTGCGGCTGGAGTGGGTGGTCGGGACGCAGCCTGGTGGCCCGGAAGCCGGCCCCGCGGACCCGATTGCCCAACAGGTCCGCGCCGACACGGTGACCTGCGTGCGTTTTGACGGCGGCGGCCGGCTGCTAACGGACTCTTCCCTGAAGGTACCCCACTGGGCGATGACTCTGGCTGCGGCCGGATATCGCGGCTGGTTGCGCGCCGGCACTCCGCCCCGGTTGACCGAAGACGATGACTGGAACCCCAAGGGCGCTGCCGCGGATCTGGGCTACCTGCGCGCCGTGGTGCAGAGTCTCGGTGCCGGCCGACCCTGACCGGGCGATGAGCGTTGGCAGGCGCCAGGCTGGCATCGTGGTGCGCACAAGTTGGTGTCACGGCGCGAACAGGCGGGTGACACGGCCGCGGCCAGGCTGGCGTCGTAGGGCGAACAGGCTGGTGATGCGGCGCGAACGTGCTGGCATCGTGCCGCTGGAGAGGCTGGCGTCGTCCGCGATCGGGTTGGCGGGTGGGGCGCAGCGGTCGGTGTCACGGCATGAACAGGCTGGCGTCGTGCCGCTGAAAGGCTGGCGTCGTCCGCGAACGAGTTGTCGCCGTGCCGCGAACAGACGGCATCCTGGAAGCTGCGATGGCGCACCAAGCCGCGTCCGCCCATCCCGCACAACGGACCACAGGCTTCGATACGGGATCCGGTCAGGTCAGATACAGCGGATGCGAGTCGTCTTCGTGGATATCCTTGTAGAATCGGGAGAAATCGATCTGATAATCGAAATCGTCCCGCTCCCGCAGCCGTTGTCCTTTGATGTCGACATGGTGCACCAGAACGAGTTCGGGCGTGATATTGGAAGCCTGTATGACGGGCATTCCGGACGGCGCCCATATCCCGCTTCCGCCCCAGAAATAGTGGCCGGACACCTCATGCGGACCCACGGCATTGGCGCCCAAAGTCCAGACCTGGTTGTAGGCAGCCTTGGAGGAATTCATCACATCCCACAGAAAGCCGTAGTAGTGGTCGGTCATGACGTTCATGCGGGGATATTCCCGCACCGCCTCTGACCGCCAATGGGCCATGGTGACGATGGCGTCCACATGATCCTGGAAAGCGTATTTTCTGGCCAGTTCGACGAAGCAGAGATCGTAGCAGACGAGAAAACCGAAACCGCCCCACTTCGTCCGGATGGATAATCTCCGGTCCCGGCCTTGTTGGAAAAAACGTTGTTCTATCGGCGTCAGGAATATCTTGTCGTAGATGTATTCCTCATCCTGATAATCGAGGCCGGGGTGCAGTATGAAAGTGGAATTATACAGGTGCCCGTCTTTTCGCCGCGCGTTATTGTAGAACACGTATTCCGGACCGCGACCATTTTCTTTCAGGCTGTCACGAATGGCGTCGATGGTCGCGGCGACACGGCTGTTCTCTCCTTCAGCGAGCAGCTCCTTCACAGCCAGATCGGCGGTATCCTGCGACTCGTCCCAGACATAACCGGTGACGCAGAGTTCGGGAAAGATGATGATATTCGCCTCTTTTTCATGCGCTATCTGGACGATTTGCTCCATCTGAGCCAGGTTGCTGCTCACGTTTGGCGTGGGTCGCAGATTGACCAGGAGAATACTGGGACATTCTTCCTGGTCACTGAAATGACGTTCGATGATGCGCATGGTATGGCTTTCGATGGGGTGTACGCTTACCACGGCGCCACCGTCCAACATGGCGCCGTCACCGGAAGACTGCTTAGCGTTGCCGAAATAACCGCAGTGAACCTCCATAGGTCGAGTCCCTGGCCGATGGACAGGAATGCTGCACAAGGTGTCCACCATGGCGCCGAACAACGCTGGCGCGCAGGCGGGTGCGTTCGCTCGATATAGATGCCATCGTCAACAGGCGAGTCGTCGCCGGACGAACAAAACCTGCAGTTTGGTCAAGCGCAATGGGGCTACGTCATGTAATGCGCCACGCCGATCGACAGGAGTATTGTCGGACGCGTCAATATAAGGAACCTGGGCCGCGCACACGACCACTGGTGTCGCACGACGCGCCAGGGGGGGCCGTGCCGCGGGCCATGGACGCCACATATATCGAATATCGAAGCCAGGTATTGACTACGAACCCCCAATTCAGGGAGATCCACATGAACACCGCGACCGAGCCTGCCTATGGCGACTATACGGTGGTGTACGACCACTACGCGGCCATCCCGATGCAGGAAGGATACATCATCACCGACGCGCCCTCACTGGTCAAAACAACCGACGGCGCGTTGCTATGCTCCGTCCCGATGATCATCAAAGGCACGCCGGCAAGCCCCTTCAACCCACTGCATTTCTGCCGCAGCGAGGACGCCGGACGCACCTGGACCAAGCTGCCCGCCACCAGCGTGTTCTGCTGTGGTACTTTGCTGAGACAAGGCCAGATGCTGTATTTCGTCGGCGCCGGACCCGTGCATCGTCAGGACTCCGACCTGCAGATCATCTGCTCCGCGGACGACGGCCTCACCTGGAGCGAGCCGGTGACCTTGTTCGAAGGCCCGTTCTACAATCCGGCCACCGGCTACGCGATTCGCAACGGTCATGTGTACTGGTGCGCCGATACCGGCCGCGATATGACCTATGTCATCGCCGGGGATCTCAGCCGCGAGCTGACGGATCCCCGCGCCTGGCGCATCAGCGACGGGCTGCCCATACCGCCAGTGCCGCCAGCGCTGACCCGGGGCGCGGGAAGCGGCAAAATTCTGGAAGGCAACGTGGTGGATGTGCACGGTCGCCTGCAGGTCAGCTGGCGCTACATGATCGACGAGCGCGATACGGTGGGTGTCGGGGTGATCTGCGACGCCGTCGACGACGGCCGGACCATCGATTACCGTTTCCGCCAGTTTCACCCCCTGCCCGGAGCGCAGAACCAGTTTCACATCGTCTATGACGACGTCTCCACGCTCTACTGGATGACGGCCAATCCCACCACGCACTCGCAGGGGCAGAACCCGGCCTTCAATGCCGAATTGGAACGTAATCCGCGCTATGCCGGACCTCCGGGCAAGGAGCGGCGCATCCTGGCCCTGTATTGCAGCTTCGACGCGCTCAACTGGCTGCCCGCCGGGTACGTGATCGTCTGGCCGCTGGTGCGCCAGGCGTCCAACTACTGCGGCCTGCTGATCGACGGCGACGACTTGCTGGTCGCCAGCCGCACCTCGCGCCACGGACGCACCCAGCACGACAACGATCTGACGGCGCTGCACCGGGTCCGGAACTTCCGCGCCCGCGCCGCGATGCTGCACCCGGGGGAAGAGATCCTCCGCCCCGAAGCCGGAACTAGTTGAACGACGAGGAGAGATGAGCATGAAGACCAGCGAAGCTCAAGACCTGCAGTCAACCAGTTTCCCACGCGACTGGCGCGAGCGGTATTTTGCCGGCGAACCGCTGCGCCTGGGTACCGAGGTTCAGTTCCTGTTCGACGACTATGCAGTCGAAGATCGCTACGGGCTGCACAGAGTCGTCGGCCCGGTCCGGAAACACGCCGGCAATCCTCTGGACACCGGCCCTGCCCTGCCCTGGGAGAGTTATCAACCCGTACTGCAAGACGTCATCTACGATCCCGAAGAGAGGCTGTACAAGGCCTGGTACGGCACCATGCGATGGCAGGAGGGCGTCGAAACGGGATATAGCTACTCGACCTGTTATGCCGAAAGCGTCGACGGGATAACCTGGAAAAAACCGTTGTTCGATTTTTTCGCCTGGGACGAGCACGACAAAACCAACCTGGTGCTGCACAAGGAGAAGGGATGCGCCGCGTTCAAAGGCGGAGTCTATTTCGAACCGTCGGCGGCCGATCCCAATCGCCGGTTCATGGCTCTGGCCAAAATGGTGCCACCGGGAGAACGGGTTCGCTGTATGGTCCGGGTGGAGTCGGGGGACGGTCGGCAGTGGCGCCTGGCACCCGAACCCATCCTGTTCCGGGGGGCTTCCGACGGCTCCTACTCGCTGGTCCACAATCCAGAGCTGAATGTCTGGATGCTGTACCGGCGACCACCGACCCATGCCTTAAAAAAGGTTGACTTCTACCAGCAAGCCAACGACAAGAGGCATGTTTCCGTGTCCTTGAGCCGGGATATGACCACCTGGTCCCATCCCAGAGCCCTGGCCATGCCGGACGAAATCGATGTCGCCGATATCGACAGCGTCAACGTCATCCGCTACGGCAGCATGTACCTGGGGTTCATCGGTCTGATGCCGAACAGTTCTCCCGATCTGCCCAAGCACACGGAACTGATGTGGAGCCGGGATGGGTTCGTGTGGGAGCGTTTGCCGGACCGACCGCCCTTCATCGCCAACGGCGCTCCCGGAGAATGGGATGCGGGATCGATCAGTTTCGGCACGATGATTCCCGCGGCGGATCAATTACGGCTGTACTACATCGGTGTCAATGTGCCGCAACACGAAAAGCGTCTGCCCCGGATCCGCGGTACCGGCCTGGCCGACATTGGCACGGATCGCTGGATCGGCCAGCAGGCCGGTCCTGAAGGCGGCTACCTGTTGACCCGCCAGTTCATCCTCGAGGGCGACCAGCTGGAGATCAACTGCCGCAGCCCGATCCAACGGCCGCCCTCGCCCGAACTGGCGCCCCTGATCCGGGCCGAGTTGCTGCAGCAACCACAGGAACACAATCCGGCCACGCCGTACCCCGGGTTCTCCATGGAGGAATGTGATCCAATCATGGTCACCGACAATCCTCGTCAGGCACTGACCTGGAACGGTTCGCCGGACTTGTCGTCGTTGCGCGGCAAGCCGATCTATATCCGCTTCTATGTGCGCAGCGCAACATTGTATACTTTCCGAGTCAGAAACGGTTAAACGCCACCCGGTTGACAGGACCCTCGAAACCACCATAACTCGAGACAACCATACAGCTGCACCGTGCCGCATCGCGTCCCGCCGTACCGCGACGTCGCCGTCGATCCGGGAACCCACGCACCTGCCGCTGACGTACTATCATTCAATCGATCATTGGAGAGGATTTGCCATGGATACCCTGAAAGCCATCCATACACGCAGAAGTATTCGCGCCTACCAGGACAAGCCGGTTGACCAGCAACTGGTGGAAGAAATCATCGGTGCCGCCATGATGGCGCCCTCCGCGGGCAATGCGCGGCCGTGGCAGTTCATCGTCCTGGACGATCCAGCAATTCTGCAGGCCATACCGCGGATCCATCCGCACGGCGCCATGGCCGCTGAGGCTCCGCTGGCCATCGTCATCTGCGGCGATACCAGTCTGGAGAAGTATCCAGGCAACTGGATCGCCGACTGCTCGGCGGCCACGCAGAATCTGCTGCTGGCCGCTCACGCTTGCGGTCTGGGGGGCGTGTGGACGGGATTGTATCCAGAAGAGGACCGGATTCAAGGCTTTCGTCAGTTGCTGGGGTTGCCTGAAAGCGTGGTCCCGTTGGCCCTGATTCCGGTGGGATACCCCGTCCGCCCCGGCACTCGTCAGGACCGGTACGAAGCTGCCAAGATTCACCGTAACGGTTGGTAGGCGAGGCTCCTGAGCTGTATGCCAAGCTTTTAGTGGGGTGCTATACTGGACGGCCGACTCTCCGAAAAAAGTCGGGACGATTCACGTGCGGATCCAGGCTGTCCATATACACATGCGCCACATACACGGGATTCAGGGGACGGAACTCGAACCATCGGTCGATCTGTTTCTTCGGTCGACATACGAATGCCCGGTCAGGCCGTCTTGGCTTTGGCCAGATCGAGCATCTTGGCCTGCACGGAATCCAGCACTGAGTCCCGGACGAAGGAGCTGGCCCGCAGAATCTCGATTCCGATCAGTTCTCCCTTGGAGTTGATCTCGGCCGTCACATTCGGACTGACCTCCACGCTTCCCGCCTCCGGATCATCCGAAATGGCGAGATGAAGGACATCGTCCTTCTCGAAATATGTCATGCGTGCTTTGCTCATGCTTGAACCTCTCCGATCGGACACGGAAATTGATCTGCTGCCGTGTCGTTTTGTGAACGGTTACTGGTGTCAGGATATCCCCTTCGCGCTCATATGGCACCATGATCAACTGGTCGCCATGTCGGCCTACGGCGACGAAACTGCCCGTTGCCGTGTCCACATACCTCTCGCTGGAGTAGCGCACAACACGCTCGACTTCAGCAAGATCAAACCCGCGTAGCCGGGCTCGATACTGCATGTAGTCCGTCCAGTTGATTCTTATTTCGTCCATATGCCTTTCTTATCTTGCATCCGAACGCCGAGCGGAACCGGTGCGGAGCATCCGCGTTGACGCTCTTGTGTGCGTCCAGCATGGACGCGTTGTATATGGGGTGCAAGTGGACCATGCGTGAAAACGTACTCAAATCACTACGGGAAGCCAACTCCGAAAGGGTACCCGATGGGAGTCAAGTCGCCGTCGGCCATCTCGATGAGCTCTTCGCCCTTCCCGCGGAACAACGAGGCGGTCTTCCGGAGTATGTCGCCCCCAGATCCGCGGCCGGCGGCGGGCCGGCGGCGGGCCGCCGGCGCCCAGCGTTGAATTCCGGCAGGTGCGGTTCCGGGGTGAGAAAGACCCTCGAAAGCCTTCGTGGGTCGTGCACGCTGATCGTGATCGCCCATCGCTTGTCGACGATCATGAGCGCCGACCAGGTTCTGGTGGTCGACCAGGGGCGCCTCGTCGAGCGAGGCACGCCCGGCGAGCTGCTCGCGGCGCGGGGCCTGTTCGCGCAGCTATACGAGTCGCAGGTCCTTAAGGCAAAGGCGGACACCGGCCCCGAGATATCGGTTTGATGCGGCTGCAAGGCTCGCGTCGACTCCGCCGGTTATATACTCTCTCCAGGACTCGTTTTTCCTACGACTAATCGCCATAATGAGTTTTCGTTCGGTGTATGAATAGGGTCCGAGCCTCATCATCCACTGAATAAACAATGCGATCCTTGTAGGACAATCTATACGAGTAGAATCCCGACAATTCGCCAACCAGATGTTTGCCGCAACGCGGTTCGATGGCGATAGTGTTTTCCAGTATGTCGCGTAATTTGTGCTTCAGCTTCGGGGTCAACTTGTTGAAATCTTTTATGGCTTCCTGGGTGAAGCGGATTTGATAAGGCTTCAAGGCGTTGCTCCAAAGACCTCATCCATGGAAACGGTGTCTCCGGCTTTCACCTGCTTGACGGATGCTTTGAGGCGACGGCGAAATTCAGGGAGTGAAAGCAGGTCCAGGGTTTCGAGAAGGCCCTCGTAATCCTCTTCGGACATGAGCACCGCCACTCCTTGCCTGTGCTGGATGCGGTACGTCTGGTGTCCCTCGGTTACACACTTGATAAGGTTAAAAAATTCGCGGCGAGCTGTTGTGGCCGTAATGGTTGTCATGTCAGCACCTCCAATATGTACATGTTAATGTACATGTCGTATGCCGGTGTATCAAG
>SLHA01000008.1 GCA_007136405.1 Candidatus Latescibacterota bacterium
AGACGAACCCAACCGAGGATCCCCATGAACCTTCTGATCGCCCTCGCGAGCGCAGTCGCACTGCTCTGTACGTCGTCACCGGCCACAGGCGACGGCGCTGCAGTCATGATGACCAATCTGATGCAGGATTCACCTGAACAGGATTCATGGCCTGCCTGGTCGCCCGATGGTACACGTATCGCGTTCCGTTCGGCCAGGGACAACGTCTCCCCGTGGGGCTCCACTGAGATCTACGTGATGGACGCGGACGGCAGTAACCCAACCCGCCTGACGTTCACAGACTCACTCGAGAACACCGGGCCGGCCTGGTCGCCAGATGGCAGTAAGATTGCCTTCTCCTCCTCCCGAACATATGATGGAAGACGGGATGATACATCGCAGATCTACGTGATGGATGCCGATGGATCGCATCTAGAACCCTTGACTCATGATCAAGCGACTGCCAACCGGTATCCGGCCTGGTCTCCTGACGCCATTCGGATCGTCTTCTCGTCCGAACGAGATAGGTCATCAAACCTGCACATCATGGATGCCGATGGCTCCAACCGCACGCTGCTTTCGCCCGCAACGTTTAGGCGAACCGCATCGCACGTCTGGTCTCCCGACGGCGACGCGATCGCTTTCAGCGGCACCGATGGGAACCAGTGGGACATCTATCTTCTCACCGTGAGCACAGGCGCGTTGGTGAACCTGACAGATCATCTATCGCGCGATATGGGTCCAACGTGGTCACCGGATGGCCGAAGAATCGCCTTCTCCTCCGAGCGGGATCCGTTGCCGCGAACAGATTTCAGTCACGCGGCTGGTGATATCTGGGTGATGGATCGGGACGGGAGCAACCTCACCCGGCTGACCCATAGCCCCCAGCCCCACTCCATGCCGGCCTGGTCTCCCGACGGTGGCAAGATCGCTTTCATGAAACTCACCGCATGGTACAGATACGACATCTTCGTGCTCGACCTGAGCCCGACCACTTCTGTGGACAGCACAACCTGGGGCTGGTTGAAACGAGGTTGGGGGCCGTAGGCGACTCAGTCGGGCTGGTACTCGCGAATTCGGTCGCGCTGCACGATCCAGAGCCGACCCTCGATTGACCGGCGGCTCAGGGCGCCGGCCAGCATCGCGATTGCTTGCTTCAGGTCTGCCGGCTCAGGTGTGGGGGGAAGCCTCAGGACCGCGATTCCAGCGTATTCTGAAGGCTTGAACACGAGTGGATTGGCGAAGTCCACATCCAGCGTGACCAACGATCTACCCTCCCGCTGACATGCGCCGATCAGATCCCTGTCAGCTGCCCCGCACAGGGCCTGGTCGGCAACCGTGGCAACGTCGTGTCCGGCCCCGGTGAGGAGGTGGGCCGCACCCTTCCCGAGGTTCTCGTCCAACTTGATCTTCACGGCTGGGCCTGCACTTCGACGTAGCGCTCCCGGGACATCTCGGCACCGTAGGCGATACAGGCAAGAATGTCCTCCCGCGTCAGGTCGGGGTACTCCTCTAGTATCTTCTCGGTGCTCATGCCGCTGGCAAGCCAGTCGAGTATCAGCGAGACCCAGATTCGGTGGCCGCGAATACATGGCTTGCCAAAGCAGACATCCGGATTGATGCTGACGCGCGCCAGCAGTTCATCTCTCGTCATGCCCTAATGTCCTCCTGTGACCGAGCGGCCCGTCGGCAGCTGTTCGTCAGTCGTCGGTCAGTGTCTAGCGTACTGATTCGCTGCTTGTCAAGTGCCGGCTGTGTGTAACGGGCACGCTGCCGCTGATGGCCGTCTCCAGGCGCGCGTCCAGGTCGGTGGCACCGGTGATCCGGTGCGTCTCCACCCCCAGTGAGCGGTTCAACGACACGAAGTCCACCTCCGGATCGACCAGGTCCAGGCCCACGTGGCCCCAGCGCCCCAGCGAAAAGCCGCGGCAGCTGCATCACCTTGCCACCAACCTTCAGGAAGCCGTACTGGGCGTTGTTGACCACCACGAAGACCACGGGGATCCGGTAGTGCGCGGCGGTCCACAGCTCCTGGATCCCGAAGAGCGCGTCCCCCAGCAGCGCTACCACCGGGCGGTCCGGCTACGCCAGCTTGATCCCAGTGAATAGACAAGCGGTATAAGTCAACACCGATCATAGGCATGGTGAGCATGTGGGTCAAACGGTGGCCGCGGTGGGGCGACGGTAGGCGTTTCGGCGGGCAGGCCGACATATTGAGGTTGGTGCGGATGGAGCTGAGGTCGGCCAGGGCAGCGACCCACTGCATGCGGGCGCCGCAGTGGGGACACAGAAGGGCATTGGCCAGAAAATTCTGGCGAGAAGCCGAGTATCTGACGGGTCTTCTGGTGGCGGAACGCAAGAACGTGGCGGCGATCAACGCCGAGTTTGCGCAGACGACCGACCAGTCGTGTCTGCATCGGTGGATCACGCAGGTGCCATGGGATGTGGAGCAGCTCAACGAGCATCGGCTGGTGTGGCTGCAGAGCCAGTCCTCGCCACGCTACTCCGCTTGAGGCGTCATCGCGGTCGACAACACCCTGGTCGATAACAGCGGTCAGCTGATCGAGGATGTGGGCTGGTTCTGGGACCACGCCGACCAGCGCCACCTAATGGCTCACGACTACCTCATCGCCAACTACGTCTGTGCCTCGGGGAAGCACTACCCCTTGGAGTTCCGCCGCTTTCGCAAGCATCGGGCCAAAAGTAGCCGGAAGCGGATCTGTATCAGCGATCGTAAGCAGTGGTATTTCACCAAGACCGTACGCATCCCCGAGGTGGATCATCCGGTTCGCCTGGTCATCCAGTGGGCGCGCAAGAACGGCAAGAAGCCTGGTAAGCTCCTGGTGGCCAATCGCGTGCATTGGGAGATCACCCGCATCTTGAATGACTTCCAGGCAGCTCGTCTCTATGGGACGGTGCCGTCCACTGGTGAGGCATTGTCAAAGCTGGTGGCGATGCTGGACCTGCGCGCCGCGCCGCGGTTCCTGTGGGCGCTGGATGCAGCCGGGTTGTTGGAGCCTGCCGGCGCTGTGGGTGCGGCTCCGGCTACGGGTCTGTAGAGATCCCGTCGGTATCGGGCGGCAACGGGTGTTCCCGCAGTTCTTCTGCCTTGATCTGCCCCCAGCTGCGCTGCGGAACCGGTGTCGGTCGCTCGTCAGCCCCGATTAGCTGGAACTTGGGCCAGGTCGAACTGTGTGCCATTGACCGCAAACCGTAGGAGAGCAGCGGAGTCGTGTACCATCCGTCGTAATGCTGCGCTCCGGCAACATCAACGTCTATGAAACTTACTGCAAGCCGCACCAATCCCCCTGGCTGCAAATGGCTTGGGATGAGCCCAACCAGGGCAGCATCATCATCGGTCGAAGGGATATGATCGAACGGCGTGACCGCTAACTGGATGACGTGGCGGGTATGATCCGCCTCCTCAAAAGTTGCACCACCGAGCTGCATATCGAAGTCGGTCAAATCTCTCACCATGGTGAAAAATCCAGGCCGCGACGATCGGACCTGTCGTTCACCGCGGTCAGTACGGAAATAATAGGCTTGGGCCTGTATACCATGAATATCGGGAATATTAGGAACTGTGCGGGCGCCGCTAGCGTCTCCATCCACGCCAAAATTAATTACATCCTCGTAAAAAAACGGGCGGTCTGAATTCTCGATGTGCACATCGTCCCACACCTCGATACCCATCAGGATCTGGTTGCGCGCAGAACTCCAGGCCAGGAAAATTTCTGCCGCGAAGTCCGGGAACCCCGGGGGCTCTCCGATGTTTCCTCCGAGATTTTCTCCGTCAAGGGCCTGGCTCACCAGATCCTCAGTCCGGAAGGTGGGTTCCATCACCTGCCGCCAATCGTCCAGCGAGCCGTCATGCAAGTCGGGGATCTCGTGTTCACGCAGCTCGTACAGCGGATAGATCACCTCGCCG
>SLHA01000013.1 GCA_007136405.1 Candidatus Latescibacterota bacterium
CAAGGCGGCCAGCCTGTCTGCGTCTGGGCAACCAACGCCCGGTACTGGTGTCCCAGACCAGTCAGGGGCCGGTTTCCCCTGGCTAAGCGGCATCGGATGCAGCACCGGTGGCACGTGTCTCGCGGATCTGCAGCAAGGCCGGCAGGAGTGTGACCGACGCGACGAAGCAGCATGCCAGACCGATGAGCGAGAGTATGCCGATGGAGGTAAGGGCCGGATGCGTAGCCGGAATAAGGCCGGCGAAACCCACCATGGTGGTCAACGTAGCAGCCAGCAACGCTACGCCGGTGGTGCGCAGGACCAGGCGCAGCGAGCCATGCCCCGTCTCCCGGTACCGGTGGAATATGTGCACGCCATTGTCTATACCCATGCCGATCACGGTAGGAAAGGCAATCATATTGTAGAGGTTGAGCCGAATACCGAACAGGTGCATGGCTCCGCCTATCCAGATCAGGGCGGTCAGCAGCGGCGACAGGACGAGGAGCGTGTCCGTAACCCGGCGCAGATCGAGATACAGGATGAGGGCCACGATCGTGAGGGTCAGCACCACGGCCAGGACGCTGTCATCGAGCATGATGCGCAGCATGTCGGCGATGATCACGTGTGAGCTGGAAGCGTGATAGGTGGAGCCGGTCTCGGTGGTCACGGTGCTGATCTCGTCAGCGAATCGAATGGCGTTGAGCCCGTCGCGCAGCGCTACGGACGCGTTGATGACCACGAAGTTCAGCACTTCGCCGTCCTTACTGAGGAAGCGGTTGGTGATATCCGACGGCATGTCCTCCATGCCGACCCGCTGCACGGCCAGATAAGGGCGGACCGAATCCACCCTGGCACGTTCGGACTGGCTCAACAGGCCATCGACGTTTGCCAGCAGGGAGTCTATCTGGCCTATGGTGGCCAGTTTTTCCTCCTGTTCCTGGGGGAGGAAAGACCAGACGCTGTATACGGACTGCACGGTGGAGGCATCGCCCAGCGCCGCCTTGCTCTTCTCTACGGAGGCGACCACCGCAGCGGCCTCCTCCGGGGTTTCCGTCAACACGATCGCGGGCGACCGGTCTTCTCGCATAGTCTGTGGCAGACTGCCTTCCTGGTCCTTGTTCTCCACCGGTATCCGCGGCCTCAGCCGGCTGAAGTCATATTCGAATTCGATGCTCCGCACGTGCACCAGTGAGTAGACCGTAAAGCCGGCCGCCAACAGTATGCTCATACGGGGAAACGGAAAACGGCCACGCTTGAGCAGGTGCGGGACGACCCGTTGTTCCTGCAGGCGCAGCAGGTGAACCCGCTCTGACAGGACCATGAGCGCGGGACAAACCACCAGCATGGCGACCAGCGAGAACAGGATGCCCGTTCCCACGATGAAACCGAATTCGGAGAATCCCTTGAAATCCGTGATCAGGAGCGAATAGAAGGCGACTGACGTGGTCACGGCTGTGGTGGTCAGCGCGCTGCCCGTGTGGACGATCGTTTCAGTCAACGATTCTTCTACAGGCTGACCGCGCCGACGGGCCTCCCGGTAGCGCGCAAAAATATGGATACCGAAGTCTATGCCCAGGCCGAAAAGGATCGCGAACAGGCCCACGGTGATCATGTTGAGGCTGCCGATGACGAAGTAGGTTACTCCGAATGTCCACGTCAGGCCCATCAATAGAGGCAAGCCGACCAGAAAGCACGCGATGACCTGGCGGAAATAGAGGGAGATCAACACCATGACGGCAACCAGGCTGAATGTGGCCGTGGACCTGAGATCGTCCATGATGATCTTCATCTGCCCGGCGCCGGTGGTAAATGGTCCCTCGAAGGCGTATTCGATACTGGGGTGGAAGGACTTCGGGTTGATGGTGGCAATGGTGTGTTCCAGACTGTCGAGCAACTGCTGCGAGAACTGGATATCCGTGATGACACCCGTGGGATAGAGCCGTAGAATGACTCCGTTGCCCTCTGCGGTCAGGTAATAGGTGCGATCATACTCGCTGGTGGTGGCAGCGTCTATTTCCCGCTGGGAACCATTGTACCGGGCCACGATATCCGCTATATCCAGCTCCGCACTGTCCTCGTCGTCCAGCGCGAAGTAAAGCGGCGACTGCTCCAGCCGTTTTTGATCCAGGAAATCTTCCACCCGGTCACGGATCTCCCTGAGGTCCTCCAGATCCATGTACAGCAACCGGTACTGACTGATAAACCCCCGGTAGTTGTGCCGGGTGACGGAGGTCACCAGCGGGTTGTTTTCGAGCGAATCCGCCAGGACATACATGAATTCGATGCACTGGTCCAGATCATCGCCGGTGATGAGGATCATCAATGGCCCGATGCCACCAGCACGAGACTGTATCTTGCGGAGCTGGCGGACGCTGACATAATCTTCGGGGAGCAGATCGGCGAAATCAGTCTTCAGATTCTGGGTCAGCCGGGAGGCGTAATACCCGGATATCACCGACAGGAACAGGGCGATGGCCAGGATGGTGACATGGTGATGGCAAATGAGGTGTACTAGACGCTGGTAGGTGATGCGCATCAGGGCTTGTCAGGAGTTGGAGTCATGAAGGCGCTGCAGCTGCTGCTCCAGCTGCTCGATCAATTTTTCATAGGAATGCCGTTCTATATACCGGCTATACCGGCGCCGGTTGCCCGCTGCGGTGCTGACACCGTCGACGACCAGATCGTAGACCCGCCACGAACCATCGACGGTGTGTAGAGCATACTCGATGGCGACCTCTTCGTCCCTGAGAGGGACGCTGGCATAGACGCGGGCCGTATCACCAGCCACTTCCTGCGTATGATAACGGATGTCGCCGTCCCGATAGTAACGCACGAAAGTCTCGAAATTCTGCTTCTGTATGATCGAGCTGAAAACCTCAACGAAACGATCGCGTTCATCGGGGGTGCGGTCATCCCAGTAGTCCCCCAGGGTCAGCCGGCTCAGATAAGGCAGGTCGAAGACCTGGTTGATCTGCCGCATCAACGCTTCCCTGGTAGCCTCCGGCAGCGTGTCACCGGGAGCCGCTTCCAACAGCTCCCTGGCCCTGACATCGTTCTCCTGCAGGAAGGCGATGGGCTGGGGATGGTCCTGGGTGAGGGTGGTGGCTTCGGCTGCGCCTGTGCTCCACGCGCACATCACGAAGAGAACGGCGACGACACCTCGGAGGCCGGTCTCCCGCATTTCAGCATTCATCGCGTTGTCTTATCCTCTCATTTGCCTGGTGCACACGCCGTGCGGGTGCTTTCGTTCAGGTGACTGCAGTGGTCCGTGATCAGGCCATCTTCCAGCGCCTGGCGGGTCCAGACGCGTATCTCTCCGTACCCGGCTTCGGCATATGTACCTGTGTTGGAGGCGTCGGTCAAAATACCCAGGCCCGTCGTCCGGGTGGCTGGCTCTCCACCGATAGTCCTGGCGTGGTGGTCCTCCAGGTCAGCCTTCTCGAATGTCCAGCGCCCCACATTGTCGTAACCGCTCTCCATGACGATATACCACGGCCTGAACAGTAGATTACGGCGTCCTATGGTGCCCACTGGTAACGTCGTGCTCCAGACATACTTGACCTGCCGGGGAACCCCCAGCCAGTTCTGCGAAAACAGCACGTACAGACCGGCTGCGCTGTCGTTCGTCTCCGTCCGGGACTCGTCACCCCCGTCAGGAAGAGCATCTGTCCGCCAGCACCAGGTCATGATGGGGTACTCGCGTGGATTCCAGTGCGCGAATTTGCCGAGTATGATAGCCTGACCGCTGTCGGCCGCGGCCAGATACGGACGGTCACCCTGAGTGGCTATCCGGTACGTCAGGGGTTTCTTCTGATCCCGGTCTCTCCAGACCCCCCAGTTCAGGGGCAGGTCCCCAACCGGCGTGCCGGTGAAATCTTCCAGCACGACGTAGGGACGATCGAGCAGGTGGGCCACCAGCACCGGGGGCGAATACCGGCGGTCCAGGATCCGGTGAAATCTGGCGCGATACAGGTCGCTGAGTTTGTCGCCATCCAGCTCCAGCTCCACGATTCCCCAGCGATCCTCCTGCCTTGCCAGATGCCCCCGAATTCCGTGCTGACCGTCCTCCGTCAGGATGAGCAGCTCCATCTCTCCCGTGTCGTCCTGAACCCGGTGGGAGACCACATGGACTGCACCGATGTTGCGCGTGTCCGCCCAGTCGAGCAGGTCGCGTTCAAGGCGTTCCTCGACAGCTGCCTGGACGCGCTGCCGGTGGTGGTGGACGAGTGCCTCCATTTCGTCACGCGAAAGGGCCTTGGAGTAATCGTCCAGGGATCGTTGGATGTACCGGTCAAAGGTGGCGCGGGTGAAACTGTCGGTATCCATCCAGTCTGCCAACAGCCGTTGGAGTTCCGCCTGACGCACGCTGTCAGGCGCGGCCAGAGAAGCGGTCACCTGCCGTGCCGCCTGGCGTAAAGATTCACCGTTCAGCTGTGAATCACGCGGTGTGCCGTAGCCGGGTACCAGGCTCAGCGCCAGCATCATTCCTGCGCATCCCAGCCCCAATGTCAGTCTTGGAACCATGGCTCAGCTTCCAGAAATATCGTTCCGGTGGTTCGGGCCAATTCAGCGACGGTGATGTTGTAGTCATGCACCGCACTCAGGTAGTCCTGTTCGAGCTGGGCGTGCGTCCTGAAGGCCGTCACCAGGTCGTCGAGTGTCTGTGGGTCGAAATCATAATCGTCGAGAGCTTCCTGCAACCACTGGCGTCCCAGCCGGCGCGCCTGTTGGCTGTATTCGAGATGGTCGGCGGCTTCGCGGTACGCGGTGTAGCTGCGTTGGACATCGAGGCGAATGCCTTCCACGGCTCCCTGCTCGGTAGCCTTGAGTGCCATGAGCCGCGCCCGGGCCTGGTCCCGGTCAGCGCCCAGCAGTCTCCACTCGAACGACTGCTGAACCAGCAGAAACGCTCCCGCACTGCGATAATTGAAATTATCCACGACGAACGGGTTGCGCTGGTTCGTACGGCCCGGGGCCACGGCGTAACGAACGCCGCCGGCCAGGTAAAACCTGGGCAGGTAAGCGCTGCGGGCCATGTCCTCCTGCGCTTGCCTGGCTTGAATCCCCGCCTGAAGCCGGCGCCAGTCCGGCCGTGAAGCAAACGCCTGTCCTTCGAGCACCGAAACCACGGGGATCTGCGCGTCTACGGGTTCCAGGCGGACGTCGCCCAGCTCCGGCGGCCGGTCTGGCGGCAATCCGGCCTGCCAGGTCAGGGCGCTGCGCGCCAGTTCAAGCTGCCGGGCAACCCTGTCACGCTGCATATCCAGTTCCAGTAGGGCCAGTCTGAGACGGTACAGGTCGGCAAGAGACAATACCTGTTCCTCATCGACCTCACGGAGCTTGTCGTCGATGGTGTCCTGCACCCGGTCGATGAGCGCTGACACTTCCTGCCCCAGCAGAATGGCGTAGTACAGTTTCCTGACCTCCAGTGCCAGCTCCAGACGGGTGTCGGCCAGAGCCGCCCGTTCCACGTCGACGTTCGCTCTGGCAGCTCGCGTCTGATGGCGGAGATGGCCGAAAGTAAACAGAGGCTGGGCGAACTCGAGCTGCAACCGCGCAAAGGGCCCCATCGGACGTAAACCAGTGGTGTCGGACGGAGGATTGAAGACGTCTCCTTCGGCATCTGGCACCAGACCGCTTTCGCCCTCGAGGCGCAACCGGGGGAGAAGGTAGGCTGCCTGTGCCTTGTTCAGCGTGGCATGCGCTTCCCTGACCTGCCATTCGCCCGCGACAATCTCGGCGTGGTGACGCATGGCGCTTTCTATGAGTTCCTCGAGCGAATAGATGCGGGTCTGCGTGGAGGCCGGCAGGCCTCCCGTGACGCGCACGGGGGCCAGGCAGATCATGGCGGTGACTATCAACTTGTACACGGTCATGGCGGTATCAGTGAATGTTGGCTCGCGGGGTTGGGCGGCGGTGCTGCACGGACGCCCTGGCCACGGGCTCCGTCGCTGCGCGTCTTGAGGCGAGCATGCCATGGCTGAGCCGGGTCAGGCACACCCAGCCAATGAGGATCCAGATGACCTTGCGCATGCGTTTGGTGATTCCGAGGGCAAGACCCAGGGCGGGATCCAGCCCCAGCGTGGCGAGCAGAAAGACCTGGCCACCTTCCATGACCCCGATGTTGGAGGGCATGAAGAAGAACAATGTGTTGATGACCAGAGACAACGAGGTGATGAAAAACGCGACAGAAAAGTCTACGTTTGCTCCAAGCCCGCGCAGGATAACCATGGTTTCCAGCGCCCCCAGCAACCAGCCGATTGAGTGAAAGAGCAGGACCAGAGCGAAACGAAAGGTGTGGTGCCGGTAGAACTGGCTGATGCTGTGGTCTATACGCTTCGCTCCAATCTGCCGTTCTTCGAGCATTTTCTTCTGCAGTCCCAATCTCCGCAGAATACCCAGCAGCGAGGAGAACATACGGCGTTGCTGGCGCCACATGAACAGGAAGAGCAGCACCCCGATTCCGAGCAAGGTGGCCAGGCCTGCCTGAACGGGTGTGGGTATAGGTTGCGGTAAAGTCCAGTACGACACCACCAGGCCGAGACCCACAATGGCAAAGGCCAAACCGGTGATCACCTGTCCGGTCTTGTTGATCACCACGGAAGCCAGACCGCGCGATGCCGGAGACTGCTGCCGCAACAGATAGGCCTTCAGAGGCTCGCCCCCGAGGTTGGCCAGGGGGGTGATCTGGTTCACGGTTTCTCCGGCGAGTTTGGCCATGAGCAGCGTACGCAGGTGCGGACGGAAGGATCCCGGCGGGAAGGCAAACGCCCAGGCGATGGTGTTGGTCAGATGCCAGCTGCAGGCCAAAAGCAGGATCAGCGGAAACCGCCACCGGAGCACGAGCAGGTTGCGCCAGATGGTATCCGGCCCCAGTCTGCCGACCAGGTATACCAGCAGCACAAGACCGAGGATGGGCATCGTCACCCTGAAAAACCGCATCACGAGCCTTCGGCGTCACTGCGTGGAGCACTGACCGGGGCGATTGCTGCGGCTGTGGCGTTGAGTGCTGCAGCCTGCAGCATGGTGCGCTGCGACAGGAGCACCGTCACCGCAGCCACGAACAGCAGTATGACGATAAACCAGAAGGTCAGCTCCACCTGGCTGGACACCAGGAGAATACAGATGATGAACGAAAAGCAGTCGCGTTTGGCCACGAAGCCGACTCGCTGCATGAACCGCTGTACCCAGCCTTTCCGGGTTTCCGGCACGTGCTTGTTGAGATCTCTGAGATAATGCTGCAGGCTGCCGCTTCCGGTTCGGCGGGCATAGGTGTACAGGATTCCCAGGGTGAAGAGTAAGGCGACCACGGCTGCGGTGCCCGTGACGGGGTAGATCGCCTTGCCGGGATGCAGGTAGGACAGCCCTGCGACAAGGGCCACGTAGGTGCAGATATAGGCCAGATTGTCGGTCAACGTATCGAACCAGGCTCCGAAGGCCGATTCACACAATTTGACCCGGGCGATTTCGCCGTCGCACCGGTCCAGGATGGCGGCAAACTGCCATAGCAGCCCAGCCAGTGCCACACGCCAGTACGGGTCCGGGCGGCTGATCAGGTAAGCACTGACCAGACCGGTACTGAGCACGAAGGTGACGGTTACCATGTGCGGGCTCATCCGTGTGCCCACCAGTATCTTGCTGATGGGGATGGAGATCCGGGCATTCAGGTGCCGCGAGATAAACCCGCTGGTGGGTTTGGTGACCTGGCTGAAAAGCATGTTTCGGGCCGCGGCGGCGGAGCGTCTGTCGTGCACAACCCGCCAGAGTGGCGGCAGCTCGATCAACCGGATCGGCTGACCGTAGGCCCGGCTGGCCAGGAAACCGGTGAAATCCCTGCCGGCCGTGCCCATGGACGTATCCCTCAACAGGGCGCCAGGACATATGAACGAACCGGCACTGAGCGGGGCCGCGGCGGAACGTGGTTCGGTAAACCGTATGGTCCCGGCATCCTCGACCACATGCCAGGCGTCCGCCGGTCCCTTGTCGGCAGCGGCGGTCTGGACCAGCATGCCCGAAACTCCCGCGGCCGCAGCCACGAACGCCGCCAACGAGCTGTGGTGATGCACGTGGTCTCCCAACAGAACCAGGACCGGCTCATCGTCTGGAAAGCGGATCTTGTGCGCCTGGTCCCAGGTCACCATCCGGAGACTCAGTGGAAGGCGCCGCGTGTGGCCGGGCAGGGGCAGACGCGCTCCTGCCGGTACGATGACCGTCAGCGCGGTGACTCCCTGACGCGCCAGGGTACGGATGCCGCGATCCAGCAGGCTCAGACCTGCCACACGGCGGACGCAGGTACTGCGCCCGTAATCCGAATCAGGGAAAACAAGCAGTCCATGGCGCATCATGCTTTCGGCTGTCCTGACCCGTTGATGTGGTGCCTCGGGAGACCGAAGCACTGGCGGGCGTAACGCAGGTCTTCGGGCGTATCCACGTCAACCCAGGGCAGGTCGCCCAGGTCTTCGCTTTGCACCGCATGGCCTTGGTCCACGAGTAGCTGGATCACCGCGGGAAAGTGGGAATTGAGGGCGCGCGGATACAGTACGCTGGCATCCAGCGCATCACGCAGATTGTGGACTCCCTGCCTGGAGACCCGGACGGCGCCTATGGATACGGCGTGGGTCAGTTCCGGCATGAGGTGCTTGCCTATGGCCGTGATACGGCCCTCTTTCAGGTGAACTTTCATGTCATCCGCTACATAACGGCGTTTACGAGCCAGCAACAGACAGCACGATTGCTGCGATGCGTTGAGAAGCTGGAAACCACGGTGATGGAATACGGCGTCCCCGTTGAGCAGCAGCAGGTCATCGTCGAGTTCGGCGCGGGCCGTCCATAACGACATGAGATTGTCGGCAAGCGCGAAAAAGGGGTTGAACAGCAAGCGCACACGCGGGGCATGGGTGCTCGATGACAGGTGCGCCCGGACTTGTTCAAAGCCGAAACCGCACACGATCACCGCGACCTCCGCGGCCGTGTTCTGCAGACCGCGCAGCTGGTGTTCCAGGATGGACAATCCGCCCAGCGTCAACAGGCATTTGGGCTTATCCGCCGTCAAAGGCCACAGCCGCCGGCCGAATCCTGCTGCCAGAATAACAGCTTTCATGGCGCCGGCGCCGTGAAAGCCGGAGACTGGCGCCGTCCCTGTTCAGCATGGGTTGTCATAGTGCCATTTTTGCTGTTACAGGCCCGCTGCGGCCGGCGCAACAATGCGTCTCGGGCCCGGAGATCCGGGCTTGAGGTGTTGTTGGAGTGGGAGCCGCCGATCCACGCGAGGACCGCCCCGGTCACCATCCGGTGCAACTATGAGCGTGGGTGTTGCCTGGCGCAACGTTGCACAGCGCCTCCCGGCATCCGCGTAAAACCGCGTTCCGGGTTGGCCCCTGAAGCATAAGTGTAAATAGCCAATATAAATTGAAGCAGCCAACGCGTCAACGAACGGACGCCGGTTCCTTGACTCCCAAAGGGGATAGCCGTTAGCTTTCTACCAGCTGTCGGCAGGTGTTAGTACTGACAGTGTCCACTTCGCTTCGTTTACCGCAGGTATTGCCACGGATCCATAGACACCATGCGTGCCATCGTACTCGCGGCTGGCGCCGGAACTCGCCTCAGCCCGCTGACCGACTCATTGCCCAAGTGTCTGGTGCGGGTGCGGGGAACTCCGTTGATCGACTACCAGCTGGAGGCGCTGCAGGCTGTGGGGGTCAGCGACATCGTCGTGGTGGTAGGATATGAAGGAGACCAGGTGCGGCGCCACTGCGGTTCCAGGGTGCGCTACATCGACAATCCGCTGTACCAGTCGACCAACAGCATCTATTCTCTGCATCTGGCTACGGCGGAGATGAATACGGATACATTCCTGTTCAACTGCGACATCGTTTTCGATGCGCAGATCCTGCAGAGAATGCTCGTCTGTACTGCGGCCAACGCGCTTGCGGTGGATTCGCAGGTTCCCCTGATAGCGGGAGAGATGAATGTGTCCTACCTCGAGGGCCGCAGGATCACCGCGGTCGACAAGCAGATCGATCCGGCGCGGGCCCAGGCGCAAAGCGTGCAGCTGGCCAGATTCGACATGGAGGGCGCGGGTCTGGTGCGCACAGAGGTCGAACGGCTGGTCATGGAGCGCCGACAGGATGTCTTCCCGACGTCGGCATACGGACCATTGATCGACAGGGGAAATCTGGTGGCCGTGGAGGCCGGTGATCTGCCCTGGGGCGAGATCGATTCTCTCGAGGATTACGCCTACGTGGAACGCTTCGTGCTGCCGCGACTGACCCGCAGCTGAAGACAGGCTCGCTTTGGCCGACAAGTCGCCCATCAACGCTCCGGTCGTCTGGATCGACGCCCGCGACACCGCTTGTGGTCGCCGCCTCTGGGGTATGAACCTGGTGGAACGCCAGATCCGCCAGCTGTGCCTGCGGGGGGTGCGCAGCTTCTGGATCAACGTTTCGCCGGAATCAGCCGCGGCGGTTTCCCGGTTCCGGCCGGATCTTCACCGTCTCTACCGTTTTGAACAGGTTATCGTTCAGGGCTTTGGCGCTCCGGATCTTCAGGACCGGTTGGCGGCTGACGGGGTGGATGTGCTCCTCCTGCAGGGTGCCGCCGTGTACGACGACCGGGTGCTGGAGTTTCTTCTGGATCGGAAGGCCGGACACTGTGCCGGCATGGACGACGGACCGGTAGCGGCACGGCTGAGTGCCGAACAGGCGTCCCGGGTCCTGGCTGCGGACGAACTGCGTGCGGAGGCGCGGTTGCTGCGCCAACTGCACCTGCAGCCGACACCGGTTGCCAGCCTGGATTCCTATGTTCCCTCCCTCCGGCTGACCATGACGCCCATCATCGAGCCCATACCGGCCGGCGGCAGCCTTACCCGTATCGACCGCCTCATGTACCACCGCACATTCAAGGGGGTGATCGATGTCGTGGCGCGCTACGGCTATTACCATATGGTGCGCTGGATCACGCGTCAGTTGAGCCGTACCGCAATACCTCCCAACATGCTGACCGTGCTCTCGATCCTCGCGATCTGGGGTGCGGCGCCTCTGTTGGCGACCGGTTGGCACGGTAGCGGCGTGATCGTGGCATGGGCGGGGGTGCTGCTGGATTCGATCGACGGCAAGCTGGCCCGGTTGCGGCTGCATCTGAGCGATGTTATGGGGAAGGTGGAGCACGTGGTGGCGATGCCCGGTCTGGGCTTGTGGTATGTCGCCACCGGCTGGTACCTGACCGGCGGCGGATTGCTGGACGGTGGCCCCATGGCCCGCACCACCTGGATCCTGCTGGCCGCATTCATCCTGGACAAATGTGTCACCGGAGGCTTCAAGGCGCTGGCCGGAAAGGAGCTGTTCGACTACCGTCCGGTGGACGCGGCATTCCATTGGATAGCCGCCAGACGCAACATCAGCCTGGTCCTGCTCACATTGGGGAGTGTCACCGGGGCCATGGGGCCGGCGTTTACCGCGATCACCGTATGGACCGTGGTGACGCTGTTCTTTCACGCGGCCCGTTTCGCCTGGATCATGGCTGTGACAAGGCTGGATCACCGATTACCGGGCTGAGTATGCGCGCACGGCTGCATACGGAACGGGTGCCCGGCGAATCCTGCGTGCATGAGTCGCTGGTATGAAAACCCGGTGCCTGGCGGTACGCGGTGCTTCCCAGAACAACCTGCGCCACATCGACGTGGATCTGCCTCATGGCAGCCTGATTGCCGTCAGTGGTGTCTCGGGTTCGGGAAAGACATCGCTGGTCTTCGACACGATCTATGCTGAGGCGCGCCGGCGTTTTTTGCTTGCCCTGGATCCATCCGGCCAGGGGCTGGAGCGACGGCTTCGCCCTCCGCGCGTGCGCCGGCTGGACGGGCTGGCGCCGGCGATCGCCATCCGACAGGAAAGACTGCGCCACAACCCGCGCGCTACCGTAGGCACGGTCTCCGGACTGCACCAATACCTGCGTCTGTTGTACGTGAGGCTCGGCACGCCGCATTGCCCGGCCTGCGGCGCCATCGTGCGCTGGCATCGTTTCGAGGAGGTCTACGAAACCGCCTCGGGTCTGCCGGCGGGAACCCGTATCGAGGTGCTGGCCCCGCATCGGCTGGCTCAGGATGAATCGCTTGCGGACTTTCTGCGGCAAGTTGAACGCTCTGGCTACCGCCGCATTCGGGCCGGCGGGGTTCCATGGTTGCTGGAGGATGTGACACCGGAGAAGATGCCGCACCGGAACCTGCAGGTGGTGGTGGATCGCCTGGTCGTCAAGCCTGAGACCAGGCGGCGGCTGAAGGGCTCGCTTCAGGCGGCATTGGATAACGGCGACGGCCAGGTCGCCCTGTTGGATCCGGAGACCGGGCAGACCCTGGCCTTTTCCGTCCGGCCTGGTTGTACGGCATGCGGGGCGGCATTCCCCGCCGTGACCCCGTCTCTGTTTTCGTTCGACAGCGTCCTGGGTGCATGCACCCAGTGCCGGGGGTTGGGGGTGTTGCCCGGAATCGAGTTCAACCAGGTGTTCGCGGGTGGAACCTCCAGTCCGGTTGACGCTCTGGCACCGCTCTGGGAGGAATTCGGTCATCGGGATCTGGAGCGTCAACTGCAGCGGTTCTGCAGACGCAACAGGGTGGATGCGGATACCGCAGTGCGTCACTGGCCAGGCCCGGTGGCTGAACTTCTGTGGCGGGGGGTTCGGCAACAGGGCGGTTTCGTCGGCGTGCGGCGTTGGCTCGAACGTCTGGGGGCGCGCGCCGCCCACACCGAGCTTGCCTGGCTGGAGGAGTTTCTGAGCGATACGCCATGTCCGGACTGCCATGGCGAGCGCCTGTGTCCCGCTGCCCGTGAGGTGCTGGTGGATGGAGAGCGCATCACCCGTGTCTCCGGCCGATCCATCACGGCTTTGTCCGAATGGCTGGCGGCCAGGCGGTTTTCCGGTCCGCAGGCCACTATCGGTGAGACCCTGAGGATGCAGATGCAACAGCAGGCAGCCGTGCTGCAGGATCTCGGCGTGGGTTACCTGCAGCTGGACCGGCGGGCGGATACCCTCTCCAGCGGCGAGTTGCAGCGCCTGCGACTGGGCGCCGCCCTGGGATCCGGCATGACTCAGGTGTTGTACATCCTGGACGAGCCCAGCGTGGGACTGCATGCCAGGGACGCGCAACGGCTGTTGGATGCGCTCCGCCGGCTGCGGGATGCGGGTAATACCGTGATCATGGTGGAGCACGATCCCCATCTGCTGCGCCATGCGGACTGGTTGATCGATCTGGGACCGGGCGCTGGTCCGGATGGAGGAACCCTGGTGGCCGCGGCGCCGCCGGCTGAGGTGGCCAAGGGTGACGGGGCCACGGCAGCCTGTCTGCGGCCCGGCGCGGGCTTTGGCCGGCAACCGCGGCTGGAGCCGGGAGGGGGTGGGTGGCTGCATCTGGAGGGCGCCACCGGACACAATCTGAAAGACGTCAGCGTGTCCCTGCCGCTGGCAAGCCTGGTGTGCGTCACGGGTGTATCCGGTTCCGGCAAGAGCACGCTGGTGCATGAAACGCTGTATCCCCTGGCGGCCGCGCGCCTGCAGTCGGCGGAAATCCGCCCATTGGCGTACCGGCAGTGCAGCGGGCTCGAGCAGGTGCACCGGGTGGTAGCCGTGGACCAGTCGTCCATAGGCCGGTCGCCCCGGTCCAACGTCGCGACGTACACCGGGTTGTTGGCCGCTATACGCCGGATCTTCGCCGCGCTCCCGGAAGCGCGGCTACGGGCGTACACGCCGGCTCACTTCAGCTTCAACGCCGCCGAAGGCGCCTGTCCGGAGTGTCGCGGTAGCGGTGTCGGCGCCGTTCATCGCGGTATCCTGGCTGACATCGAGGTTCCCTGTGCCAGTTGCGGGGGGCGACGCTACCGCAGCGACGTCCTGGACGCTCGCTACCGGGGACTGGACATCGCGGCGGTTCTCGAACTCACGGTGAGTGAGGCGTTGGAGGTGTTCGAACCGGTTCCCCAGATCGCCCGTCGCCTCAAGGTGCTGGTCGAGGTCGGCCTTGGGTATCTGCGTCTGGGACAACCCGCCGTGGATTTCTCCGGCGGTGAAGCCCAGCGGGTCAAACTGGCAACCGAGTTGGGGAGGTCCGAACGCGAGCACACCCTGTACATTCTCGACGAACCCACCACCGGCCTCCATATGCAGGATGTGGGTTACCTGCTGGCGTTGCTCCAGAAGCTGGTGGAGGCGCGCAACAGTGTCATCGTCATCGAACACCATCTGGAGTTCATCGCCGCGGCTGACTATATCATCGACCTGGGGCCGGGCGGAGGGGATGACGGTGGAATCGTGGTGGCCGCCGGCACCCCGCGCCAGGTGGCGGCAACGGACTCGATCACCGGTGCGGCCCTGCGGGCGCATCTCGCTCTTGAAGGAGATGGCTGACAGCCTGCGGATGGACCGCGGGGCAGGATTTGCCCCGGTCAAGCACGCCTTGTAATATACCTTTTACCGATTCACCCAAGCCTTTTCCACCGAGGACAAGATGAGCGCGGCTTTCTACGTAACAACGCCCATATACTACGTCAACGGTGAGCCCCATATCGGCCATGTTTACACGACGGTGGCGGCTGATTTTCTGGCTCGCTTTCACCGGCTGGCAGGGGATGATGTGTATTTCCTCACCGGAACCGACGAACACGGTGAGAAGATACACCAGGCGGCGCAGGCGGCGGGTATGGCACCACAGGCGTTCTGCGATCGCATCAGTCAGCGCTTCCGTGATGCCTGGCAACTGCTGGATGTCACCCACGACGATTTTATCAGAACGACGGAGGCGAGGCACCGGCAGGTGGTTCAGGCGGTCCTGCAGACCGTGTACGACGCGGGGGATATTTACTACGACGAGTATGAAGGCCTGTACTGTGTCGGTTGTGAGCGTTTTCTCACGGATCGCGAGCTGGTGAACGGCCAGTGTGTTGACCATCAATGTGAACCGGAACGCCGCCGTGAGGGCAACTACTTCTTCCGCATGGAGAAATACCGGGAATGGCTGCACCAGCACCTGACCGACCATCCGGACTTCGTCCGGCCAGCAGGCTACCGCAACGAGGTTCTGTCGATGTTGGCCGAGCCCATCGGAGACCTGTCCATCTCCCGTCCGAGCAGCCGGGTTCCGTGGGGCATACCTCTACCCTGGGACGAAGCGCACGTCACCTATGTATGGTTCGATGCGCTGATCAACTACGTCTCGGGGCTCGGATACCCTGATGACCGGCGGTATTCCACCTACTGGTCCGCGGCCCAGCACCTGATCGGCAAGGACATCCTGAAGGCCCACGCCGTTTTCTGGCCCACCATGCTGAAAGCCGCGGGCATACCCCAGTACCGGCATCTGAATGTGGGCGGATACCTGCTGGGGCCGGATGGCCGCAAGATGAGCAAGTCCCTGGGCAACCAGGTGGATCCTTTCGCGCTGGCGGAGCGGTATGGTCCTGATCCGGTGCGTTACTATCTGCTCAAGGATACCGTGTACGGTCAGGACAGCGCCGTCGGTGAGAACTACCTGGTCACACGCTACAACGCGGACCTGGCGAACGATCTGGGAAACCTGGTCTCCCGCGTCCGGGCTCTGGTGCTCCGGCATCTGGATGGCAGGCTGCCGCGCCCGGAGATGACCGCTGCAGACCAGGAGATCGCCACGCTAGGTACAGGCCTGCTGGATATCGTGACGCCGCTGGTGGACCAGTTGCGGTTCTGCACCGCCCTGGAAACGGTGATGAACTATGTTCGCCGGCTGAACCGTTATTTCAACGACGAAGCCCCCTGGAAACTGGCCAGGCAGGCCGGTCAACAGGAGCGCCTGGGCACGGTACTGTATACCATCGCGGAAGGACTTCGCATCGTGGCGACGCTGCTGGAGCCGGCCATGCCGGCCAAGGCGCAGCAGATCCGCGACAGTCTTGCTCTTCCGGCTGGAACCCTGCAGCAGACCCGCACGTGGGGGCTATCCGTCCCGGATACTCCTGTTCCGGCCCAGGCTTCTATGCTCTTCCCCAAAGTGGAGACGGAGCGCGCGGGTGGTAGAACCGTGGTGAAATCCACCGGAGACGCGCCTGCGCCTGTGGGACCCAAGAGGGGACAAACAGCTTCCCCGAAGGCCGGCGGCCAGACGGAAGGGGCAACGCTCAAGCCCATCGGCCTGGACGTGTTTGAGCGCGTCGATCTGCGCGTGGTGCGCATCGATCATGCCGAACGGGTGCCGCGGACCGACAAACTGCTGCAGCTGACCGTGGATCTGGGATTCGAGAAACGTACCGTAGTCAGCGGCATAGCGGCGTACTATCAGCCAGGGGAGCTTGCCGGCCGCATGGCGGTACTCGTGGCCAACCTCGAACCCGTTACGCTGCGGGGTATCGTCTCTCAGGGCATGATCCTTACCACCGAGTCGGCGGACGGCCGTCTGACGCTGATCGAACCGGATGCCGGCATGCCACCGGGTGCCCGGGTGCGCTGATCCGGATGACCGGGCGCGCTGAACCGGATGACCGGAACAGCAGCCGGCGGCATCCGCAACCCAAACCGGCGGCATCCGCGACCCAAAAAGGTTGGCAACGGCGGCAGGATTCCAATCGGCCTGTCGCCGTTTTCTGCTTCGGGTGCCCGGCCGGACAGCCAGCCACGGCGCGGTGGCCATCGGCAAAGCGGTCCACTGTAGTGGCAAACTCGGGCGCCGTGATCGCACGCAGTAGTTTCGGACTCGTACGCCGTGGTGGCGGACTCGGGCGCCGTGATCGCGCCGAACGGTCGCGCGATCATATCGGGCCCGCCGCCGTCAGACAACCATCTCCAAACAGGAGAATCAGGCATGGAAAGGATTCGCATGGGATTCATCGGTTGCGGCGGCAATGCCAGCAGCCACGTGCAGCGCTGTCTGGACATCCCCGAGGTCGACATCGTCGCATTGTGCGATACCAGCGACCAGAGCATCAGCCGCTGCAAAGAACGCAACCCCGGGGTGGCCGAACTGCCGGTATTCCGTGACTACCGGGAGATGCTGGACCGCGTGAGCATGGATGCGGTGCAGATCTCCACACCCCACACCCTGCACTTCGACCAGATCATGGACTCCCTGGACCATGGCCTGCATGTGCTCACAGAGAAGCCCATGGTCTGCACCGTGGCGCACGCGGAGCAGGTCATCGGCAAGGCCAGGGAAACCGGAAAAATCCTGATGATCGCCTATCAGCGGCACTTGATGCCGCACTTCCGGTTCGTGCGCAACCAGATCATGGCGGGTGAGCTGGGTGAGATCCAGTTCGTATCGGCGTTGCAGGACCAGGGGTGGTACCGGGGTACGGAAGGGAGCTGGCGGCAGCAACTGAGCCTTTCCGGCGGCGGCCAACTGAATGATTCGGGCAGTCATCTCCTGGATATCATTCTCTGGATGACCGGTTTGGAGGTGGAGACGGTACAGGCCAACATCGAGAACTTCGCGTCGGAGGTGGACATCAACTCCGCCCTGTCCCTGCGGTTCCGCAACGGAGCCTTGGGCAACCTCTCTATCGTGGGCAACTCCCCGGTGCGCGGCATGTGGGAGGATATCACCATCTGGGGGTCCAAGGCGGTGGCGTACATGCGCCAGGGGAAAGTCCTCATGAAGGTGGCGGGATCGAACGATACGTACGAGCCCAGCGGTCTACCCGGGGGCAGCACGCCGGATCAGAATTTCGTCGACGCGCTTCTGGGCCGGGACGAGGTCCAGGTGCCGCCCATCTGCGGTCTTCGGGTTATCGAACTCACGGAGGCAGCCTGGAAGTCGGCGCAGAGCGGGCGTCCGTCCAGGGTGAGGCGGAGTCGCGTCCGGTAGGTACCCGCCACCGCATTGCGCCCTATGGAACGCGACTTGTTCCGCCTGCACCCGGCCGATCCTGGTACATCCCGCTTGACGCTGCGCGTAATGGGGTGTATCTTCGAGATGGAAGCCAGTGGACCGGCTTCCGATCAATCGCCAGGGAGCCCGGGAAACATCGGACGGGCTCGGCTGGGGCGCCGGCTATAACGACGCGCAAGGAGTTGTTGTTATGGATGCGCGCGCAAAGAAAGGAGGTGGTCATTGTCTAGCAGTAGTAGTCCCACAGGGAGGTTGATCACCTGATCAACTCCCAGGTGATCGATAACCTGGATAGTGAAGGCCGGGCGTGTCCAGTCGACATGTCCGGCCTTCTGTATGTGACGGAAGCCTGATGTGACAGCAGCCGGGGATTCCGGCAGGTTTCCAGGAAGGCATCTCCGGGCAACGCCACACCGGCGCGGACGAGTGGAGCCGCTAGCAACCTTCCTGTGCGGGCCGGGGCCGGGCTGGAAGATCGCGGCATCCCGTCACCCGAACGGCGGTATTCGCGTGCGGGCCGGGGCCGTGGGCGCCGCCAGGCGGAGCGGGTTCTGCGTTGACCCGGATAGCCGGGCGGGCTACTTTTCCGTGCGTCTGCAGCACCAGGCCGGATGCGATGACCGCGGCGGTCGCGGCACAGGCATGCCATCCAACCAGCACTGACGGGGCAACCAGTATGCAGAACGAATTTTACAAGGGGCATGGACTGGGTAACGACTACATCGCCCTGGATCCGGCCGGGTTGACCTTCCAGCTCACGCCGGAACGCATTCGTATGATCTGCGACCGCCATCGCGGTGTGGGCAGCGACGGTATCCTGGCCCTGACCGAACCTGACGGTGCGGATTATGGGGTGCGCATCTACAACCCGGACGGCAGCGAGGCAGAAAAATCCGGCAACGGTCTGCGTATTTTTGCCCGCTACCTGTATTCCACCGGCCGTTGCACCCGCGAACACTTCACCGTGGATACCGCAGGTGGCAGGGTCTCTGTGGCGCTTCACCTGGACGAAAACCGGGAAGCGGCCGCGGCAACGGTGGAGATGGGCAAAGCCACGTTTCGGCCGCAGGCTCTGCCCTGCACCCTGACGGTGGAGGAGTTGATCGAGCAACCTGTAAGCGTAGCCGGCCATTCCCTGCGGTTCACCGGTGTCAGCGTCGGCAATCCGCATTGCGTCGTCTTCCGGCCCCAGGGTGCGCGTTGGAGCCGGGAGGAACTGCTGCAGCTCGGTCCGGCGCTGGAGCGACACCCCATCTTCCCCCGCCGGACCAACGTGCAACTGGCGGTACCCATCGGCGCCCAACAGCTGTTCATACTGATCTGGGAACGCGGTGCCGGCGAGACGGAAGCCTCGGGGTCGTCAGCCTGCGCTGCCGCCACCGCAGGGGTACGGCTGGGGCTGGTTCGGAGTCCGGTGACGGTATCGGCTCCCGGGGGCGACCTGCAGATCGAGGTCGCCGACGATCTGGATCTGACCATGCGGGGAGAGGTCGCCGAAGTCGCCCTCGGCACGCTCAGTGATGCCTTCATACGCGCCCTGCCCTGAGGCCGCGGGCGGAAGTGCGCAGATCGGCGCGGAACTGCGCGCCGCCTGGAACGAGCGGCTGTATTACTGGTGGCACTACTACAACCAGGAATATGCCGGCGGTGCACTCAAAGCTCCCACCATACACCTGGGACAGAGCCTGTCGCGCCTGGGCCACTGGGAACGCCACAGCCGTCGCCTCGTCATATCAGTACACCACATAGAGCGTGATCCATGGGTGGCCGTTCTGGCCACCCTGCGACACGAGATGGCGCATCAGTACGCTCATGAAGTGCTGCGCGCAGAGGCCGAATCGGCGCATGGCGATGCGTTTGCCAGCGCCTGCCATCGGTTGCGTTGTGAAACCGGCAGCACGGTTACCGGGCGTGGGTGTACCGTCGCCGGTGGTGAGGACGCATCGCCGCAGGAGCGTATCCTGGAACGGCTCCAGAAGGTTCTGTCGCTGGCGGCCGGTACCACCGAGCACGAGGCAGCGGCAGCGGTCAAGCAGGCGCGCCGGATGCTGCTCAGGTACAACATCACCGCTGCACAACTGCTCCGGAACCGGGTTTACGAACACCGGCATCTGGGGAAAGTCAAGGCCCGCCGGGCCTCGTACGAGCTCTGGCTGGCCCAGATACTACGAGAATTTTTCTTCACGGAAGTCATATGGGTGGAAAGCTATGACGCGCCGCAGAACCGGGTCGGCACGGTTCTGCGGATCTGCGGCTCACGACAGAACGTGGAACTGGCACAGCATGCCTACGAATACCTAACCGCGCTGATCGAGCGGCTCTGGTCTGGTTACCGGCGGCAACGCGGGTTGCCGGGCAACCGTGAACGACAGCGGTATTACGCCGGGGTGCTGGAGGGTTTCTGTACCCGCCTGCGCGAACAGGAACGTCGTATCCAGGCGGAAGGCCTGGTTTGGCTGGGAGACGGACAGCTAGTGGAGTACCATCGCTACCTGCATCCCCGCGTACGGAAGCGCCGCGGGCAAGGGGTCAGGGTTACCACAGCGTACCGGGACGGACTCGAAGACGGGCGCCATGTGATCATTCATCATCCCCTGACGGCCACCAGCCGGGGGTTCGGCGGTTATCTGACCAGTGCATAGACGTGTAAACATCCTTCTGGCGGTGAGCGTACTGCTGTCTATCCTTCCAGCAGTGCAACCCGCCTGGCCGCAGTTCTCCCGGTTCGGCGTGAACAAAGTCCAGTTTACCGAGTTCACGTGGCAGAAGCTGGAGACGCCCAATTTCGATCTCTACTTCTACGTGGAGGAGGAACTGCTGGCCGGCATCGCGGCAGAGATGGCCGAGGCGCAGTACGAGCGCCTGGAGCGGCTGTTCGGCCATAGCGTGGAACGGCGCATTCCTCTGATCGTGTACTCATCCCACATCTATTTCGAGCAGACTAATATCATCCCCGGCATCCTGCCCGAGGGCGTAGGCGGTTTCATGGAATTCCTCAAGGGCAGGGTTGCGTTACCGCTGAGCGGCTCGCTCCCTGAATTCGAGCGCGTACTCGCCCATGAGCTGATCCACGTATTCACCTTTGACCGGATCCGTCAGGTACTCGGACGGCATGGAACCAGTAGAATCCGGATCCCTCCTCTGTGGTTGACCGAAGGGCTGGCCGAATACTGGGCTGGTCCATGGGATACGGAGGCCGACATGATCCTGCGTGATGCGATATTCGCGCAGCGCTTGATCTCGATCGAACATATGCACCACATCGATGGCTCGTACCTCATGTACAAGAAGGGCCAGTCCATCTGCGCTTACATGGCCGAAACCTACGGAGAGGATATCTTCGAACGGCTGTTTACCAACTGGTGGCGCGGCGATGACTTCGCCGCCATCTTCGAGGCGGTGACCGGAGATCCGCTGTCGAAACTGGACACCAACTGGCAATACGCGCAACGCAAACGATATCTGCCGGACATCACGCGGGGCGATCTCCCCTCCCATGCGGCCCGCCAGCTGACCACAGAAGGTTTCAACACCAAGCCTGCCGTCCTCACGGGGACGGACAGCACGGCGTTTCTGTATTTTCGCAACACCCGGGGGTATACCCACATCGCCAGAACGACGCTTCCGGACGGAGAGACACGGGTAGTCGACGCGGGTGAAAGGTCGCCCGCCATCGAATCGCTGCATCCGATGCGGTCCAGGCTGGCTATCGATGCAGAGGGCACCCGGCTGGCGTTTGCGGCCAAGCAACGGGGCCGTGACCGGTTGTTCATCCAGGATCTGGGTACCGGCGAAACCGTCCATGACCTGGCCTTCGATTCTGTCATTGCCATCACTTCGCCCTCCTGGTCTCCGGACGGCCGCCGTCTTGCGTTCTCAGGAGCGGATTCCGGCGGCAAGACGGATCTCTACCTTTACGATCTCGATACCGGCACTCTGCGGCGGCTCACGCATGATTTGTACCACGATCACGATCTCGTCTGGTCTCCGGCCGGCGATCATCTGGTATTCGTCTCGGATCGCTGTGTACACGGCAGGACGGGGCAATACAGTCTCTTCCTCATGGAGCTGCCCGGGGGGCGTATCCTGCAGCTGACCAGGGGCGAGCACAGCGACATCCATCCTGCCTGGTCCGTCGACGGCCGCTACATCGCCTTCAGTTCGGACCGCAACGGCATCCACAACATCCATGCGCTGCGTCTTGAGACCGCGGAGGACAGCGGCGATCTGTGGCGCAGTGAACCGGAACGTCTGACCCGGGTGTTGACCGGTGCATTCGCTCCTGCATGGCTCGACAACGGCCAGGGATTGTTGTATACCGGGTACGAGAACGGGTCGTTCCAGATTTTCACTGCGGAGGTGGAGCCAGAGGCCCTCGACCGTCTGGCAGCCGTGCACAGTATCCCCGCCGCACCCGACTCGGCCTGGCTGGCAGGCATCGTGGCGCCACAGCCTGCGTACAATCGTCAGGACTACGAGCGCCAGCTCTCTCTGGACATCGCCCAGAGTCAGATTTCGCAGGATCCACAACTGGGCACCTCCGGGGGTATTCAACTGGCGCTGAGTGATATCCTGGGCAACGAGCACTACTATTTCGTGCTCGCGCACGTGGCCGGGAGCCAGACCGGCATACTCGATGGCCTCAATGTAGCCATGGCTCATCTGCAGCAGGGTAGCCGGATCAACCGGATCTGGGGCCTTTACCGATATAACGAACGCCTGAACAGCCGGTACGGACGGTATGTCCGGGAGAAGCGTACGGGGGGGTTCCTGGAGCTGGAATATCCGTTCTCGCGGCATGACCGCCTCGAGGTCCGCCTGTCGCTGCGGCAGGCCAGAATAGACCGCGAACTCGAAGGCCGGCGCCTGGACGGATGGCTGGTGTCCAACATGATCAGTTATACCCACGACAACAGTCTCTGGATACCCACGGGGCCGCTGGAAGGGCAGCGCTACAGTATGGGTCTGGCGCAGACGGTGGATTTGCGGACGTCGCGCCGGTACAATACGACGATTTTCGGTGATTATCGCCGTTACTTCCGTCTGTCGCGCCGCAGCGCGCTGGCCACCCGGATCATGGCACGCCGAAGCCACGGGGACGTTCCGGAGTATTTCGCCCTCGGGGGCAGCTGGACCTTGCGCGGATACCCGTGGTTGTCTATCTGGGGCAACAAGATGATCCTGGCCAACACGGAGTTGCGATTTCCCCTGGTCGATCAGCTGGCCATACGCTTTCCGTTCGGGACCATGGACTTCCGGGCGCTCCGGGGGGCTATGTTCGTAGATGCTGGCAATGCCTGGGAAAACGAGTTCGGCAGCTGGCGCGGCAGTGTCGGTGCGGGGGTTCGACTGGCGCTGGGGGGTGCATTCGTGTTCAGGCTGGACGGCGCCCGTCGAACTGATTTCCGTTCTCTGGGGCGGGAGACGCACTGGGATTTCTTCTTCGGTTGGGACTTCTGATGGTCTTCCTCGCGGTGCCATTCACCTGGCTGCTCCTGCTGGCAGGCTGCGCGTCTCCATTGCTGTACCTTCCCAGCGAAGACGGCGAAGCGCGGTGCCGGCAGGATGACCGGCTGGAGGTCCCGGAGCCGCCGCTGCGCCAGTTGTGGCGGGTGGATCTCGGACGACCCACGATGGGCGCTCCCGTAGTGGCAGGCCCTGTCATACTGCTGTCCACTACCCATCCCGAACTGGTCGCCCTGGAACGGGCCACCGGGGAAAGATTGGGGGCGTTGAGCTACACCGGCGCATTGGCGTCGCCTCCTGTGCACCATGGTCACCAGGTCATGGCGCCGATCCTGGGCACGGAGGGGCGGTTGCAGGTTCTGGACCGGCGTTCCGCGCAACTCGTGTGGGAGTCCAAAGGGCGGTTCAGCGCGCTGCTGGTCGTGTCCGCCGATACGCTGCTGGCTGCCCGGGAAGATGGCACGCTGCTGGCTCTGCGCCTGCAAGACGGCCAACAGTACTGGCGCGCGGATCTCCAGGACCGTGTCTGGGGCGGTCTCGCCGCGGACGCGACGACGGTGTACGCGGGAACCGCGCACGGCAAGCTGTGGGCGCTCGATCGGCACGATGGCCGTAAACGCTGGCAGGCGGACGTGGAGTCGGCGGTGCGAACACGACCTCTGCTGCTGGATTCGCTCGTCTATGTGGGAACGGGCGCGGGTAACCTGGTTGCCGTGCACCAGTCCACCGGCAAACCGGGCTGGAGCACGGCGCTGGGAGCTCTGCCTGCGCCGGAACTCGTCGCTGGCGGTGAGGTGATCGTGGCCGGTGCCGCGGATCGCCGGCTGTATGCCATCGAGCCAGCCGATGGCAGGCTCAGATGGCGGTTCGAAACGGGTGGAGTGATCCGGGGCGGGGCGGCTGTAACACCCCGGACAGCGTATGTCGGCAGCAGCGACGGATACCTGTATGCTGTCGATCTGAACTCCGGCGCCCGGGTGTGGAGTCAGCGTCTGGATGGTCCGGTGCTCGTTCCGGTGACGCTGACTGCCGGTATGCTCGTGGCCGTATCGGAAAGAGGATCGGTCTATGCCTTTACCGCAGAATGAGCCTGTGGGGTGGGGGCGTCGCGTGTGCACATGCCTGCTGGTCTGCATGACTGTTGTCGCGCCAATAGCGGGGATTGCCGCGCCGGTGCCGGGGATTGCCGCGCCGATGCTGGTGATTGCCCCGCCGATGCTGACGATCGCAGGACCCATGCGGTCGACAGAGCCGAATGCGGGGCCATGGGCGCATCTCCGGGCAGGGGATCGGCGTTGGCCTCTGATGGCGCCTGGTGACGGGCTCCATGCCCGTCCTTCACCTTCACTCACGCTGCCACGCCTTGCGTCCGGCAATGACAGGGCAGAACGGCAGCAGGGCACCATCATACCGCGTTCTCGGTGGTTCTACCTCGGTCTGGCGGTGTCCGCGGGCACCGCACTCTCGGCCTGGTGGAGCGAACAACGCGCCAACGATGCCTATGACCGGTACATGCGTTCGGCGGGCCTGGCCCGGCAACAGCGAGCCTTCGCCCGGGCGGAACGGTACGACCGGCTGACCGGGGCCAGCCTGCTGGGTATGCAATTGGGTCTGATCTACACGGCCTATGTGTACTTCTACTGAGATACCTGTCCAGGCCTATCGTCGACCGTTGCCCCTGATCGCCGGAGCGCTGCTGCTGTTGTTGCCGGGGCTCCTGGCCTGCGCGGATCGCACCCGGCAAAACCCGCTGGATCCCGAGGCGGACGCGCCTGACCGGTGGGTAGTCAGGCCGCTGCAGGCGCTGGCGGGTGACGGCGAGGTCCGTCTCACCTGGGATTACACCTACTACAGGGATATCAGCGGATACTACCTTTATCGTCGCGAGACCGGTGCGAATTTTCGCCGCCATCCGGACCGCCGGCTGGCGGCGGATACCACGGAGTATACCGACCTCGAGGTGAGTAACGGGGTGGAGTACGAATACCGGCTGGATCTGGTCGTCGAGGGGGAAGGTCAGCGTTCGCTGGAGATCACCGCACGCGCTACACCTGCGCCGGCGCCGGAAGATGACGATAAACAAGATCACGATGAACGGGATGACGATGATCAAGATCACGATGATCAAGATCACGATGAACAGGATGACGATGATCAGGTAGAGGGCTCGCGGCTTCGCAGTGACTTGCTGCCGTCCGGGTTGCATCGTACCATCACTCTTTTCCGCCCCATCGACAGGAACCGTACATGATCACCAGCATGACCGGCTTCGGCCGGGGCACCGCCACAGACAACGGCCTTCAGGTGCGTGTCGAGTTGCGCTCGGTAAACAGCCGTTTCTTCGATCTCCAGGTACGTGCCGCGAACGGGTTGCAGGCATGCGAGGCTGCGGTGCGGGAGAGGTTGCAGGATCACCTGAGGCGCGGCAAGGTGGTGGCGCAGATCGATTGGGACCAGGGCCAGGCAGATGCCGGGATGCCGCTTCTGGATGAGGACGCAGCGCGGCACTATGTCCGTGAGCTGGCCCGTCTGCGAGCGATCGCCGGACTGGAGCAGCAACCGGACTGGAACACCTGGGCGCAGTTGCCGGGACTGTTTTCCGCCGAGGCGGCGCACCCGGACAGCGCGCTCGTGGAACGCCTCGTGCTGGTGGCCTTGGACCGGGCCCTGGAGGCCTTTGCCAGCATGCGCGAGAACGAAGGCCGGGCTCTGGAACGGGATCTGCGCGACCGGGTGGCGGCCATACAGGCGAATCTGGTGTCGATAAGCGGGTTGGCAGATGCCCAGCGTGATCGGATCAGAGAACGGCTGCAGGAACGGGTGCAGGCCCTGCTGGCGCCTGGGCAGGTGGACCCGAACCGCCTGACCATGGAGGTGATGCTGCTGGCCGAACGATGCGATATGACCGAGGAGATCGTACGTTTCCAGAGTCACAATACCCAGTTTCTGGCCACCCTGGACCAGGGCGGAGAGACGGGGCGCCGGTTGAACTTCCTGCTGCAGGAGATGAACCGGGAAGCGAATACCATAGCCTCCAAGACCGTGAGTGCGGAGATCAGCCACCAGGCGGTGAGCATCAAGGAAGAGGTAGAGAAGCTGCGTGAGCAAGTCCAGAATCTGGTGTGACAGCGGTATGGACAACAACCCGTCCATGGTGACGGTGAGTGGTTTACCCGGTAGTGGAACCACCACGGTCTGCGGCGTGCTGCAGCGACACCTGGGATGGGTTCATCTCAATGCCGGCGCCATCTTTCGACAGCTGGCGGCAGAGGCCGGATTGGACCTGGCCACCTACGGCAGGCGCGCCGAACTGGACGGCTCCATAGACTGCCGTCTCGACGCGCGCATGGTGGCCATGGCCCGCCAGGAGGGTCATGCCATCCTGGAAGGACGGCTTACCGGCTGGATGGCCAAGCGGCACCAGCTGCCGGCGTTGCGCTGCTGGGTGGATGCCCCGATTTCGGTTCGTGCGGCCCGGGTCAGTCAGCGCGACCAGCAGCCCCTGGATGAGGCGATCACAGGCATGCAACAGCGGGAGGCGTCGGAAGCGCAGCGATACAAGGCCTTTCATTCGATCGACATCACGGAGTATTCCGTATACCACGTGGTTCTGGACTCCGAGCATCGATCCGCGGACCAGATCGCGGACCACATCATATCCTGTTTGAGGGAGGCCGGAGCATGAGCCTGCATAACCGGAGTGTGCTTCTGGGTATCTCCGGAGGTATTGCCGCCTACAAGGCACCGCTGATTCTGCGCGGACTGCAGGCCGAAGGCGCCGACGTTCGCGTGGTGCTGACGGAGAACGCCCACAGGTTCGTGGCGCCGGTACCGCTGGAGGTGCTGTCCCGCCATCCTGTGCACACCGGCATGTTCGAAACGGACGCGGAATTCGCCGTCCTGCATGTAGGGCTGGCCGCGTGGGCAGACCTGGTTCTGGTTGCGCCCGCTACCGCGCAGTTGCTGGCCAGAATGGCCCATGGTCTGGCGGATGACCTGCTTTCCGGTGTGCTGCTGGGCACCACGGCGCGGATCGTACTGGCACCCTCCATGGAGGAGCACATGCTGGACCATCCGGCCACTCAGGCGAACCTGGACATCCTGCGCCGCCGGGGGTGCTGTATCATAGAGCCGGACAGCGGTGCGCTGGCCTCCGGCGGTTCGGGGCGCGGCAGACTGCCGGAACCGGATCAGATCGTGCGCCAGGTTGATGACTTGCTGGCGGCAACGGGTGATCTGGGCGGTCTCCGGGTGCTGGTGACCGCTGGTCCCACGTACGAGGATATCGACCCGGTGCGGTATATCGGCAATCGCTCCAGCGGCAAGATGGGGTACGCCCTCGCGCGCCGGGCACGTGCCCGCGGAGCCGCCGTGCACCTGATCTCGGGGCCCACAGCTCTCCGCGTTCCCTCAGGGGTGAAGGCTGATTTCGTGCGCAGCACATGCCAGATGCAGGCCGCCGCCGAAGCCGTTTTCGACCAGGTGGATGTGGCCATCATGGCGGCCGCACCCAGTGATTTTCGGCCGCGGTCTCCGGCCGCCACCAAGATACGGCGGGAAGCCGGAGAGATGAGTATCGAACTGCTACCCAATCCGGACATCGCCGCAGCCCTGGGGCAGCGCAAGCGCACTGATCAGCAGCTCGTGGTGTTCGCGTTGGAGACGGGTGACGGTGAGCGAAATGCCCGGGAGAAAATGGCCAGGAAAAAGGCGGACCTGGTGGTATTGAACAGCCTGGACGACGCGGGCGCTGGTTTCGAGGTGGATACCAACGTCGTCACCCTCATCAGCCGGGATGGTATACCCGAGCGTCTGCCTTGTCTGGACAAGGAGGTTGTGGCGGACCGGATCCTGGACCGGGTCGCACCGCAGCGGTCAGCCACTGCAACCGCGGGCAGGCAACAGACCGAAGGCGACAAGGATACCTGAGCCCATGACCGAGAGCGGAACAGAGAACGCGGTACAGGTTCTGGCCGGCGCGCGGCGTTTCCTCGAGGATCTGGCCGCTATGGAAGGCAACCTTCTCCTGGTTCCGGCGGGCGCTCCGGACAGCGCTCAGTATGCTGCAAATCCGGTGGGCACTTCGGACAGCGCCCAGTCTGACGATCTGCCGGTGGGCGCTCCGGACAGCGTCCAGTCTGACGCACAGCCCCCGGGTGCTTCGGGGCCTGATCGGCTCCAGGATCTGGCGGCGGACGTCCCGGAGCGCGGCAATACGGCAGATCGGTCCGCAGGCAAGCCGGGTGCCGGTACGCCAGGTGCCGGCAAGACCGGGGAACTGGAGGTGTTGCGCCGGACCATCACCCGGTGCGAGCGCTGCGGGCTCTGCCACGTGCGGAACCGGCTGGTCTTCGGGAGCGGTGCCGTGGATGCCGGGATCCTGTTCGTCGGCGAGGCCCCGGGTGTCGACGAGGACCGTCAGGGCGAGCCCTTCGTGGGGGCCGCCGGGCAGTTGCTGACCCGGATCATCCAGTCCATGCAGCTGCGCCGTGACGAAGTCTATATCGCCAATGTGCTGAAATGCCATCCGCCGGGAAACCGGGATCCTAAACCGGAGGAAATCGCTGCGTGCGAGCCTTTTCTGCAGCAGCAGGTGCAGATCGTTCAGCCGCGCATCATCTGCGCCCTCGGCCGGATTGCTGCCCAGTCGCTGCTGCAGACGGACGCGTCCCTGACGCAGCTGCGCGGATCCCTGCATGAATACGCCGGTATTCCGGTCATCTGTACTTATCATCCATCCGCGCTGCTGCGCGATGCCACGCACAAGCGTCCTACATGGGAAGACGTCAAGTGGCTGCGTCGCGAGTACGACGGTACGGAACTGTAGCACCCCGGTGCAACCTGCCGCTGTAAGGTCTCGCACCCCGGACCGCGGCGACGACACCCGCAGAAGAACCCGTTTCTCCATACCAGGGCAGACAGGAAGCGATGAACGAAGCAGGCGGAGGCAACGGACAGAGCCTTGAGCGCATGCCGCCGCAGGCGGTGGACGTGGAGCAGGCCGTATTGGGCGCCATGCTGATCGACCAACGCGCCATCGGGCGAGCGGTGGAACTCCTGGATGAAGGTTGTTTCTACTACAGTCCACACAGCCGGATCTTCCGGGCCATTCTGGCGCTGTACGAGCGCGGTGAAGCCGTCGATCAACTGACTCTGGCAGAGGAGCTGAAACGTCACTCGAAACTGGAAGAGGCCGGGGGGGTGGTCTATCTGGCCCGGTTGGCCACCGAAGTGGCGACCGGTGCCAACATCGAACACCATGCGCGCATCGTCCTGGAAAAATCCCTGAGTCGCAAACTCATCGAGACGGCCTCGGAGGTCAGTGAGGCCGCGTACGAGGGCCGTCGCAACGTGCAGGAACTGGTGGACTGGGCCGAACAGCGCATCTTCGGCCTGTCTGAACGCGGCATGAGCGACGGTTTCGAAGCGCTCGAGCATGTCATGAGCGCAACGCTCGAGCAGATAGAGCGAGCGCACAACCGGGTCAGTACGGTGTCCGGTGTCGACACGGGGTTTACGGAGTTGAATGACCTCACTTCCGGTTTCCAGCCCGGTGACGTCATCATCCTGGCGGCCCGGCCTTCGGTGGGCAAGACGGCCTTGGCCCTGACGCTGGCCCGGAACGCGGCGGTGGATTCAGGCGTGGGCGTGGCCATCTTCAGTCTGGAGATGTCCAAGATGCAGCTGGCGCAACGCCTGCTGAGCGCGGAAACGCGGGTCGATCTGCACCGGTTGCGCACCGGGCGTCTCAGTGACGAGGACTGGCTGCACCTGACCCGCAATGTGGGGCGTCTGGCCCAAGCTCCCATCTTCGTGGATGACACACCGGGGCTCTCCGTGCTGGAGGCGCGGGCCAAGGCGCGCCGCCTGCAGCGAGAACACGGTATCGGCCTGGTCATCATCGACTATCTGCAGCTGATGAGTGCCCATGAGCGGGTTAACAGCCGGGAGCAGGAGATATCACGTATCTCGCGGGGGCTGAAGGGGATGGCCAAGGAGCTCAATGTCCCGGTTCTGGCTCTGTCGCAGTTGTCGCGTGCCGTGGAGGGGCGAACCGACCGTCGTCCGCAGCTGTCCGATCTGCGCGAAAGCGGCAGTATCGAACAGGATGCCGATGTCGTGATGTTCATCTACCGGCCGGAAATATACGGACTCCAGGGACCGGATGGAGCCAGTCTGGAGGGCATTGCCGAGATCATCATCGGCAAGCAACGCAACGGTCCGATAGGATCCGTTCGACTGCAGTGGAATGCGGAGAGCGCTACCTACGAGCAGCTCGCCCCGGAGTGGCGTCTCGAGCCGGACGAGGAAGAACCCTACTGAACGCTCCCTCCCGGCCCGCTGCGCCGGCGTGCAACCCCGGTCACCGGCGCCGGTCGAGGCAGATGCCTGACCGGGCCGCGTAGCGGGTGCGCACCTCGGGTGGCAGGAGGATCCATGTCGGGTTACTCAATCCCTGACGGCGAGACTACAGTAGAGCTGTTGGTCAAAAACTCCCGTTTCATCGGCACGGTGGGCCACGCGGATACGGTAGACCGCGCCAGATCCTGTATCGACCGCGTTCGCGCCCGCTATCCGGATGCGTCCCATCATGTATACGCCTTTGCCGTAGGTTACGGAGCCTCGGTAATCCATGGTATGAGCGACGCCGGGGAACCGTCCGGAACCGCGGGTCGGCCGACGCTGGCCGTGGTGCAGGGTGTCGGTTTGGGCGACGTGGTGGTCGTGACCTCGCGATATTTCGGGGGCACCAGACTGGGCACCGGAGGCCTGGTCCGCGCGTACACCGCCACGGCGCAGAAAGCTCTGGCGGCTGCGCCGACGCGCTTAAGGGTGATATGGGCGCGGTTCGGGCTGGAGGTGGCCTACCCGCTCTATCCCGTCTGTCGGAGGCTTCTCGACGACCATGGTGTCCGCATCGAGGCAGAGGATTTCGCTGCCTCGGTATCGGTCCGGGCTGCATGCCCCCGGGAAAAGCTGCCCCGGGTACGCGCCGCGCTGCGCGAGGTCAGCTCTGGCCGGGTCACCGTACGCGTGCTGGCCTGATCACTCCGGGTCGGCCCTCACTCCGGGTCGGCCCAGTGCACCAGGCCCAGGCGGAGCGGATTCCTCAGATCCTCGTGCCATGGGATGACGCGTACCGTGAAACCATGGGAACCGGGACTGGAGCAGGGAAACTCGCCCCGGTAAAGGTGCAACCCGTTCCCGGTTTCCGTCACGTGTTCGAGCACCATGGTGATGGGATCTTCGATGTCATTCTGGGCGTTCAGTCTGCCGGAGTACAGCTCCACCCGAACGTCCTTCGGGCGCAGTTCGCCGAGGTGCAGCGCGGCGCGGACCGGCACGGTCATGCCCACCTTCAGCATCTGCGCCTTGTCCGACTCCACCTTCTCTATGCGCACCGCCGGCCACTGCGCATCCATGTAGGACTGCCATTCGGTCAGGCGGATCACCCGTTCGGGGTCACGGTTCAATTCGATCCAATGAGCGTGGTTGGGCAGGTACAGGCACTGGCTGTACTCGCGCACCATGCGATTGGTGTTGAAATACGGCGCCAGACTGGCAATGCTCTCCTTCATTCGACCGATCCAGTCCTGCGGAATTCCATCCCCGTCGCGCCGGTAAAACAGCGGCACCACTTCGGATTCCAGCAGGTCATACAGCGAGTTCGATTCCACCTCGTCCTGGTACTCGCTGTCCTCGTATTCCTCGCCGCGGCCGATGGTCCAGCCCGAATGCATGGTGCACGCCTCGGCCCACCAGCCGTCCATGACGCTGACGTTCAGCACGCCGTTCAACGCTGCCTTCATGCCGGAGGTGCCACTGGCTTCCTGTGGGCGACGCGGGTTGTTCAACCAAACATCGCATCCCTGCACCATGAAACGTGCCACGTTGATGTCATAGTCCTGCAGGAAAAAGACTCTGCCGTTGAACGGTTCCTGTCGGGCCAGGTGGACGATATCCCGGATCAGTTCCTTTCCCGGGTTGTCGCGGGGATGCGCCTTGCCGGAAAACAGGATCTGTAGAGGACGCCGGCTGTTCTGAAACATCGCCGCCAGCCTGTCTATGTCGCGGAACAAAAGATTCCCGCGTTTGTACGTGGCGAACCGGCGGGCAAAGCCGATGGTCAACGCTTCCGGGTCCAGCGTCTGCAGCTGCTGGTCAATGCGCGCCGGGGGCAGTCCCTGACGGCTGAGTTGATTGCGCAGATGGAAACGGGCGTATTCGACCAGGCGCTGGCGACGGTACTGGTGCGTGGTCCACAGTTCCCGAGGCGGTATCTCGTGGGCGCGGTGCCACACCTGACCGTTGCGGTCGGCGTATCGCCAATCCGGGGTCAGGTACCGGTCATACAGCCCGGCGATTTCCAGTGACGCCCAAGATTGCAGGTGGACACCGTTGGTGATGGCGCCTATGGGTGACTCCTCGGCCTCGATAGCCGGCCACAACCCTGCCCACATGCGCCGCGAAACCTGGCCGTGCAGTCTGCTGACGCCGTTGGCCTGCGCTGACAACCGCAGAGCGAGCACCGTCATGCAGAAGTCGCTGCTGGTGTCGGCCGGATTCTCGCGACCGAGCCCGAGCAGCTCCTCCCGGCTGAGTCCCAGCTCCTGGCGCAGGGGCTCCAGACAGCGCGCCGCCAGGTCCGGGGGGAACCAGTCGTTGCCAGCCGCTACAGGGGTATGGGTGGTGAAAACATTGCCGGCGGTGCTGGCTTCACGCGCGGCAGCGAAGTTCAGCCCGTGCGTCTGCATCAACACGCGGATGCGCTCCAATGCCAGGAACGCGGAATGGCCCTCATTCATGTGGCATATCGTCGGTTGCACCCCCACCGCTTCCAGCGCCCGCAGACCGCCCACGCCCAGGAGCATTTCCTGGCGGATTCGCATCTCCCTGTCGCCTCCGTACAGACGGGCGGTCAGTTCCCGGTCTTCCGGACGGTTCTGTTCCAGGTTTGTTTCCAGGAGATATAGCGGCACCCGTCCAACCTGTACGGACCATATCTGGGCGTAGACCGGACCATGCTCGCCAGGCACCTGGATGATCACAGGGCGGCCGTCCGTGTCACGGACCGGTTGCACGGCCATGTGATCGAAGTTGCTGTGCGGATAATACTCAGCCTGCCAGCCATCCGGATTCAGAGCCTGGTGGAAGTATCCCTGCCGGTATAACAGTCCAACTCCGACCAGGGGCACACCGAGGTCCGATGCGGCCTTCAGATGATCTCCGGCCAATACGCCGAGTCCACCGGAATAGATCCGCAGGCTCTCGGTCAGACCGAATTCGAAAGAGAAATAAGCCACCTGCAGTTGGTGTTCCGGGTAGTTGGAAGGAAACCAGCTCGGTTGCGCCATGTACTCCTCGAACTGGCGCACGAGGTCGGTGGCCACGGCACTCATCTGCTCGTCCCGGGCCAACTGATCCAGCTGCTGCTGGTTGAGGGAAGACAGGAAACGCAGCGGGTTGCGTTCACAGGCGTCCCACAGGTGGTTGTCGATCCGTTGCAGTGTCGCCTGCGCATCCTGGTTCCAGGTCCACCAGAGGTTGTAGTAAAGATTCCACAGGGGGGCCAGACGTTCAGGCAGGTCGGGTACGATGTGCAAGCGCGAGACAGGTTTCATATTCCTCTTGATTTATAATAGGCCAACATACGAGGCGCCAACATGCTGGTGCTAAGAAAAAAACGGAACCTGCGGTGTCAAGACGGCCCCGGGGGGCGCCTTGTGTCGGATATCGTGCCGCGTATATTTGCTCCCATCTTGATGAAACGCCGAAAAAAGAGGAGACAGGCAGATATGGCCACGGAAGCCAAAGTGATCATCAGCGGTTTTGCGGACGAAGGGCCGGAGGACAAGAAGGCCGAGTCGCAACTCGTCATGTTGTCGGCATTGGGCTTGTCGTACTACAGCCTGCGCTTCGTCGATGTGGGGGACGGGGTCAAGAACGTCATGCAACTGGACGACGGCGAGATCCGGCACCTGCGGCAGCTCCACGCGGACTATGGCATCAAGGTGTCCTCCATCGGTTCGCCCATCGGCAAGGTCAAGTTGATGGACAGGGAAGACGGCACCGCGAACAGATACGTGGATTTCGGACGGTACCTGCAGGAAGACGTGCAGCGGGCCATCGATCTGGCCGGAACCTTCGATACCAGGCTGATTCGGGGATTTTCGTTCTACCATCCCAAAGGTGAAGATCCGGCCGCCTATGTGGACCAGGCGGCAGAACGGCTGGCAGACATCGCGGCGGCTTGCCAGCGCCACGGTGTGTTTTTCGGGCTGGAGGTAGAGGCCAATCTGGTCGGGCAGAACGGCCGGCTGCTGGCGGAGTTGCATCGCAAAGTGGACAATCCCCATTTGCTGCTGGTGTTCGATGGCGGCAATCTGGCCTGTCAGAATCTGACACCGGCTCAGACTTTTACCGAATACGAGGCCATGAAGCAAGGTATAGGCTGGGTTCATATAAAGGACTACCGGATCGATACCTCCTTGGAATGGCAGGGGCACGTCGATGAAGGCCGCTTGCGCAATTTCGTGCCGGCGGACCGGGGAGATGCAGGGCATGAGGCTATCCTGCGGGATTTCGCCACCCAGGTTCCGGATCTGACTGCCCGGCTGTCAAAATTGGGTGTCCCCGGGGTGTTCCTGGATCTGGAGCCGCACCTAAAAGGCGGCGGTCAGTTCGGCGGTTTCAGCGGCATCGATGGTTTCGGTGTGGCGCTACGCTGCCTGCTGCGTCTGCTGGACTATGTCGGCCTGGAGTATGACCTGACTTCCTACGCGAATATTGCCGCGCAGAAGCAGGACTGACCGGGCCTTGCCTACCGGCGTCACCGCAGGCTCTGTAGAAGACGCGCCAGCCGAAGATGGGTTCTGGTGGTACGGAATTTGCGGGGCGGCAGCTTTCCGTACCGCCAATACCGAACCGACCTGGCGCTGGACGCCTCAGCCAGTCAGCGAGGCCGGCCGCAGACCGGGTCAGAGGCGTGAGGCTCTCGCTCACCCCGAGCCCGCCGGTGCTTCCGGGCGCCACCGCAGACCGAAGTCAGCCTGTCCGTAGCGCCATGTAGTCGACGAAGTCCACGACGGTGCCTTGATCGGAGGCTGCGCCCAGGCCTTCCACCAGCGCCATGGTCACCAGGTTGCGGGTACCGCTTGATTCGGGTTCGACACCGTGACGGATCGCCTCGCTGAAGCCGTCCAGCAGCCTCTCTTCCGGTGCCGGCACGGCTTCCACCGGCAGCTCCTCCGGTTCCGTGCCAGCCGCTGTCCGGGCGATCAGCCGGCCGCCGATCAATTCGATGGCGGCTTCGTCGCATTCTATGTGCAGTGATCCACCTTTGGTGCGCGAGGCAAAGGTGCATAGCAGACCAAAGGAGACGCCGCCGTCGAACTCGACCCAACCGTGGAAAGCCGCACCGCCGGCGTAGGGGCTCCATGGTGGGTTGAAGCTGTGCGCCCAGAGCCGCCGCGGTTGGGCATCCAGGAGAAAGTGGAGCGTGTCCAGGTCATGGATGCCGCGCTCCCACAGATAGGAGTGACGATCGACGCCCGAATGATGCACGCCGGGGCGCCATCCGTACGTGGTCATCAGACCGAAGCGCGGTACTCCGAAGCGTCCGCTCTGCAATACACGGCGCAGAGCCTGGTACGGCGCTCCAAAGCGCTTGTTCTGACACACGGCGATCTGCAAGCCGGCGGCGGCAGCCTGTTGTGCCAATGCGTGTGCGCTGGGCAGGTCCTTGGTAAACGGCTTTTCCACCAGCACATGCTTGCCGGCCTGGATGGCCATGTGACAGTGCCTGGCGTGGAAATCCGGTGGAGTGATGACGACGACGGCGTCCGCCTCCACCGCATCCAGGGCGTGCTCCAGAGCCGAAAAGCAGTCTCCTTCTCCCAGTCCGGTGAGCTCGCGGCCAGCGGCCAGGTGGTCCGGCCGCACATCGACCAGGGCCACGGGCTGGAAATCCTGGCGGCCTGGCATGGCGCGCAGGGGCCACACGCCGCGGCCGCCGACGCCGATATGGATGGTCCTGATGGGCATGGTCCGTATCTCCGTATTCTGGGTATTCTGGGATGCAGCTGCACGACTGGTTGACGCGGGGGCCAGGCGAGTTTTGTTTAGGACACCCGCCGGCGAATTGCCCGTTGAATGTCGACGCTGGCGGGCAGCCAACCCAAGAGGCAGCAGAGGCGTGACAGGAAGAGATGGAGGGTGCCGGTGTCACCACACGGGGGGCAACAGGGGAGCCCGCGGCGCCGACGCCAGAAGCGCGGAGCATAATAGCCTGATACGTGCATGGTGTCAAGGGTCGGCGACGAGACTGGCCTGATTCAGGGCAATTCCGGAATTACGCCTCTTCAGCGGTCGCCGGAGATGCCTCTGCCGCTGCGCCACCCCAACCTGCTCGATCACCTTCCGGAGGAGCTGCGTACATGAGCCGGACACCCCAGGAACCGCAATCCGTAAGCGCCGGAGTCAAGGACCTGCTGCCGCGTCTGCGCAGCTTGCTGGGAAAGGATCGGGTGCTTACGGAGCCAGAGGATCTCAGTGTCTATGCCTTCGACGGAACCGCCATGCTGCATGAGCTCCCCGCCTGCGTGGTGCTGCCGGAATCCGTCGACGAAGTTTCCGGCATCCTGTCGCTGGCTTCGGAAGGGGGCGTACCCGTGGTTCCCCGCGGCTCGGGCAGCGGACTCTCCGGTGGATCGGTGCCCTCTCCCGGGTGCATCGTGCTGTGTCTGGTGCGCCTGAACCGTATCGAGGCGGTGGATACCGACAATCTGACCATGACCGTCCAGGCCGGCGTCCTGACCCAGGCCGTGGCGGACCGGGCAGTGGCCGCCGGCCTGTTCTATCCGCCGGATCCGGGCTCGATCGCCATCTCCACCATAGGAGGCAACGTAGCCAATAATTCCGGGGGATTGCGTGGACTCAAGTACGGGGTCACACGGGACTACGTCATGGCCCTGCAGGTGGTTCTGGCCGACGGCCAGGTACTGGAAACCGGGAGCCAGTGCGTCAAGGATGTGGCGGGGTTCGGGCTCAAGGATCTGTTCATCGGTTCGGAAGGGGCGCTCGGGGTCATTACCGGGATCACTCTGAGACTGACACCGCCACCAGCCAGCAAGAAAACCCTGCTGGCGCTCTTCGACCGGATGACCGATGCAGCAGACAGCATATCGAGGATCATCTCACGTCAGATCATCCCCTGTACGCTGGAATTCCTGGACCGGGTGACCATCGAGTGCGTGGAGGGCTATGCCCGGATCGGGCTGCCTCTGGACTGCGAAGCCATCGTACTCATGGAGGCGGATGGGCATCCGGCTCAGGTGGCGGAAGAGGCGGAAGAGATGGCGCGCATAGCGTCAGAGACCGGGGCGCGCGAGGTGAGAACTGCTTCATCCGAGGAGGAGGCAACCCGGCTGGCCGCCGCCCGCCGGACCGCCTTCAGCGCCCTGGCGCGCCTGGCCCCCACTGTCCTGCTCGAGGATGTGACCGTACCGCGCAGCGAACTGGCGCGCATGGTGAAATTCATACAGGAAACCGGTGAGCGCCACGGCGTGCGCGTGGGAACCTTCGGGCATATGGGGGATGGCAACCTGCATCCCACATTCCTCACCAATGAGCGCGAACCTGAGGCGTTGCGCAGGGCCGAACAAGCCATGCGTGAGGTGTTTACCGAGACCATCCGTCTGGGTGGGACGATCACCGGCGAACACGGGGTGGGGCTGGCCAAGAAGCCCTATCTGCAGCAGCAGATAGGGCCAGTGGGCATGGAGGTGATGCGGCGGCTCAAGTCGACCTTTGATCCGCAGGGAATTCTCAATCCGGGGAAGGTGTTCGATTGACCTGTGCGCAAACGGCAACGCCAAGCGGCCCGGCCGGCGCCGACGGCAATCTGCTGAAAGGACTGGACTACTCGGTCCTGCAACAGTGCATGCATTGCGGCATGTGTCTGCCGGCTTGTCCCACGTACGTGGCCACGTTGCGCGAACGATCCTCACCGCGCGGACGCATCGCCATGATGCGGGCCATCGCCGACGACCGCCTGGAAGTGAGTCGCACCTTTGCCGAGGAAATCTATTTCTGTCTGGGATGCCTGGCCTGTGTCAGCGCCTGCCCGGCCGGGGTGGATTACACTACGCTCTTCGAGCATGCCCGGGCCGAGGTGGAGCGCAGCCGCGTGCTCGCGGCTCCCAAGCGGAACATCATCCGGTCCTTGCTGGTGAATACGGTTTTCATGTCGCGGCGGCGGTTGCGCACCATGGGGCGGGCGATGCGTCTGTACCAGCGCTCCGGGCTGCAATGGCTGGTTCGCCGCGGCGGCTTGCGCTATCTTCTGCCACGCTCGCTGCGTCAGCTTGAACCCCTGGCTCCGGCCATCAGCCGGCGATTCACCGAGGCCGTCTTCTGCCGGCTGTATGACAGGCGCAATCCGCCGCAACCCCGGTTCCGCGTCGGTCTGCTGGTGGGCTGCGTGCAGGACCTGGCCTTTGCCGACACCAACCTGGACACCATCTATGTCCTGCAGCAGAACGGCTGTCACGTGGCCGTGCCCAGGGCGCAGGAGTGTTGCGGCTCGCTGCATGCGCACAACGGCGAACTGGAGAGTGCGCGGCGGCTGGCGCGGGCCAACATCGACGCTTTCGTGCCGGAATCCCTGGATGCCATCATCACCAACGCCGGCGGATGCGGCTCCCACATGAAGCGGTACGACCATCTGCTCGCTGACGACCCCGACTATGCCGATCGGGCACGCATATGGAGCGCCCGGGTCAAGGATATCCATGAGTTTCTGCTGGAGATCGGTTTCCGGCGACCACAGAGCCCACCGTTGCAACAGCGGGTGACCTACCATGAGTCGTGCCACCTGCGCCACGGTCAGCAGGTTTCGGCGCAGCCCAGGGAAATCCTGCGTTCCATTCCCGGCGTCGAGCTCGTGGAACTCAACCGGGCGGACTGGTGCTGTGGCAGTGCCGGCATCTACAACATCACCCAGCCCGAAATGGCCATGCAATTGCTGGACCAGAAGATGGTCGACATACAGGCCACCGGCGCGCACCTGGTGGCCAGTGCCAACACCGGTTGCAACATTCAACTGGAATGCGGCCGCCACCGAAGCGGCGCCACCGTCATGGTCACCCACCCCGTGACGTTGCTGGCCGCAGCCTACAGGAGAGAAACCGCCCGCTGACCGTTCCGGAATGCTTGCGTCCGGGAGCCCATCCCGCTGTTAGCAGAGGAGGATACACCGATGACCCCAAAGCCACCCCGGCCTCGACCCGAACGTCGGCCGCAGTCTGCCTGTTTTTCATCAGGCCCTTGTGCCAAGCGTCCAGGCTGGTCCCTGTCAGCCCTGCAGGAAGCCGCCACCGGCCGTTCGCACCGCTCCAGCCTGGGGCGATCCAAACTCGGTGAGGTCATCTCGCGCACGCGGAATCTGCTGGAGCTGCCTGCCGGATATCGCGTGGCGGTGGTCCCGGCGTCGGACACCGGCGCCGTGGAGATGGCGCTGTGGTCGCTGCTGGGTGCTCGCGGGGTCGATGTGCTGGCCTGGGAGAGCTTCGGTCAAGGATGGGTGACCGATATCACGCGGCAGTTGCGTCTGCCGGACGTGCGGGTGCTGGAGGCTGACTACGGCGAACTGCCGGCCTTACAGGAGGTGGATCCTGAGCGGGATGTGGTCTTCACCTGGAACGGCACCACGTCCGGTGTCTGCGTTCCCAACGGGGATTGGATAGCGGCGGATCGTACCGGGCTGACCCTGTGCGACGCCACTTCGGCCATCTTCGCCATGGAACTCCCCTTCGACAAACTGGACGTCGTGACCTATTCGTGGCAGAAAGTGATGGGAGGTGAGGCGGCACACGGAATGCTCATCCTGTCGCCCCGCGCCGTGGAACGGCTGGAGAGTTATGTTCCGCCCTGGCCGTTGCCCAAGTTGTTCCGTATGACCAGGCAGGGCCGCCTCAACGAGGCGCTTTTCGAGGGCGACACGATCAACACGCCCTCCATGCTCTGCGTCGAGGACGCGCTGGACGCTCTGCGATGGATCGACGAAGTGGGCGGCGTCCAGGCGGTCATCGCCCGCTCGAGGGCCAATCTGAACGTGCTGGCACGCTGGGCGGCAAACACCTCGTGGGTTGATTTCCTGGCACGCGATCCGGCCACGCGTTCCAGCACGTCGATCTGTTTCCGCATGACTCCCAACGCGTCTGGCGATGATCCCAGTGCGGATCCGGCGGCTGTAGTCAAGCGGCTGGTGACCTTGCTGGCGGACGAGCACGTTGCCTACGACATCAACGCGTACCGGGAGGCGCCTCCGGGCTTGCGGATCTGGGGTGGCGCCACGGTGAGTCCGGACGATCTGGCCTTGCTGACGCCCTGGCTGGATTGGGCCTACGAGCAAGTCACCCAGCCATAGCCCAGCCATCCCAACGCTCGCCCGCTGTCCACGTAAACGCCGAATCGTTTGGCGCTGCCGCCTCTGGACCGGCCGGAGGGTGGTCTGGCTCGGATGCTCGTCCACGCAAACGCCGCATCGTTTGGCGCTGCCGCATTCCAGTGGTTCGGCTGGGTGCCTCAGCAGAACAGATGGTCTTCGAGCGGCAGTTGGACCTGTGCCCCGGTGGTCGCGGACCGCAGGCCCGCTTCCATGATCTGCTGGGCGTCGTAGGCCACATCGGGCGACGTCTGGAACCCGGGTTCAGCCCCTGTCAGGACACAGTCGACGAAGTGTTCGGCGGCACAGCGCTGTCCGGCTGGCAGCGTGTCCAGCGGCACGGTTGCGGCGGTCTTTCCGCCGCGAGGGAACAGGCGCAGTTCCTGTCCGGCCACCAGGGTGCCCTCCGTGCCATACAAGACCAGATCGTGAGGCGGGAAGTGCGGTGCGGCTTCGGTCCACGTCATCTCCAGCCGGCACAAGGCGCGCGGGTAGCGCATCACCAGAATGCCGTTGTCGTCCACCGGCAGGTGCGTCTTGACCAGCCGTCCGGCCATGCCGAAAACGCTGGACGGAAGGCACCCCAGAAAGAGCACGCACAGGCTGGCGCCGTAGCCGCTGTAGTCATTGAAGGCTCCGGCACCGTTTTGCCGGGGGTCGAACAGAAAACCGCAGAATTCCGCCGAACAGCCCAGTTCATCGGGACCACAGTGACCGCCACGCCAGGTCATCTGCCATATTCTGCCGAGTGCCCCTTCCTGCACCAGCCGATAGGCGGTCCGCAGCCGCGGTGACCAGGCGGTGGGCCAGTTGATCATGAGCGTGATGCTGTGACGCCGGGCCGCGGTCAGCATGCGGGAGGCTTGCGGCAGGGTGGCAGCCATGGGTTTCTCCGCCATGACCGGTACACCCTGCCGGGCGCAGAGTTCGACGATGTCTGCGTGCTGGTTGGTGGGTGAGAAGGCGAATACCGCATCCGGCTGATCGGCATCCAGCAGTTCCTGGTAACCGGCATAGACCCGCTTGCAGCCGGTTCGCTCGACGAAGCGCTGGCGCAGCGCGGGGTTGGCATCCGCGCCGGCCACCAGAGCGGCGCGATCCAATACGGCCAGATCGTCCAGGTTGCTCCACAGGTGGTCATGAGCCATGCCGAGTACGGCGATTTTCAGTTTGTCTGCCATTGCCCGGATCTCCTGGAAACAGGTGGGTTGAACCCCGGCCAATCTAGTGCCGCGGCATCGGCTCGGCAAGGTGTCCGCCGGGTCGTGCTCTTCGACGCTCATGATGGCCGCGGATCGTCCGGACAGAGGCACGGAGGATGGGCGGGAAAGCGTTGACGGAAAGTGTTTATGGCCACGGTCCGCACGGCGTGGCTGGGGCGCCCCTCTACCGCAGTACCAGGCGGCCGCTACTGGGTCAGGGCGACGCTGAAGCCGTCTGAATCCCGCAGGCCTTTGGCAAAGACATCCGCCTCCACGTCAAAGCCCGCCCCAGGTGTATCGGGCACCACAAGGCAGCCTTCGATCATTTTCCAGCCGTCCGTCACGAGACCCGGCACCCGTACCGGTGCCGCCTCCAGCAGGGCGTAGTTGGGGATGGCAGCGGCGAAATGGGCATGGTGGAATCGTTCGATGAAACTGCCCCATGCGTGCGGGCCGCACAGGACTCCCCAGCCCTCCAGCCGGGCCGCGGTGCCGCGCCACCAGGTCAGGCCGGCCATGCGGAAGTCGTGCTGCACAACATCGATGAGTCCCTCCTGTACCAGGTCGAAAAAGCAGGGTGGCGGGGCGAACTCGCCGTCGGCGACCAGGGTGTTCCATCCGTGGTCAACGATGAACTGCTTCAGCGCCAGGTTGAGCGGCCGGTCTTCGTGAAAGGGTTCTTCGAACCAGTGAATGCGCGCTCCGGCACAGGCCTGAAGCAGCGCTTGCGCCGAGTTCAGCGTGTTGCCCATGTTGGCATCTATCATGATTTTCGCCGCGTCACCGGCTGCAGCGCGAACTGCGTGGACGACCAGGGCATCGCGGTGCAGGCCGGCCTCCGGGGTCATCCAACGGGCACCGCGCCCAACCTTGACCTTGAAATGGCGGTAGCCGTGCTCCTGGCCTGAGGCCACTTCCTCCGTGAAAATGCGTTCGGCTTCGCGGTCCGATGCTTCCAGGTCATCGATGTAGATGGAGCCATCGTAGATTTCCACCCGCCGATGCCCGCGTCCGCCCAGCAGACGGTATAAAGGCAGCTCCATAGCGCGAGCCACCAGATCCCAGAGGGGCAGGTCCATGCGGCGACCGGGCTCCAGCACCCCATCGGGCCACCGGAAGCACTCGCGCAATTCCCGCCCGAGCAGATTCCCGGCCTGATCGAGGCGGATGTCGGACCAACCCAGGCCGACGGCGCCACCGGAGGTATGCACCCGAACGACGGGATCGCGCAGGTGGGGGCCGTGCGTGGGAATTCTGGCGTTGTAGCCGATACTCCGCGGCCGTGTGCCGCGTAATACGGCTTTCTCGATACGGACGATGCGTTCCCGCAGGACGGGCTCTACGGCGCTTTCATCCATCTGCCGTGCTCCATTTCAACTGCATCGGGGTTGACTGAACGAACGGGTGGCTGTATGCGGATCGGACGCCTTTGCTGTTCCAGAGCCGGTACCTGCGCGGCTGGATTTCAACCGTGGGTGCCTGGAAGGATGCCAAGGCGCCGGTGCAAGCCCCGGCTGCCGTCAATCGATGACCGGGGCATGCGCTTCGACAGCCGGACGGCAGACTGGGCCATACCCAACGATAGCCAATCCGCAGCGAGCAGGACAGCTGCAGACCAGGGCGACGGGTAGCCGCCGGGAGAAGGTCCGGTCAACCGGCACGCCGGTCTACACGTCCGTCACCGGCAGGATGCTATGCGAGGATACGATGAGCTTGCGTCCGAACGGGCTCATCGTAGACTTGCTGTAGACTTGCTGTTGGGTGCCCGGCCGTACACGCGCAGGCGCATCGTACACGCGCAGGCGCATGCGCGGGGCAGTGGCCGATGGACCACCATGGCGCCCAGACGCATCGTGCCCTCGACGCGACAGAGGACGATATGGGAAACCACGCAGCAGGAAGACGGCCGGACTGGCCGGAGTACTATATGCGCATCGCCATGGCGGTGCGGGCCCGGGCCAACTGCACGGGCAACCGGGTTGGTGCAATCCTGGTGCTGGACCGCCGCATCATCGCCACGGGGTACAATGGTACGCCGCATGGATTCCCCAATTGTCTGGACGGTGGCTGTAACCGCTGCGCAGAAAGATCCACGGCCCAGTCCGGTAAGGACTACGACCTGTGCATCTGCGTTCACGCCGAGCAGAACACCCTGCTGCAGGCGGCGCGCTTCGGGATTGCGGCTGCGGATGCGGAGCTGTACTCCACAATGCAACCGTGCTTCGGATGCACCAAGGAGCTGCTCCAGGCCGGGGTCCGGAAAGTGTACTATCTGCACCCATGGCGTTATCCGGATGCAGCGAAGCAATACGAATACGAACGCCTGCAGAACCATTTTCCGGAAGGTGTGCACGCGCTGCCGCTGGACGATCCGGACGCGCGCTGGGCCGTATCCAGTCTGAGGCAGTCTGGATCGGAGGCGGAATGCGCCTAACTGCAGGCTGCAGACCAACCGTGCTTTTGACGTTACGCTTTGCTGCGTTGTTAATTGGGGCGTCGTCTACCGGCGGCGTGGCTGCGGCCCTGGAGGGTGCTGTTCAGGGTACACGCCGCAACCCGGCCAGGGGTAGGCCAACAACCGTGCCACGGATGATCGGGCTGTGAAACGGGTGCCGGGATGGAGGTCAAGCCGATATCCGTATACCGAATGAGGACCGCGGTGCCGGATCTGTCGGGCTGATGCTAAGAGGACGGAGAGGTCACGGTAGGATGCCGCTATGGCGGTTTGGCGCACTGCGATTGCGCCGGAGGGCTGCGATGAAGCGTATGCAGGCCGGACTCCTCGTCCGGATGGGTGCCGGCATGCTGCAATGTGCCGGAGCTGCGCCGCAGGTCGCTCATCGGGTGACCCGGCTTCTGGTGGACGCTGAGCTGGCCGGACACCCCCGGCATGGCATCGAACGGCTGTCGTATTACCTGGAACAGATCGTCCAGGGCAGGCTGGTACCGGATGCGACAGCGGTCGTCGTCAGCCAGACGCCGGCCAGCGTCGTGCTGGACGGCTGCCAGGGGTTCGGTGAGCTGGCACTGGACCAGGCGGTGGCGCTGGCGGCAGGCAAGGCTGTCGATCAGGGCGTGGCCGCGGTAGTCATCCGCCGGGCTCATGGGGTAGGGCGTCTCAGTCCCTTTGTCGAACAACTGGCGGAACAGGGACAGGTGGCGCTGCTGATGGCCAATGGCATGAGCCGGCAGCCGGTGGTGGTGCCGTACGGCGCCGCCGCTCCCTGTCTGGGCGCCAATCCAGTCGCTATGGCTGTGCCGCGCCGCACGGGCTGTCTGGCGCTCGACATGGCCACCTGCACCACCAGATCCGGGCAGGATCCAACCGCCATCCAGCATCCGTTCGGAGGGGTCTCGGCCCACAAGGGCTACGGCCTGAACCTGGTCGTCGAACTGCTGGCCGGAGCGCTGACCGGAGCCGGCTGCGCCGGGCAGAGCGAGCGCCCGGGCCATGGAGCCTTGTTGCTCAGCGTGCAAGTGGCGGACTTCGTGGCCTATGATGCATTCGTGGCGGAGGTGGAGGACCTGCTGGCTTTCGTGCGTTCCACCCGGATGGTTGACGCGGCCGGTGATGGGGCGCTGCTGCTGCCGGGTGAGCCGGAGCGGATGCGCCGCGCGGAGAGCCTCGCCCGGGGATTGCCAGTGGATCCGACAACCTGGGAACGGCTGATGGCCGCCGGGCGCCGGGTTGGCTGGGAACCGGAATCCGAGAGTAGGGGGCCGGCATCGGACTGACGCAGGACTGACCCGCTGTCCACGGTGTGCGAAGAGCGGGAGACGGAACCGGAGATGAGGCAGGTATGGGCAAGCGCGTAGTCGTGGTCGGGGGAGATGCGGCCGGTATGAGTGCGGCGAGTCAGATTCGCCGGGCCAATCCCGAACTGGCAGTTACGGTATACGAACAGGGGGCGTATGCCGCGTACGGCGCCTGCGGTATACCGTATCTGATCAGCGGTGAGGTCGATTCGTACGAAAGCCTGCTGGCGCTGGGTGCGGATGATTTCGCCAGACGCGGCATCGAGGTCTGTCTGCAGCACCAGGTCGTGGCGGTCAAGCCGGGTGCGCGCGTCGTCGAGGTGCGCCATGGCGCGGGGGCTGTCCGATCGGTGCGCTACGACTACCTGGTGCTGGCGACCGGCGCGGTGCCCGTGGCTCCCGCCTGGATGGAGGTCTCGGTGGCTCAGGTGCACGGGCTGCGCGGGCTGTCAGACGGCATGACCGTACGCCGGATCATCGACAGTGGCCAGGTGGCACGGGCCGTCATCGTGGGCACCGGTCTCATCGGTATGGAGATGGCCGAGGCGTTGAGCAAACGGGGCCTCCAGGTCACCGTGATAGGCCGTTCCCAGCGCATGATTTTTGGCCTGGACCGCGTTTTTCTGGAACCCGTCGTCCGCAGCCTGAGCGACAGAGGTATCGAATTGCTGCAGGATCAGACCGTGACCGGCCTGCAGAGCCAGGCCGGACGAGTAAGCGCGGTCGTGCTGCTGGACCGGCGCATCCCGGCGGACCTGGTGATCGTCGCTACTGGTGTGCGACCGTCGACAGCGCTGGCCCGTGAGGCGGGGATCGGTGTGGGCCGGAGCGGTGGCATCGCGGTATCGGATCGCCTGAAGACGGAGGTTCCGGGCGTGTATGCGGCGGGAGACTGCGTCGAACTGACCCACATCGTGACTGGCGCCCGCGTCGTCGCGCCCCTGGCGCTTACCGCCAACCGCACCGGCCGGATCGCCGGAGACAACCTGGCCGCGGAGAGTCTGGGCCGGTTGTCGGCTCAGCGTTTCCGGGGTACTGCCGGCACCGCGGTGACCCGGGTTTTCGACCACAGTGTGGCCTGTGCCGGTCTGGACGAAGAACAGGCCCGGGCAGCCGGTTTCGCCCCGGCCGTATTCGAGCGCGAGAGCCGGTCGCGGGCTTCGTACTATCCGGGAGGAACCCCGGTGTATACGCGCATCGTCGTGGACCGGCGGACACAGCGTCTGCTGGGTGCGCAGATACTCGGTCAGGAGGGGGTGGCAGGCCGCATCGACGTGGTGGCCGCGGCACTGTTCAACCGCATGACGGTGCAGCAGGTATACGACCTCGAACTGGCCTACGCGCCGCCCTTCGGGCCGGTGTACGACCCGCTCATCGAGGTGTGCGGCCGGGCGGCGCTGGAGCTCGGGACGCTGTGAGAACGCGCGTCCACGTCCTGGGCAACAGTGTCGTCGACATCCTGGTTCCTGGAGTCTGGCCGGAGGGACAGGCGGGCGATGCCTGGGCGGGCAACGTGAGTGTGCTGCGGCAACCGGTCCGGGCCACGCTGGGCGGTTGCGGCGCGGCCCCGGCGTACGTGCTCGGGCGCCTGGTGTACGGTCTGGCTGCAGGTGAACCGGTGCCGAAGGCGGTGCAGGCCGCCGTCGAGCTGGCGTCGGCGGCCGTGCGGTCCGGCTGCGGCGTGCTCGGGGCCTTCGTCCAGGTTCCTCCTTGACATTGAAGCGGGGCCAGACTTATACTCCCTGTCCTATCCGTCCTACTCGAAAACAGGAGCTGTACCTGGATGTCTACCCTGATTCCGGCTGTGCCCGGCCCCATCGGGCACGAGGTCAGCTGCCCGGCAGGGGTGACGTCCGCCCCGTCGACCGCTGGTTGCGGCCAACCACGCTGAAGACAGACGGTGGAGTAGCAAGCGCACAGCTTCATTCGGAATCGAGAGCTTCTGCTTAGTGACTTGCCAGTCCACTGTTGCTTCCCGACAGTGGGCTTTTTTATAGGCACCATAGTGCCTCTGCGGAGAGAAGAGAACGATGGAAATCCTGTTTCCCGACGGATCATCCCACCAGCATGAGGGCGGCGGAGCGCTGAAGGATATCCTGGGCGCCCTGGATCGCAAACTACTGAGACAGTTCGTCGCTGCCCGGCACCAGGACGAGATGGTCGATCTGCATACGGTTCTGCCCGCCGGAGCCCGGCCTGAACTCATCGCCTGGGAATCGCCGGACGCGCCGCTGGTGTACCGGCACAGTCTGTCTCATATCATGGCACAGGCGGTCAAGCGGTTGTTCCCGGCCGCTCAGCTTGCCATCGGGCCCGCCACGGAAGACGGTTTCTACTATGACTTCGACGTTCCGGAGCCATTTACCGCGGATGACCTCCAGCGCATCGAAGCGGAGATGAAGCGGATCGTCAAGCAGAACCAGCGGTTCGAACGTCTTGAGGTTTCCCGGCAGGAAGCCCTGGAAATGATGGAAGATGCTCCTTACAAGATGGAACTACTCCGGGAAATCCCCGAAAACGAAATCATCACGTTCTATCGCGACGGTGATTTCATCGATCTCTGCCGGGGTCCGCACATGCTGAATACAGGACAGATCAGGCATTTCAAACTGCTCAGCATCGCAGCAGCGTACTGGCGCGGTGACGAGAACCGTACCATGCTGCAGCGCATATACGGAACGGGCTTTACGCAGCGCCAGGAGCTGGAAGCCTACCTGCGCCGGCTGGAAGAAGCCCGCAAGCGGGATCACCGTCTGCTGGGGCGACAGCTGCAACTCTTTCACCTGGACGATCAGGTCGGCCCCGGGCTGGTCCTGTGGACGCCGAACGGCACGGTGGTGCGGCAGGAATTGCAAACGTTTATCATGGGAGAACTGGTCCGGCAGGGGTACCAGCAGGTCGTCACGCCGCATATCGGCAAGCTGGACCTGTTTCGCACCAGCGGTCACTTCCCGTATTACCAGGACAGCCAGTTCCCGCCGGTGATTCAGCGTGAGCACCTGACGTCGCTGGCGCAGGAGGGTGTCAGCTGCGCCGAACTCACCCAACGCATGGCCGAGGGCGACATCGAAGGGTTCCTGCTGAAGCCCATGAACTGCCCGTTCCATGTCAAGCTCTATGCTTCACAACCGCGCTCCTATCGTGATCTGCCGCTTCGCCTGGCGGAATTCGGTGCGGTGTACCGCTGGGAACAGTCGGGCGAAATTGGCGGGTTGACCCGCGTCCGCGGATTTACCCAGGATGACGCCCACATCTTCTGCATGGAGGAGCAACTGCCTGCCGAATTGGACGGTTGCCTGGAACTGGTCAATACCATTTTCCGCACGTTGGGTATGCAGGATTATCGCGTTCGTATCGGTTTGCGTGATCCGCACGACAGCAAATACGTGGGTGATCCGCAGCACTGGGACCGGGCGGAGACCGTGTTGCGCCAGGCGGCGCATTCGCTGGGGGTGCCGTTCGTCGAAGAGCCTGGAGAGGCGGCGTTCTATGGTCCCAAGATCGATTTCGTGGTCAAAGACGTCGTCGGACGCGAGTGGCAGCTGGGTACCATTCAGGTGGATTACAGCCTGCCGGAACGCTTCGGACTGGAATACACGGGGAAAGACGGCCAGGCGCATCGTCCGGTCATGGTTCATCGCGCCCCCTTCGGTTCACTGGAGCGTTTCGTCGGGGTGTTGATCGAGCACTTCGCCGGAGCGTTTCCCGTCTGGCTGGCGCCGGTGCAGGCCGTGGTGCTGCCTATCGCGGATCGCCACGCGGAGTATGCCGGCGGCGTCTATGACAGACTGCGTGCCGCCGGCCTGCGCGCCGCGCTGAACGATGACAACCAGACGCTGAACTACCGGATCCGGCAGGCTCAGCGTGAGAAGATACCGTACATGCTCATCTGCGGGGACCGCGAGGTGGAGGAAGGCCGGATGGCCATCCGGTTGCGTACCGGTGAGAATCTGGAACCCGCTCAGGTAGAAGAGGTTGTGGAGATGATCCGCCGCCAGCGCGATACCCGCGCCCTGGAGCTCAAACCCCAAAGTTGACGGACGGGCCGTTTCGGTCCCGCCGGTTACGAGCAGTGTTGTGCCGTTCGGGGCGCCGGCCGGATGCGAGCGCGCTGCAGGCGGATACGCTGGCGGCTGGACAGCATGCGCCTCCGTCTGGTCGCTCTCGCGGGCGAATCGCTGTGCCGGTTGACGCCCGTCAGCCCGGTCATGGCAACCGTGTTTCCGGCCAGGAGCGCCGGTCCATCGTATCGAGGAGAAACTGAAGCATGCGTATGAGTCAACTGTTCAGCCAGACTCTGCGGGAGGCGGCCGCTGATGCGGACGTGGCCAGCCATCGATTGCTGCTGCGGGCGGGTTTCATCCGGCAGCTGGCCAGCGGCATATTCTGCTACCTGCCTCTGGCCCGCAGAGCCATGGACCGTGTCGAGACCATCATTCGCGAGGAGATGGCGGGAATCGGCGGTCAGGAGATCACCATGCCGGTGGTGCATCCGGCTGACATCTGGAAGGCCACGGGCCGCTGGTACGAGATCGGCACGGAGATGGGCCGGTTCCAGGACAAGTCGAACCGCGATATGGTGCTGGCCATGACGCACGAGGAGGTTACGGCGTTTCTGGTCAGCCGGCTGATCAAGTCCTACCGTCAGCTGCCGCAGCTGGTGTATCATATCCAGACCAAATGGCGCGATGATCCGCGGCCGCGGTCCGGGCTGATCCGCGTGCGCGAGTTCACCATGAAGGACAGCTACAGTCTGGACACGGACTGGGACGGACTGGAGAAGCAGTATAGAGCCCACTACCAGGCCTATTTCAATATCTTCGAACGGTGCGGTCTGGACACGATCGCGGTGAAGTCGGACGTCGGTATGATGGGAGGACGGGTGGCCCACGAGTACATGTACCTCAACTCCATCGGTGAGGACACGCTGATGCTGTGCGATCAGTGTCAGTACGCGGCCAACCGGCAAATCGCCACTTTTCGCCAACCGGTTGTGCCGCAAGCCCAGCCCGCGCCCCTGGAAAAGGTGTCCACTCCGGACACCCAGACCATAGAAGAGCTGACACGGCTGCTCGGTATTCCCGCCAGTGCCACCGCCAAGGCAGTTTTCCTGGTGGCACGGCTGCTGCGGGACGGAGAAGAGCGGGATCAGTTCGTGCTGGCCGTGGTGCGCGGTGACATGGAACTCAACGAGACCAAACTGACCAACGCGTTGCAGGCACGCGAGCTTCGCCCGGCCCATGAGGACGAGATCCGCGCCGTGGGCGCGGAACCGGGATACGGTTCGCCGCTGCGGGTCCAGGGCGCCATGGTGGTCGTCGATGCGGCCGTGCCCTCGTCACCCAATCTGGTGGCCGGCGCCAACGAATCGGGTTACCACATGCTCAACGTGAACTGCGGCCGGGACTACGAACCTGACCTGGTCGTCGATTTGGCCGCGGCTCAGGAGGGTGACGGTTGTCCCGTGTGTGGCGCCCCGTTGCGGGCCCGGCGCGGTGTCGAGGTGGGCAACATTTTCCAGCTTGGCACCAAGTACACGGAGGCCCTGGGGGGATATTTCCTGGATGCCGCGGGCGCCAACAGGCCCGTCGTGATGGGTTCGTACGGTATCGGGGTTGGGCGTCTGCTGGCCTGTATTGCCGAGGAATACCATGATGATCAGGGGCTGGTATGGCCGGTGAGCGTGGCGCCCTTCGATGTGCACATCGTCGCCCTGGCCAGAAAACCAGGACCCGCGCTGCAGGAAGCCGAAAGGCTGTACCGGGAACTCACGGAGGCCGGACTGGCGGTCCTGCTCGACGACCGGGGTGAGAACGCGGGTGTAAAGTTCAACGACGCCGACCTGATCGGCGTTCCGGCGCGGCTGACGGTGGGGGACCGCTCGCTGAAAAACGGCCTGGTGGAGTTCAAGCTGCGACGGGAGGACGAGCGCCTGGAGGTGCCGCTGGCCGAGGTCGTTCAGCATGTCGTACAGGCTGTCGATCGTCTTCGTGGCGAACTGCTGGCCCGCGTCGGGCCGGTCGAGTACAGGGCCTGATCGGCCGTATCAACGGCTATGACGCGGCCATCGTTGGCTGCGTTTCACCACACAAGCCATGGAGTCCATCATGCCTGATCCATCTGCGCACGCCGTGACCCGCGGTCCTGCTCATCATCATTTTGGTTACTATGACAAGTTTCCCTGGAACCGGAGTGGCCGCTTCCTGCTGGGGCTGGAGACCGCTTTCATGGATCGACCGCCCACGGCCAGCGACCGCGCCACCATCGGCATGGTGGATCTTGCGGCGGGCAACCAGTGGCAGCCCATCGACTCCACCCATGCCTGGAACTGGCAGCAGGGCTGCATGCTGCAGTGGCTGGGCAGTGACCCGGAGCGCTCGGTGATCTACAATGTGTGCGCGGGCGATCACTTCGCGGCGCGCATAGCGGATGTAGAGAATGGTCGACAGCGCCAGTTGGATCGGCCGGTATATGCGCTCAGCCGGGATGGCCGGCAGGCGGTCAGCGTCAACTTCGCCCGCATCGCCACCACCCGGCCCGGATACGGCTACCAGGGCCCTCCGGATCCCTGGGCCGATGACCCTCATCCGGATGCCGACGGCATCTACTGGATGGATGTGGAGAGCGGCGAACACCGGCTGATCGTCTCTCTGGACCAGGTCGTGGGCATCGGTCATACGGCCGGCATGGACGGGGTCACCCACTGGTTCAATCATCTGCAGTTCAACCCTTCGGGTACCCGGTTCCTGTTCCTGCATCGATGGGTCGACAGTCAGCACGGGCGGCAGACCCGCCTGTTCACCGCCGATCCGGACGGCTCCGGACTGGCCTGTGTGGCAGACCATGGCATGGTGTCGCATTTCGACTGGCGCGATGATCGCCATATCCTGGCCTGGGCCCGGCAACACGGTGTGGGTGACCGTTACTTCGTGTTCGCGGATCCGGGCGGCCAGGCGGAAGTCCTGGCCGACGGTGTGCTGACGCAGGATGGGCACTGCTCCTACAGCCCGGACGGGCGCTGGCTGTTGACGGATACCTATCCGGATGCGCAGGGGTTCCGGACGCTGATCCTGTACGACTTGCAGGAACAGCGCCGCATCGACCTGGGCCGGTTCTACGCCATGCCGGACCGGGCCAGTGGGGAAATCCGTTGCGATCTGCATCCACGCTGGAGCCGGGACGGGCGCAGCATCTGTTTCGACTCGGTGCATGAAGGCAGCCGTCAGATCTACGTCATGGAGGTCGCTGACATCGTCGCGTCCTAGTGCAGGATCCACGTAGTATGCCGGGTGCGAGTAACATAGGGGGCCATCGGGGGGAAAGCCCGCCGCTCGTTTTCGCACGCCGGGTGGACCGGGTGCCTCGACGCTTCTGGTGCCCCTGCTCATCGGCGGGACAGGGCGCCAGGACGTTGGTACCGCAGACGCCTGGCGCAGTCCGGTTACTCCGGAGCCCATATCAGCCACAGAAAAGGAGAATAGTCAGATGAACGAGCAGGAGATCATACGCTGCGGCGTCGTCGGATATGGTGGTGCTTTCAACATGGGGCATCGCCATCTGACTTCCATGGAACGGAATCCGGGAATGACTGCAGCGGCGATCTGCGAACCGGATGCGTCTCGTCGTCAGGTGGCGCAGGAGGAATGGCCCCAGGCCAGGGTCTATGCCCGGCTTGACGACATGCTGGCGGCCGAGGATCTGGGGCTGGTGGCAATCATCACGCCGCACGATACCCATGGGGAACTGGCGGTTCAGTGCCTCAACGCCGGCGTGTCCGTGGTCTGCGAGAAGCCCATGGCCATCACCACAGACGAAGTCAAGGCCATGATCCAGGCGGCAGAACGCAATAAGGTGGTTCTGTCCACCTTTCACAACCGGCGCTGGGACGGAGACTTCATGGCGCTGCGAGAGTTGATCTGCACTGAGCAACTGATCGGTCGCGTTTTTCGCATCGAAGCGGCCATCGGCGGGTACGGACCCCAGGGCAAGTGGTGGCGAGCGAATCGCCGCATATCGGGTGGGTCAATCTACGACTGGGGAGCTCACTTCACGGACTGGATTCTCAACCTGGTGCCTGAGAAAGTCGATTGGGTCAGCGGATACCAGGTCAAGAACCCTGCCTGGGATGAGTATACCAACGAAGACCATTCGGAATATACCCTGCAGTTTTCCGGCGGCTGCGTAGCCACGCTGACCGTCTCCAACCTGTCGATGCTCGGCAAGCCGCGCTGGCGGATTCTGGGGGAATGGGGAGCGATCGAGGACACCGGTGGCAAGTTCATGGTGAAGACGCTGGTCAAGAGCCGTCAGCTGGGCGCCGAGATCGCCTTTCAGAACTCGGACTGGGATGCATACTATCGCAACATCCACGAGCACCTGACCAAAGGGGCGGACCTGGTCATCACGCCGGAATCCGCCGCCCGTGTCATTGCCGTGCTGGAGGCTGCCAACGCTTCCGCCTCCAGCGGATCGAAACCGGTCAAACCGGTATTCACCTGAGGCGCAGGATGCACACCACCGAGCCGCTGCTCGAGCTCGATGCGCCAGCGCTGGAGCGGGCTGCCCCGCTGGCCGGGATCGGCAGAAAGTCCGGCGACCTTGTCGTCGGGCTTTCCGCCGTACGGCGCACCCAGGATCTGGCTCTGATCGTGCTCGAGTCAAGCATATCGCACCACACACACACCGAACTGGCGCGGCGCCGGCGGGCAGGCGTTCTGGTTTTTCAGGTAGATTCGCTGTCGCCTCTGACTGCGGCCATCGGCAGGCAGGATGCTCGGGTTGTCGGCGTCAAGCGCGGCCCCCTGGCGGAGGGCATGATCGCCCGGCTGCAGGACGGCTGAACCAACAACCTCGGTCCGGCTGTCGATCCGCCTCGGCCGGCAGGGCGCCTGATCGCGGATACATGCTTCCCTGTCAGGACTGGATGCTCACCCGCATGCTCAGATCCAGCGCCGGAGCGGAATGGGTGAGAGCACCGATGGAGACGAGGTCCACCCCGGTGCTGGCAATGTTCCGGATGTTGCCGAGGGTGATCCCTCCGGTGGCTTCGATTTCCGTTTCCGGCAGGGAGCGGCGGATCAGGGATACGGCCTGGGTCATGGTTTCCAGCGGCATGTTATCCAGCATGATCCGGTCCGGTCCGGCCGACAGCAGTTGCCGTACTTCGCTCAGGGTCTCGGCTTCCGCATAGACCGGAACCTGCCGGCCCGCGGCCATGGCTGCCTTCCGGGCCTGCACCACGGCGGCGTCCACCCCGCCCGCACAGATCGCATGGTTTTCCTTGATCAACACGGCATCGAACAGGCCCATGCGGTGGTTGACGCCCCCCCCCAGGCGAACGGCGTATTTCTCCAGCTCACGCCAGCCCGGAGTCGTCTTGCGCGTGTCGGTTATTCGGCACCGGGTTGCCGCCACGGCGTCCACGTATGCCCGCGTCAAAGTGCTGATGCCGCTGAGACGCTGCAGGAAATTCAGTGCAGTGCGTTCGGCCGCCAGTAAAGCTGCGGCACTACCGTAGACCCGCGCTACGGTGGCGCCGGCCACGACCCGGCCGCCGTCGGCCGTACAGGCTTCGAAACACGTCTCTGCGTCCAGTTGCCTGAACACATGCCCCGCGAGCTCCATGCCCGCCATGACGCCATCCTGGCGGGACACGATAACCGCCGTGGCCCGGGCCCCGGCCGGCACCGTCCACGTCGTGGTGATATCGAGATCGAGGTCCGGCTCCGTGCTTCCCAGATCCTCCCGCAAGGCTGCGCAGATCAACTCCTGGGCGTTCATCGCTCCTCCTGATGGTGTCAAGCATCCCTCCGGCGGTTGGCCGGCCCGCACCTCATGGAAACACAACGGGGTTTTCCCGGAAGCTACCGGCGCATGCAGGTCCGGGCTGCAGGTGCCCGGAGCGAGCGGCGAGCCGGGGGATGCCTGCTGCTACGGTCACTGGCGCCGGGCCGACACCCTTATAGTTCATGAATGGGTCTTGCCAACTCGGGCATGGTCGTATTGTTCCAGCAATGAAAGGGATGCGGGAAGGTACGGCCAGGGCGTCGCTTCGACAAGGCGGACTGTGAACGAATGCAACCCAAATATAAACATGACGTTAGAGGTAAATGGACAGAATGGAGATGGGACCATACCTTATTCCCGGTTGGTCCGCGGAAGCCTTGCAACGGCTGCGGTTGAGCGGTTAAGGGTGCGGCTGGTGATGGACGCGGTTATGGATACTGCTGTGGTTCTGCCGTCGTGTGTTGCCTTCCTGCTCCTGATGCTGCAGGATGGGATGGTGAGGGCGATGGCGATGCGGCGTGGCTGTGTCCGGTCGCGTCGCAGGGATTTCGGATGCCAGGTAAACGGAGGAGGGTACCATGGTCGCGTGTGTGCATGTGACCCATGAGGCGGTACGGCAATCCGGCGGGATCGGCACGGTGCTGCGCGGCCTGCTGACCACGGGCTCATACCGTCAGCGGGTCGGCCGAACGCTTTTGCTGGGACCACTGGAGGACAGCGGCGCCAGGGAGCTGTCGGCGCCGGACAACTCCTTGCTGTACGACAGTGCCCGCCAGGTGCGGTATGCCGACGCATCGGCGGCGCTGGACCGGGTGGCGGCGGCTCATGGCGTGCGCCTGGTATATGGCGTACGCCAGTTGCGGGATCAATACGGCGAAACCGCGGTGGAAGTTCTGCTGGTCGATGTCGAAGCGCCGGGTCTGCACGTCGATGCGTTCAAGTACTATCTGTCCGAGCACTTCGGCCTGGATTCGCGCCGGTACGAGGTCACCCCGGAGTATGAACGGTACCTTCGGCTGGCCGAACCCGGTTTCGAAGGAATTCGCGCTCTCCTCGGCTCATCGGACGAATTGTGCTGGCTCATCGGCCATGAATTCATGGGGGTGTGCACCCTGCTCAAATCCATGCTGGCGGGTGACCAGCGGTTTCGAACGGCTTTCTATGCGCATGAAGTGGCCACAGTGCGCATGCTGGTAGAGGACACGCCGGGGCGCGACATCATGTTCTACAATGTGTTGCGCCTGGCCCGGCGTGAAGGGGGATACCTGACCGACCATTTCGGGCCCCAGGAATGGTATCACAAACACGCACTGATCAGCCAGGCCTGGCGCTGTGATGCCTTGCTGGCGGTGGGTGACTGGGTGGTGGAGGAGCTGCGTTTTCTGGGACCGGATTTCGACCGGCATGACATTTCTCTGGTATACAATGGGATACCTTCCTCTGCGGTGCCGCGGGAGGCGCGGGCAGAATCGCGCCAGCGACTGGAACGCTATGTAGAGGCGCTGCTCGGGTACCGGCCGGACTGGATTTTCACCCATGTGACCCGGTTGGTGTCCAGCAAGGCGCTCTGGCGTGATCTGCTCGTGTTGCGTGGCATGGACAACGCGTTGGTGCAGCGGGGCCAGCGCGCGGTGTTGCTGATGCTGGCTACGGAAGTGGGCCGGCGGCAACCCGAGGCGGTGTGGCGTATGGCGGCGGAGTATGGTTGGCCGCTGGTACACCGGGAAGGGTATCCGGACCTGACGCCTGGTGAACTCCAGTTCGACTTTCAGGTCAGGGCGCTGAATGCGGCGTGCCAGGCAGTCTCCGTGATCTACATCAACCAGTTCGGTTTTGACCAGAGCAGTTGCGGACCGGCCATGCCGGCGGACATGTCTTTCGCCGATATCCGGCAGGGCACCGACGCCGAGTTCGGCCAGTCCATTTATGAACCTTTCGGGATCGCCATGCTCGAGCCGTTGAATGCCGGCGCCATCAGCGTGATCAGCGATGCCTGTGGATGTCTGGGATTTCTCGAGCGCACGGTCGGGCGGGATTTCGCTGCATTGGTCGAAGGGCAGTACACGCGTCTGGAAGACACGCTGGATATCCGCATGGCGCGCAACCTGGGCGCCGAGGAACGCGATCGCGCCGAGGTCGCCGAGAGCCACAGAGTAGCCGAGTTGCTGCTGGAACGGTTGTCCGCTGATCCCGAAACCCGGGACCGGTTGCTGCGTCAGGGCCATGAGGCGGCGCAGCTGATGAGCTGGGAATGCGTCGCCGAGCAGATGTTTCTTCCGGCCCTGGGAATATAGGGTTCGGTTCGACAAATACGCACATTCGTGCGTATGACACCGCATGGATCAAGTCTTATATTCGCTAGTGCGCTACGCCGTCGGAACAGAACATCGGTGCCGGATTTGCTGGTGTCGCCAGGATCTGCCCCGGCTCGACTGTCATGATCCTGAAGCCAGCATCCTGCGCCACGGGAGCATATATGAGGCGACCAGCAGCATATTGGATGATCGCGGTGAGTATCCTGATCCTCACCGGCTGCGGCAGGCCGGCGGTCAGACGCGGTGCGCCTGCGGATGCTCAGGGTGCTGTGGTCGCGGCGGAGATGGTGGCGGCCATGGTGCCGTCGCTGGGTGATGCGGAGGTAGCCTGGCTGGGCGTGCGCAACGAGCAAGGCCTGCGAGCAACGGCCGGGGACGCGGTTGGCGAACACATTCTCTCGGCCATGTTGCGCCAGGGGATCGTGGTCAGCAGTGTAGATACCACCGAAACCCGCTGGCGCGGCGAGCTGCCGGTCCCGGCCGCAGCCTGGGAATCGGTCAGCGCTCCGGTGGTCGTCGGGGGCAGAATGCATCAGGGCGGAGAATGGGCCTACCTGCGTCTGCTGGCGGTCGAAACGCAAGATGGCCGGGTGCGGAGCACCAGCCGCGGGAGGCTGCCGCTTCAGGTTCTGGAGCAACTGGCCGTTTCCGGTCCGGTGCCGGAGCTCGATCCGGTTGAACCCCTCTCGCTGGAACTCAGCGTGCAGCTGGTGGTCACGCGGGTAGAGAGCGGCACCACCCGGCAGCTCGATCTGGAAGAGGGGGGCAGCCTGTTGGCCGGAGACCGTTTGCAGTTGCGTCTCACGGTATCCCGGGCCAGCGAAGTCTACGCTTTTCTCGTGGATTCGGACGGCGAGCGGCAGCCGGTTTTCGACAGCGACATGGTCTACTCGGGGAGAGAGGTATACGGCCCGGGCCGGGAGAGCTGGGTGACACTGCAGGAGCAAGACCGGGTGTACACGCTCTATGTGGTGGCCGGCAGCAGGCTCAGTGCAGACCGGAGCGATGTGTGGCGGCAGATTACCGAGCTCATCGAGCAGGGACGGGTGGACCGGTTCGAGGGTCTCGAGCTCCAGGATCAGTTGCTGGAAGACTATGTGCGACGCGAGCTGCCCGCGGATGCCCGGGTTACCGCGGTGCGCGGCACCGAGCATACCGAACGCGGGCAGCCGCGGAACATCATCCTTGGGGACGGCACGCGCCTGGTCGTGCGTCCGCATATCATCCCGGCTCAGGATGCCCTGGTTTGGGCGACCAGCTTTCTCGTTCAGTAGGAGACGCGGTGCAAGACGCCGGACCAGATCTGACCGGAACCCGTGTAGCGTCCGTTTACATGGATCACAACGCCACCAGCCCGGTGCGTCCGGAGATCCGGGAGGCGATGGCTCCGTATGTGGACCCAGGGCTGGGCAATGCCTCCAGTCTGCACCGCTGGGGGCGTTCGGCTCGCGCCGGAATCGAGCGTGCCCGGGATTGCGTCGCCCAGGCTCTGGGGTGTTCGCCGGCTGAGGTGTTCTTTACCAGTGGCGGAACAGAAGCGTGCAATTGGGCGCTCAAGGGCGTTCTGCTGACAGCTCACCGGCAGCATCGACGCATCGTGACCACAGCCATAGAGCATTACGCCGTGCTGCGTGTCTGCACCTATCTGGAGGCGCACGGCGTCGAGGTGGTGCGGGTGCCGGCGGACAGCAGCGGCTGCGTCGATCCGGACGCGGTGGCGTCTGCTGTGAACGAGCGCACGACCTTGATCTCGGTCATGCACGCCAACAACGAGACGGGTTGCCTGCAACCGATAGCGGCCATCGGCGAACTGGCCTGGCGCCGTGGCGTGCCTCTGCATGTCGACGCGGTGCAGACGTTCGGCAAGGAACCGGTTCATGTCGAGGACCTCAACGCGGATTTGCTGTCGATTTCCGCGCACAAGGCCAATGGTCCCAAGGGAGTTGGTGCATTGTACGTGCGCCGGGGCATGATCGTGGATCCGCTGCTGCATGGTGGAGGGCAGGAAAGCGGGATGCGGGCCGGTACGGAAAATGTCGCTGCAATCGTGGGATTCGGCCGAGCAGCCGCGTTGATGCGTACGGGCGGCCATGGTTGGCCGGAGCCGTTGCGCTTGCTGCGGGATCGGCTGGAGTCCGGTATTTGTAGCCGTATACCCGATGTCCAGGTCAACGGCCGGTCTCAGGCGCGGCTGGCGAACACGGTGAACCTGTCCTTTACCGGGGTGTCATCCGAGGTTCTGGTTCGCGCCCTGGATGAACACGGCATTGCGGTGTCCAGCGGTTCCGCCTGCGCGGCCGGCGAATCGGAACCTTCGCATGTGCTTCTGGGCATGGGATTAGACCGGGCCCGGGCACAATCCGCGGTTCGTTTCAGTCTGGGTTGGGGTAGCACACAGGCGGATGTGACCAGGGTGCTGGAGGTGCTGCCGGGATTGGTGCACCGCTTGCGGGAGCGGACCCGTTGACGCGCTTTGGGTGCGTTTGTAACGGCGCCGGTGGAGCCGGCCATGCCGGACCCGTCAAACCGTAAGGCCAACCCGGCGAGTAAGCGCCCAGAGCAGCGGTTAGCCGGCTATTCCGGCATAATGGCGCACCGGCATGCCAATATACCGGAGCGGTTCCGACGGCAGGCGGTTGGGATTGCCGGCAGGTTAAAGGTGAACCGATCCGCTCCGGTATGGCGTTCGACGGGTCAGAGCACCGCGGCCACGGCCTGACAGAGCCGGTCCATGTTCCCTGTGGTCATCCCGGCCACATTGATTCGCCCCGATCCGACCATATAGATGGAATATTCATCCCGCAGGCGCTGCACCTGATCCGGCGTCAGGCCGGAAAACGAGAACATGCCGCGCTGCTTCTGGATGAACGAGAAATCGCGCTTGACCCCCTTGGCCTGCAGGGTCTCCACGAAGAGTGTGCGCATGCCCTGAATGCGGTTGCGCATGGCCTCGACTTCGTCCTCCCAGGCGCGCCGCAGGGTAGTATCGGTCAGCACCTGGGTCACGATAGCTCCGCCATGTGCCGGCGGGTTGGAATAGTTGGTACGGACCGTGATTTTCAGGTGGCTCAGGGCGCGCTCGGCTGTATCGGCGTTGGCGGCGACCAGCGTCAGGGCGCCAACGCGTTCGTTGTACAGGCCGAAGTTCTTCGAAAACGAGCTGGCCACCAGAATCTCCTCCTGGCGGTCGCAAAGGGCTTCCAGCCCCCGGGCATCTGTCCGTAAACCATCCCCCAATCCCTGGTAGGCGAAGTCCACCAGGGGAAGTATACCGCGCTCCCGGATGGTTCCGGCCAATTCCTCCCACGTCTCCGGAGACGGGTCAACGCCCGTGGGGTTGTGGCAACACCCGTGTACCAGCAGGACATCACCGGCGGGTATCTGTCGAACCGCAGCCAACATAGCCTCCGAAGCCAGATCCCGGGAGCCGGCGTCGTAGTAGGGGTACGTTTTGACCGGCACACCGGCGGATTCAAAGACCTTGGGATGATTGGCCCAAGTCGGTTCGCTGAGCCATAGTGTGGCCCCGGGGCAGTGCTGACGGATGAAGTCGCCGGCTACGCGCAGGCCGCCGGTGCCACCGGGTGTCTGCAAGGTCACGGCACGGCCGGAAGACACCACGGGATGATCCTCACCCAGCAGCAACTCCTGGACGGCACGGCCATACTCGGGTTGACCGTCGATGGGCAGGTAGTTTTTGGACGTCTCTGTCGCCAGGATCCGTTCCTCCGCTTGCCTGACTGCGTCCAGTACGGGTGTGCGACCCTGATCGTCCTGGTATACGCCCACTCCCAGGTTGATCTTGCCGGGATTGGGATCGGCCTTGAAAGCAGCGGTCAGTCCCAGTATGGGGTCCGGGGGCGCCATATCCAGCCGTTCGAGCATCGAGCTTTCTGCTTTCTTTTGGAAGGTTGACAAAAAGGTTACAGCATATTGCCGTCATGGCAGGCGACGGACAATGCGGTAGACGATCAAACAATATTCTGCGGCCATGCGCTGTCAACGTTGCCGCCGCAACCCGGCACCTGTGCCGTCAGCTGCCGGCTTCGGGTGCGTCCGGATGGAAAAAGCGCTGCATGACTGGGTCGGTACTGGTGGTGGCTGCCTCGAGTCCGCCGTCAAAGATGCCTCTGCCCTGATCGAGCATGTAAATCCTGCCGGCCAGCCGCCTGATGCTGAGCAGTTCGTGGGTGATGATCACCAGCGCCATACCCTGACTGCGGTTCAGCGCCAGAAGAAGATGGTCGATACCGGCAGCGGTTACCGGATCCAGCCCGGATCCCGGTTCGTCACAGAGCAGGACTTCCGGTTCCAGGGCCATACAACGGGCCAGCGCCGCGCGTTTGCGCATGCCGCCGGACAACTCCTCCGGATACAGATCGAAGGCTCCGCCCAGACCGACCAATTCCAGACGGGCGCGGGCCAGGGCCTCGCGGAAGCTCGGAGCCAGGTCAGTATGCATCTCCAGAGGCAAGATGACGTTTTCGCCGACCGTCAGCGAATTGAGCAGGGCGCCGTACTGAAACATGACGCCGCAGCGACGCAGCAGAGGCCCCCGTTCGGCCGGATCCAGGCCATGACTCGTACGACCGAAAAGCGAGATGCGCCCGGCTCTGGGTGGCACGAGTCCGATCAGGGTTTTCAACAGGGTGCTTTTACCGCAACCGCTGTTGCCGACCACGAGTACCACTTCGCCGGCATGCAGGTGGAAATCCAGGCCATCCAATACCGTATGGCGGTTGTACCCTACCTCCAGGCCGGTAGCCTCGATCACGGTGTCAGCCACGGCAGCCTCATTGCACGTAGAAAACGATACCCCAGAAAAGGTTGACTGCGATGATCAGGAAGATCGACGAGACGACAGCCGCGGTGGTGGCGCGGCCGACGCCGGGGGCGCCACCGCTGTAGGAGAGGCCATGGTAGACGCTCACCACGACGATCACCCAGGCAAACGAGACGCTTTTTACCAGTCCGCTGACGATGTCCCGCATGAACAGGGCCTCGATCAACTGGCTGGTGAACGCCTGAGGCGAGAGGCCGATGACCGTCGTGCTGGCGACGAGTCCGCCGAGGATGCCGCAGAAATTCGCCATGACGGTGAGCATGGGCATACACAGCAGCATGGCCCACAGTTTGGGCGCGACCACGAACCGCAGCGGGTCCACCGACATGGTCTGCAGCGCATCCAGTTCCTCGGTGAATCGCATGGTAGCCACTTCAGCGGCGGTGGAAGATCCGCTGCGGCCGGCCACGATGATGGCGGCCATCAGCGGCCCGATCTCGCGGGTGATACCGATACCAACCAGTTCGGCGACGAAGACTTCGGCGCCGAACTGGCGCAACTGCTCTGCGGCCTGCAAAGCCGTGACGGCCCCGACCAGGAACAGGATGAGTGCCACCACGGGCACTGCGGAAGATCCGAGGGCAACGCACTGTTCCACCAGCGAACCGCGCCGTACCCCGGAACGCCGCGGCACGGCCAGGATGGCGGCCCAGGTCACCTCCGACGCGACGAAGGCGAAGTTGGCCACGATTCCGCTCCATTGCAGGACGCGTTCACCCAGGTTCTCCCACCACCCTATAGCGGCTGCAGCCGCCTCGTCTTGCGGCTGTCTGCGCTTCGCCACGAACTGGAAAAAAGCCTGGAAACGGGCCGGGACCGGTTCCAGGTGTACCTGCCGGTCGAGTTCGGCTCCGACTAACGGCATGCGTTGAAGAAAGATGACGCCGGCCGTATCCAGCGCGGTTATACCGTCGAGACCGATGTGCACGGTGCCGGGTTGTGTTTCTCGCAGCAAGGCACGAAACTGAAGCTCCAGCTGGCTCAGATGGGGGATGGTCAGAGGACCGGAAATGACGATTGCGTTCGCCTGCCGCGTGGCCCGGGCCATGAGACCTCAGATGAACTTGACCAGCCGGAGCAGTACCTGCTGGGCGGACTGCAGCCTTCTGAGCGGTTTTTTGCGTTCCAGGTTCAATACGACATCCATGTTGATGAATGGCGTCAGGAAGGTTCGTATCCGGTTCTCGAAACTGAACTCCCAGGTATCCACGCGCGCAGAGGGAATCAACACATCCAGCTCCGAGTCCAGGCTGATGTAGTCGCTGAGACGGGCGTCCATGATGAGCAGGGCTTCCAGCCCCGTGCTGGTGGAGGTACTGAGTTGGGTGGCGGTGCGCCGATCCTGGCTGAGCTCGTAGCTGTCGACATAGATGGACTGGCGCGCGCCGACTCCCAGACGCAGATCCACGTTGAGGGGTACACTCTGGTACAGCTGCGAGTTGATACCGGCTCCCTGGCGCAGATGCAGGGGATACAGGGACGGCTCCAGGGTGAACCGGGTGACATTGGAGCGGGTCTCGATCAGTTGACCCGACGAATCCCGCAGCATCAGCTCCTGCGGAGTGTCGAAACGAACGTTGGTAGGGAAGAGCTTGGTGTTGGCCACACCGCGCAGGTACGGGCCCAGGCGGATTCCCAGTCGCATGAGGTACGTGCTGCGTATCACGACCTCATCGACGGATTTGCGCAGATAATCCCCGCTTTCCTTGGTGAAACCCTCCTCCAGGATGAATCGTAGATCGAAGAAGTGACGGGTGCCGGTATACCGGGTTCGGTTGCGAATCTGTCCGGCAAATGACAGACTGGCTCTGTCTTCTCCGGCCGTATTCTGCGTGGTGGTGAACTGGGGCGACATGCTGAGTTCCCAGCGACTGTTCCACCGGGATACCGCTTCACGAGCTTCTTCCAGGTAACCGGGTGGGAAAAATCCCACGAACTGACCATTGCTGCCGACTACCAGATTGCGCTGAACCAGTTCTCCAGGCATCAGACGAACGCTGAAACGGCGCGGGGTAGCGATGGTCTCGCCTAATCGCACGATGGTGTAAGTGCCGGGTTCCAGCAACCAGGTGTTGACCGCCTCCCCCCGTTCCTCCTCGATGCCGTACTGCACACCGAAGTTCTCCTGCGCGGCATCGAACAGTTCGTACGGTTCCTTGACCGAGGTGCGGGTTTCGTCGATGACGTCGATGATCAGTCCGGCCCACCAGGGCCGAATCAGCGTGGTGTGGCCTTCCTGGATCTCGAATGGGCGCCGCATCATCTGGGCGCTGGTGCCGGAGCCGATGAGAACCTCGTATTGGCCCGGATCCAGCAGAACTCCGGAACCCGTGCCGGCTTCCGCCACCCGGCTTCCGTCCCGGAGAACCTGAAACTTGGGCTCGCGATGACCCGAGGTCATGGCCGGGATGAACAACAGCCCCTTGCCCTTGGGGATCAGGGTGGGATCCATGGCCAACTGGGCCCGGGCGCGCCGGTTCAACCAGGTTTCCTCGTCCGCACGTACGGTTGACCCGGCAAGGACCAGCAGACCGGCGCAGATGCATAACAGACGTTTCATGGTATTCGTGCTCCGCGAAGTTTCACGGGGCCAGCTTGCCCGGGATGAGCTCGTAGTAATCCGGAACCTGGACCGTGTCGGCGCCGCTTTCTTCGGTCTCGGGCCGGATGATACTTTCCTGCCACCTGGTCAGCTCGGCAGCCGGTTCACCGTTGCTGGTCAGGCGCATGAACAGGGTGTCCAATTCGTAGACGAAGAGCTCCATGTTACGCCGCAGGATCTCGCTCAGGGCCTGAACGGTGTGTTCCATGTCGGCGGCGAAAACCTCGATTTCGTCGTCCCGGGTGATATCGCCGCGCCACAACACCTGTCCATCCGTCTGTCGTGACAGCTGCAGGTTCAGAACGAGACGGGCGAACCAGCGGTCGCCGCTGTCGAACCGCTCCAGGGCGCTGATGGATCCGCTGAGCACATAGTCCGGCCGGCGATCCAGTAGTTCACGGTCCGTGGTCAGGCGTTCGAACAATTGGCCCCGCTGCAGGTATTCGGCAATGACCTGGGTGAGCATTTCCCGGGGACGCAGCCCCCAGACGTGCAGGCGATCGCGCCGGAGTTCGTAAGGCGAACTGCGGCTGAGGATCTCCAGCTGATTGTAATGGGTGGCTATATCCAGCGTTTTGAGTTGGACCGTGACCGGATAGGGCCGCATCGAACGCTCCGGCTCATGGCGGATGGGTTCGGCGACTATGGTGAAGCGCCGCCTTTGCTGGATTTCCGGGCCGCTGCCGACCAGGTATGCGCAGCCGGTCAACAGCAGTAGTGTGGGCAGCAGGCAGGTCCGAAGGAGCTTGCCGTGTGACGAAGGCGCAGCCACTGGATTGATGGGTGGATCAGCTGCCATCGGGTCGGGTCCCACCGCGGATTAGAAGGGAGGGGTTGTCGCGGACCAATTCCGACAATTCTCGGAGGTTTTGCAGGGTTTCCTCCAGATCGCGCATGGCATTGAGCACGCTGGAACGGCTTTGCAGTACCGTCTGGTCCACATGGAGAACAGTCTGGTCCATGTTTCGGGTCAGTTCGTCGATGCTGTGGATCAGGTCCGGTAACGGTCCCTGAACGGTCTGGTTGATGGACCGGGCAGACTCCTGTACGTCCGCCAGAAAACGCTGCGTGGACTCACTGACCAGCATGGCATGCAACGAGTCCATGGTGGCCTGCATGGTCACCGCGGTTCCCGCCAGCGCTCCGGAGGCCAGGGCCATGTTGGCCAGCACGGTGTCCACTTGCGGCTGGCTGCCGGCGACCAGGGCGTTGGCGGTCTCCGTCAGCTGGCTGGTGGACTCGAGGGTGCTGGCCAGGTGCCGCTGGTTTTGAGGGCCCAGCAGTATGCTGGCCCGGTCCAGCAGAATCTCCAATTTGCTGGTCAGAACCTCGGCCTGACGGTCGATGTCCGATAGAAAGGTCTCGCTGGACGGAATGAGTGATCCCGGTGGCAGCGGTTCGCTGGCACTGGATCCCGGCAGCAGTTCCAGATACTTGAGCCCGGTGATACCGAGGTGGTAGATCACTGCCCGGGTGTCCTCACGGATGGCCTGATGTACCCGGCCCGGTTCCACGCTGATCTTGACCACGACCACGCCGATGGCTTCCGGCGATATGTATATGTCCTCCACCCGGCCGACCGTGATGCCCTGGTATTTGACCTGGGCGCCTATATGCAGACCGCTGACTGAAACACCTTCGAATTCGATGAAGTAGACATCCCGCTGCTGCACGAAGTGCATTCCCGCGATGGCGAGGACGAAGGCGGTCAGCATGCCACTGGCTACGACAAAAAAAACAGCGAGCCGTATCTTCTGGGTTCTGGATGCCATGAAAACAAAGTTGAATCAGGATGGGCGCATGTCGCGCATGAGAATCACTATCCACAGAATATGGCCCGATGCATCAACAGAGGCAAGCAGTGCACATCTGATGGGCGGCAACCGGGTGTTTACTTCTGGCCGCTGTACAGGGCGTGTCCTATTTTCTATGAGGTTGCTGCCGCCGTGCCGGGCAGACGGCCTGTGCTGTCCCGGCGCCCGTCAACCGCCACCTTCGTCGTTGTGATCCGTATCTGATGACCCGTATGAGGCCCGGTGTGTTCCCGGCACTGTCCGGCGACTGCCTGCGTGCATCCGGCTATGGCCGGTGTCCAGCTCTTGTACCTGGCCAGAATGGCGCGGCCATTCCGGCGGGTGCCGGTCTGGGTCCGGACGCTGGAAAGGCTTACATCGACGCATATGCAGCCCGCCTCGTGGTGCAATCGGCGGGTATGCCTGGAGACAGCCCAACGGCGGTCAGTCATGCGGTGTCTGGACACGCATGCTGTCCGGGGAAAGTGTGGCGTTCATGATCACGGAGTTCTACCAGGGTCGTACCATTCTGCTGACCGGAGGCAGCGGTTTTCTGGGCCAGGGACTGGCAGCCAAGATATTGCGCGATCTGCCGGGCATCGAACGGCTGTACCTGCTGCTCCGCAGCCGGCGCCAGACGGACGGTAGTCTGCTGACCGCAGCCGAACGCCTGGAGTCGGAGATTTTTCGGGCGGACGTCTTCGATCGCTTTCGCCGCGAAGAACCGGAGCCGTTCGCGGCGGCCAAAGCCCGGACCCGCGCCATCGAGTTCGACATGGGCGCTCCCGGACTGGGCCTCGCTGACGCGGACCGGGATGAACTGGTGCGGCATGTGGACTGCGTCATCGGTGCCGCCGCGACAGTCGTCTTCGACGAGCCTCTGGACCTGGCGGTGCAGGTCAATACGCTCGGACCACAGCAGCTGCTGGAACTGGCCCGGCAGTGTGACAAGCAGGTTGTCTTCGTGCACGTGTCGACGGCGTATGTCAGCGGGCAGTTGCAGGGCCAGATCGTCGAGGCGCCCTTGCCGGAGGATCGGACGGTACGTCAGTTGATGGCGCGATCGCAGCCGGCGGCTAGCTTCGATCCAGCAGCGGAGGTAACGGCCTGCCTCGAGTACGGCAGACAGGTGCGCGAACTGGCCGAAACTCCGGCAAAAGAGGCTGAATTCAGCCGGCAGATTCTGTCACAGCATCACAACCACAGCCTGTCGCCGTCCCGCCTCGCCAAACTGGTCGAAGACCGGCGCAAGCGCTGGATCGAACGTCAACTCACCCGCGAAGGCGTCCGGCGGGCTCAGGCGCATGGGTGGAATGACGTCTACACGTTCACCAAGGCGATGGGCGAGCAGCTGCTGACGCGCGAGCGCGGTGATGTGCCTCTGGTGATCGTGCGGCCCAGTATCGTGGAGAGCAGCCTGTCGGATCCGCAACCGGGCTGGGTTTTCGGGCTCAAGGTGGCTGATCCGTTGATCGTCGGATACGGCCGCGGTTTGGTACCGGATTTCCCCACGCCACGGAACGTGGTCATGGATCTGGTTCCGGTGGACGTCGTAGTCAACACCATCCTCGCCGCCGCCACGCAAGCAAGCTCTACAACGGTGCAGGTGTACCACGCCGCCACCAGCGGCGTGTGCCCGTTGACCATGCAGCAGATGTACGACTATGTGCGCAGCTATTTTCAGGAGTATCCCATGCGTGGCCGGGACGGTTCCACTCCGGAACTGCCCGAATGGACCTTTCCCAGCCCATGGCTGTTCAAGCTCCGTTTCAAACTGCGGTATTTCTATCCGTTGCGGGCGCAGCAGTGGCTCCTGGCCAGGCTTCCCACCAGACTGGCGCCTGTGGCCCAGAAAAGGCGGCTGGCCGCGCTGGAAAAACGTCTGCTGCGTGTCCTGTATTACACCGAGTTGTTCGGACCCTATACCCGGTTGAGCTGTCGCTATGTGACCACGCGGGCGCAAGCCCTGTTCGAATCACTCCCGGCCGACGACAAACTGCGTTTCAACATGGATATCCGGCGCCTCGAATGGCGCAGCTACATCCGTGAGGTCCATATCCCGGGTCTGCGCCGTCATGTCCTGCGCGAGGAACAGACCGAAGAAACGCTTCTCAGAGAGGCTCCGGAAGAGCTGGGTGACGAAGAAGAGCAGTGGCGTATCGAAGAGAGCATCCGGACCATTCCTGACCTGATTCGCTGGTCCTGTGCCCGTTACGGAGACGCCGTGGCCCTGCGCGCCACGGGGAAGACGCAAGGTGCGCGCCAGTACACCTATACTCAGCTGCAACAGGCCATAAGCGACATGGGGGCATATTGGGAATCCAGCGGATTGGCTACCGGGCAGCGCGTCCTGCTGTGCGCTGAAAACAGCCCGGAGTGGGTCATCGCCTATATGGCGGCCTCATGCCTGGGGTTGGTGGTGGTGCCTGTTGACCCGCAGACCCCAGGCCGTGAAGTGTGGGCCCTGGCAGCGTTCACCGGCGCTCGCGCCTTACTGGTGTCGGTTTCGGTCTGGGACGGACTGGCACCCACGTTGACGGATGCTTCGCCTGCCGTATTCGGGTTATCGGACGGCGGGCTGCGGCTGCACGGCGCCGAACCGTCTCCTGCCGGCGCTCGCAAGGGAGACTGGCATCCGCCTGCGGTCGAGCCGGATCAACTCGCCTCGATCGCCTTTGTCTCCGGGACCCTGGTCAGCCCCCGCGGGGCCATGCTCAGTCACCGCAACTTCATCTCCGACGTCATGGCGCTGGCGGAAATACACCGGCTGGGAGCTGATGACCGCGTCCTTTCGCTCCTGCCGTTGCACCACTGCCTGGAGTTCACCGGCGGAATGTTGTTGCCCTTGCTGGGCGGCGCCTCCATCACTTATCCGGGTGAACCCAACAGCAGGATCATTCTGGACGCATTGCGGCAACACGGCATCACGGCCGTTTTGACGGTCCCGCGTCTGCTGAAGATCCTGGTGGACCGGATCGGCCGGTTGGTGGCCACGGCCGGACGCGGGGAGAGTATCCCTGAACTGGACGCCCTCCGGTCCGTTCGGCTGCTGGTGAGCGGCGGAGCGCCGTTGCCGCCGGTCGTTTTCCGGGAATTCGAGCGTCTGGGGATTCTGGTGCATGAGGGATACGGGCTGACCGAAGCCGCACCCATCGTCACGGTGTCACCGCCGGGAGAACCGCGGGCGGGATCGGCAGGCAAAGCCATACCCGGCGTCGAACTGCGAATTCGCCACCCGGATGAACAGGGCATCGGTGAGATTCTGGTGCGTGGCCCCATGGTGATGCAAGGCTATCTGAACCAGCCGGAACTGACGGCATCCGTTCTGCGGGATGGCTGGCTGCATACGGGTGACCTGGGACGAGTCGACGCGGATGGTTACCTGTGGATCACCGGTCGCACCAAGCAGCTGGTGGTGACCGGTGCCGGTAAAAACGTCTACCCCGAGGAAGTGGAGATTCTTTATGCGGATCTACCCCACGTGGTCGAACTGGCCGTAGTCGGAGTGCCTTCCCCGCGAACGCTCAGTGAGGAAGTCCAGGCGGTGGCCGTGGTGCGCAGGACGGAAAGCGATGATTGGCAGACGGTGGAGACCGAGGTCAGGGCTGCGACCCAGCGTCTGGCCATCTCCATCCCGTCTCATCAGCGCATTCAACGGCTGCACCTGTGGCAGCGGCCTCTTCCCAGGCTGGACAATGGTGCAGTGGACCGCGCTGCTGTGCAGCTGGAGCTGGAGTACGAGACCGAAGCAGCGGTTTCCGGCACAGCGCTCCCGGAGCTGGCGGACTGGGAACTGGGGGTGTGTGACCGCATTGCCAGAATGACCGGGCTGACCCGGGAGCATGTCGCGGCGCACGCGGATGCACCCCTGGACACCCTCATGGATTCGTTGATGGCCATCGAGTTTGCGTCTGTCCTGGAAAACCAGGTGGACGGGCGCAAGCTGCGCATCGATCGCGCCCAGATGACGCTGCGGCAGCTGCTGGATCATCTGAAACCGCAACTGAAGGACGGGAAGCACGGCCATTGGAGCGCAGCCGGAGCGCCGGACTCGGTGCGATACTGGTCGCAAGTGCTGGCCGATGCGGACCGGAAATCACCCCGGGACACCGTGCCACCGGGCCACACCGGCGGCTGGAATTCCACCCAGAACGCGCTTTGGCGGGCACTGGGACTGGTGTTTGCCAAGCGGCTGCAGGTAGTTGTCAGTGGCGCCGAGGAACTGCCGGATACCGGGCCCTATCTGCTGGCTGCCAGTCCTTGCCGAGCCATGGATGCGCTGGCTCTCGTGGCGGCGGTTCGGCCCCATATCGAGCATTGCCACCTGCTGGCCATCAATGACATCCAGGTAAAAGCGCGATGGCAGGACTGGCTGGTACGGTACCTGTTGAATGGCGCCGCCCTGGACCACGCCGAAGAGATGCGGGATACGCTCATGCTGGCCCGGGAGCGGGTGGGAGTCCGGCGTCCTCTGCTGGTTTTTTCCGGGGAGGGCCGCGCGGGCACCAGTCAACCGCAGCCGTACCGGGCAACGGTGGGGCTGCTGGCGTGCGAACTCGACCTGCCGGTGGTGCCGGTGTACATAGATCTGTCCCGGCGGCGGCGCAGCCTGCGTATAGGTCCACCGCTCCATCCCGCACCGTTCAGGGACCGTGCCGACCTGCTCACCCCCTATGAAGTGTACCAGGAAATAGCCGCATCCCTGCAGCGCCGGATCCGGATGCTGCAGGAATCAGCCTGATCGCTGCGCGCCGGGCCGGAACCGGCGAACGGCTTGCGGGTTGCTGCTCCGCCTTTGCCTCCAGACGCGGAGCAAGCAGGAACGGGTGTCCGGAGTTCACCTGGCCATGGCGTCTGTCCGGGAGGCCCAGTGTGCCGCTGCCAGACGCTTCCAGTCATCGCAACCGGTCACCGTGCACTGGGGAAACGCTCCTGCCGGCAGCGCCGGAGCCTCTGCTCTGGCCGCAACGGGCAGCACGCCATCTCTTTCCTGCCACCAATGCGGTGCAGCAACGCTGCCCTCGTAGCAGTACAACAGGTGCAGCGGCTCGCTGGCATGAAGGTTGGTAACCTGGTGCCACTGATCCCCGGGGACGAAGACAGCTGCCGGAGGCGCTATCTCGCGCACCTGGTCTCCGATGCACATCTCAGCGCGGCCGCCGAGCAGCAGGTATACCTCGTTCTGTCGGTCCGGATGATTGTGCCAGGGCACCTGACCACCGCGTGGCGACAGGATGGACAGGCCCGCCGTGAAACCCGCAGCTTTGACCGGAGATCCTCCGTTGGTGATGGAGCGTCCCCAGCGGCATGCCGGAAAACGGATCCCTTCCATGCTGCCGAGATCGGCTGTGTCCGCTTCGCTGGATGGCGGCCGCTGCGGGCTGGCCAGATACAGGAATTCGATGGGGCCTTCGTCTTCCGCTGCCAACCTCAGGGCACCGGCCGACGGCAGGCTTCGGGTGAGGAGCGGCGTCAGCGCCGCGGATCCGGCCCGGTCAATCAGCCGGCCATGGCCCGAGACCCCGTACAGGACCTGTTCCCGGGCGTCGGCCGGCGGGACCAGTTGCACAGGTGCGGAGCCCTGAACACGACACAGCCACAGGTAGAAACCCGCCTGGCTGTTGGGGCTGCCCGGTCCGGCCACGGAACGCGTGACGATGCCTTCCAGCGCGGCGGTATGTAGATCCAGTACTTGCACTGTGTGCCTCCATTACAGCAGGGAACGAACGTTGCGGATGGTCGCGGGCGTACCCATGGCAGCAGCCGATGCCGCCGTCTGGTTGGCTGTTTCGACCCCCTGGGCGCCATCCAGCAACGAGGCGGGATTCTCCGAACCCGTGACCACGTGACGCAGGAACAATTCCCACTGGTGCCGGAAGGCATTTTCGGGGACGGCGGCCTGTTCGTACAGCTCCCATCCCTCCGGAAAATCCTCCCGGCTGGCCGTGTCGGGGTCCCAGGCTATGGACGGTGTGCGCTCATTGGAGATCCAGTAGCAGCGATCCAGGTATACTTCGGCCGCGCCCTCTGTGCCCTGGATACGAATTTCCAGCAGGCCGCGTTTGCGCGGACGACGGCACCAGGAAGATACGGTGGTACAGACGACCGGTTCCGGGCTCAGGGCGCTGTCCGCTTCAAAGGTGGCATAGACGGAGTCCTCGGCCGTGGTAGGCACGGGCTGGCCATTGCGTGTCCGTTGCTTGATATGCAATGCCGCATGGGCGCTGACCCGGCTGGGCTGGCCGACCAGGTGCTTGAGCAGGTAATCCCAGTGGGACACCATGTCCAGTATGATGCCGCCACCCTCCGCCTTGTCGGCATTCCAGTCGGGACGCGTCCCGTCGTCGGGATGGACGAAGTAGCCGAAATCGAGGAGGACATGCAGGGGTTGACCGATCAGCCCGCGATCGATCAGATCCATGGCCTGAGCCGGTCCGCACAGGTAGCGTTTGTCCTGCACCACACCGCCACACACGCCTCGCTGGCGGCAGCGGCGCACCAGATCCAGTGATTCGTCCACACTCAAGGTCAGCGGTTTTTCCGTGTACACATGCATGCCGCTGTCTATCGCTCTGGTCAGCCCCTCATGATGCAGTTTGGTAGGACTGCCTTCGAAATACACGGCATGATCCGGCGGGTTACGAAATACAGCCTCTACATCCGTGCTGTAGGGATAGCCGAACTGACGGGCCAGCGGCGCCAGGGTTTCCTCGCGCCGCCCCAGCAGGAACGGTGCCGGCATGATGCGGTCGCCGTTGTCCAGATTCACACCACCGGCTTGGATGATCGACGCCAGGGATCTCTCCAGGTGCTGCCGGCGGGTCATCCTGCCCGTGGCGGAACGCAGAAAAACGGGGATCTCGATGGTGGCCATGGGTGTCCTTTCTGTTGCTGCGACCGGCGGGCCGCGGTGGATAGTGCTCGAGGTTGAACTACGTTGTGCCGCCGGAGAGCATCCGGGGACGCCCCGACGCGGATTCGAAACGCCCGGGAACAGGACCGTGACAGGACGTCGCGCTTGCCGGGGTGCCCCAGGGGTGGCGCTCTATGCGGCCAGGTGCCGGTATCTGCCCTTCCGGGTCACGGGCTCCACCGGGCAATCCGGTCCAGCGCGGCAGCGGCGCTTTCCTGGTCGCTCACGCCGCTCACCAGCAACCAGGCCCCTTCTGGACGCAAGGCCTGGAAAACCTCCGGCAGCTCCCGCACCGAAACGTTGAGACAGAACGACTTGCCGCGCTGCTGAATGCGGCGGTACACCGGCACCCACTGGCGCCAATGGTCCCGGCCCGCGCCGGGCACCCACTGGATCGCATGGATCTGAGGCAGATCGAGCAGTATATCCAGGTAACGCAAGGCCTGGGGACCGTCGAGATGGTAGATGCACCGGTCCATGGGCTCGCATTCGCGCACGATCCCGGGTAGAAAGATGTCCTGGAACATGCGGTCGGTGATCATGCAGGAGAAATCATTGGACGGCACGTGAAACTTGCCGCGGCAGGTAGCCGGCAGCCAGGTGGTGCTCGGCATCCCGGCGGCGCTCAATCGTCGATGGTAAAAGTCGTACACCTGAAGGAAATCCGTGGTGATCCGCTCTACCAGGGAGCGCACCTCCGCGGGATGTTCGATCATGTCCAGGCACAGTTGCTGTGGATCGCGGAACGCGGCGACGGCATCACCACCGCCGTGCAGATCCGTGTACCCCACGATGAACCGCCCCCGCCCGGCTTCGATCAGGGCGTCGGTCATCTCCGTGAGCTTGGCGCCGTACGGTCCCGTCAGGTCCAGTTGCAGTTGATCGAGGGCGGCCTGGCCCCAATCATGCAGGATAGGCAAGCTCCAGGAGGTGGTTTCTCCGAACTCCAGGGGACAGCCGTACAATGCGGAGAAAATCTCCGGTCCCAGATTGGGGTAGGTGACGGGCAGAGCATCGGCATGAAAGCAGGTGTTGGCCATGCGGGAACAGGCCTGCTCGACCACCCACTGGGTGTCCAGCCAGCGGTCGCGCAGCGTGGCATGGTGGCGCGGTGCGGGCGGGGGGATCTGGTTCCGTTGCGGCCGAGGAAAGGTCATCGACACCAGGGGGCGATCGATGATCTGAGCGTCCCACCACGCTTCGTACCGGTCAAGTACCGCATCGAAATCCGGTTTGCATTCGAACATGCGCTACGTTCCTTCGGTTGGCAAGATTATGGGTGGGGCATGACGGGTTCGGCAGGTGATTTGAGACCGTGTCCCGTAAGTATACAGACGACGACCGCACCAGCCGGCAAAGGCATGTGGTGTTCCAGTCGCAGCAGACCGGGCCAGATGACGGCACTGGTGGGCTCGACGCCGAAGCCGGCCTGTGCCAGGGCGCGTTGGCCGGACAGGATATCGTCCTCATCTACGGTTACGACGGTTCCACGGGTACGGCGCAAGGCCTGCAGGACCTCTTTCCCGCGGGCGGGCGCCGGCAGGGCGATACCGGAGGCCACCGTAGGCCGCGAAGGAAACACCGGGGCAACCTGTTCGGCACCGGCGGTGAAGGCCCGGTACACGGCGTCCGCCAGACCGGACTGCACCGCCACCAGGCGCGGCAGGCGCGGTATTCGGCCAGCCCGGCGCAGGTCGCAGAAACCGCGGTACAGTCCCAGGAGTATACTGCCCGCTCCTACCGGACAGACCACGGCAGCCGGCGCCACCCAACCGAGTTGCTCGGTGATCTCGAAGGCCATGGTTTTGACGCCGACCAGAAACAGGGGATGCCAGAGGTGCGAGGCATACACGGCGCCGGTGCGGGCGAGATATTCCCGCAGAGCCCGGGTGGCTTCTTGCCGCGGGCCCGGCACCCGTTCCAGGGCCGCTCCCGTGAGGGTGATCTGGGCCAGTTTGGCACCGGCGGTAGAGTCCGGACAGAAAACCCGCAGGTGGATGCCGGCACGGGCCGCATAGGCGGCCAGCGCGGCTCCGGCATTTCCCGACGAGTCCTCGACCGCGGCACGGACACCGGTCTGCCGCAGGTAGGACATCAGCACTGCCGCACCGCGATCCTTGTACGAACCCGTCGGTAACTGGTATTCGCACTTGACCAGAACCTGCCGGCTGCCTGCCTGCAGCGGTAGAAGGGGGGTCATGAATTCCCCCAGCGACACCGGGGTGCCGACCTCTGGCAGGGCCTCCCGGTAGCGCCACATGGTCGGCGGCCGCCGGGCCAGATCGGTGGGCACGAATTCTGGCGTGGTGACCCCCTGATAGCTCAGCGGCCCGCGGCAGTCAGGACAACGGGGGTCGCGCGGAAGCTGGTCCAGTGTGGCGCCGCACACCTCACATGCGAAGGAACGGCTCATGATTCCTCCAGGATGAGTTCCTGGCCGGCGGTGGTTTCAAGCTAGCGGTTTCAGCTGTTCCAGCACCCGGGTCACCAGGATCTCGTTGCCCGCTACCAGGCCGCCATGGAGAACGATGTCCGGCTGATTGTAGGTGCGTGTCCGACCACCCGGAAACTGCAGGTCCCCCCCGGCCTCCCGTACCAGAAGATCGCCGGCGCACACGTCCCATTCGTTCCGATCCTGCCGGCACACGTACAGATCGCTCCGGCCTGCCGCTACCAGGGCGAGCTGGTACGCTGTATTGCGCGCCGGCCGGATGTCGCGAAAGACCGTTCGCATACGGTGGCAGATCCCCATGCCGTTACGACTGCGGCCGATACGGGCGACGGCACACCGGGTTTCAGTGATCTCCGTGCAGAAGATGCGGCGGCCGTTCAGGAAAGCACCTCCGTGACGCAGCGCGACGAACATCTCAGCGGTTGCCGGGTTGTGAACGGCGCCCAGAATGGGGTTGCCATGCCGGACCAGCGCCACCGATAGCACGGGTACCGGTTCTGGCGTGCCCTGCACGAATGCGTCCGAACCGATCACCGGAGCGACGATCCAGACATGGTCACAGTGCAGGCGTTCAGCGGTGTTCGCTGTCTGCCAGGTCAACCAGCCGCAACCGGGATGGATGGGATGCAGCGACTCTCTCAGGCAGGTCAACGCATCGGCGCGGGCGGAAGTTGACGGCAAGACCCCCATGCCGAGAACCCGGGGCTCCCCGCACAACACCTTACCCGCGATCTGTACCGCCTGGATTACCGCATCGAGGATGGCGCGCACGGATTACCTGATGGAGATGGATCACCTGACGGAAGCCTTGTGCAGTACATCCGTTAACACCGCACAATCTACAGGCGGATTCACCTGCGGCCAACCCGTGGGAAAAAAAATCCCCACATCCCTGTGGGGAAAACAACCGGACATCCGTGTCCGCGGGAAAGCCGGGCCGTTGCACCGGCACAACCTCCACTGGTCCCTTATATCGGCAGCACCAAGGCGTCCTTTAGGATTGACAGTCGCATGGAGGCCGGATAGATTCCGTGCGGTGCGGTGAAACAGCGGTATCTATTCGTATCCTCCCGGCTGGTGGGCCGCCAGCGAATATTGCGGAGATGCTTCATGAGAAGCTTGTCAGCGGCGCTGTTCGTCGCCCTGGTGTGGTGCCCGGCCCGGATGGCGCTCGGGGATGTTTCGGTGGACAGCACACGCGCGGTGCTGCTGCAGATGCAGCAGCAGGCGATCCGGGGTGAAATCGTCCTGAGCAGCGGACAGCGGGCCATGGTTCGGGTGGACACGGTGCGCGCAGACAGTGTGGTGGTGCGCCAGCGGCTGGGGCCGCTGTACCAGCAGTATGCCGTGTACGCTCTGGCGGATGTGGATTCGGTCTACAGGCACCCTCTGTCGCCACGGCAGGTCGAGCCGCCGGCATCCAAGCTGTCCATGCCGACCGCACTGGGGCTCGAGCTTCTGGTTCCGGGAGCCGGATACCTGTACGCCGGGGAGAAGGGTACGGCACTGAGCCTGGCAGGGATGTCGGTCGCTGCCGCCGTGACGGCTCTGGCCACGGGGACAGACGGCGCCGCCGCCTGGATCCCGGCGGTGGCCTGGATGAAGATCGCTGCCATCCTCGATGTGCGAGACCGGGTACGGGCCGTCAATCACAGCGGTACCGTGCACCATGGACGGGCACACGCCTCGGCGCAACCGGACCTTTACCGGAACGGACTGCCTTCCGGTTATCCCGCCTTCCGGATACGGTGGTCGCTCAGCGTCGGTCGGCGCGGTCCGTTCTGAGCCTCAAAGACTGCGGTCACGGTCTCCGGGCTGAACAGTCGGTGTCGCCAGGACCGGATCAGTCGCGCAGCGCCTCGGCATAGCGCACCCCTGCGTCGATATACAACAGCCAATTTCGGATCTCGGCCGGTGTCGGATCGACGTTTTCCATGTACCCCGAACTGGGGCACAGGATGAACCGCTGGCCCCGGCCCGCGTCCAGCGCCTGCCGGATCTTGTCCTGCAGCTCGGGTGCGCTCGCGGTCATCAGGTCGTGCGTCTCGATGTTGCCTTCCAGCCCCATCCGTCCCTGAACCGTATCGAAGGCTTCCGCCAGGCTGATATCACCCATGGGCGGGGGTTCGATCGGATTGAGCACATCGATACCCATGTCGGCGAACCGCTGCAGAACGGCGCGCATGCGTCCGTGCGCGTGTACCCATACGCGTCCGCCCGCCTGGTGTATGCGCGTGATCAGCGGGGCATCGAGCTGGAAAACATAGCGCTCGAAGGCCGACGGGGGCATCAGCGGCGGAATGCACAATTCGGGTCCGACCCAGCCGAACACGCCGCGGATGCCTGCGTCGATGGCTGCCTGAGCGTGCGCCTGCAAGCGGTGGCTGAACAGCTCCATGGCTTCCAGCAACAGATCCTCTGCTTCCAGACTCCATAACGCCAAAGATTCCGAGCCCATCAGGCGCTGCAGTCCGTACATGGCGTGGTCCAGGGAAAACACCGGCAGGCCCGCATCGCCGAGTTCGCGGTCGAGACGCCAGTGAGGCGAAGCGTCGAAGGGATGGGGCTCGTACGGCATGGAGAGCAGCCGGCGGATATCCGCCGGCTCTTTCAACAGGTGTTCCCGGATGTATCCCGGCCGGCGACAGGTGCTGGCACGAAAGACCTCCTGCAAGTCTCCTTCAGGGGTGTGATAGGTGGTGATGCGCAACTCCCAGGCAGGGTCTTCGGTGGGCTCTATGCGGGAGTCCACGAGCTGGGAAGCGAAACGGCCGCAGTACAGGTTGAACGGGGAGCCGGTATGACGAAACAGGTCCGTCATGTCCACCGCGCGGTCCCGAACCGGCTCGAAGGCCGGGTGTATGCAGGGATCCTGTCTGGAGCCCGCGCCCCAGACCTTGACAGCGGGGCGATCCGGCGTCCGGCCGTGGAATATGGCGGTCAGTCGCTCTCTGCGGGTCATCGATACCATGGGTCTACATTCCTGTCGCCATCCAGGTTGCCTGCGCAGGGCGGCCATGCCGGCTTTCAGCCGTGGCGCGCGGCGTCCATATTGCGCTGCAGGCCCTGGATGAAGTGAGTGATGACGGCTCCAATGATTACCAGGTCGAAACCGGCCTTGAACCAGCGTCGGGCATCCTCGCCGCTGCCGGTCACCATGCCGGCCCAGCGCCCCCCGGCGTGAGCGGCGTCGCACACCCGTTGAATCGCTTCCAGATGAGCGGGTGCTTCCATGTACCGATCGACCAGTCCCATGGTATGTGCCAGGTCATAGGGCCCCACCATGAGTGCATCCAGCCATGCATGGGTGGCGGCTGTCGGCGCGAATTCAACGCCCTTGGGGGTCTCGATCTGGCCCATGAGAAACTGGTTGTCCTCCAGTTGCCGCCAGTCGGCGGAGCCGGTGCCATCCACGGCCATGATGGCTGGGCCGCCCATGCCATGGCGTCCTCTGGGCGGACAGAAGGCCGCGGCCTGCAAGGTGTCCAGTTGCTCCTGGTTTTCGACCCAGGGCACCATGAGTCCGCCGGCGCCCAGGTCCAGCGCCCGTTTGATCGGCGCCATGGCGCACCGCGCCGGACGAATCAACAACGGCAGGTCCAGCAGCCGTGCCGTGCGGCAGAGCTCCTCGCCGCGTTGCTGACCGGGAAAACCGTGCTCCAGGTCCAGTACCAGGAAATCCACACCCTGCTTGCGGCATATCTCCAGGTATCCGGGCCAGAAGTCGAAAGTCATCAGCAGTCCCACGGCCTGGTGGCCGCGGCGTAGTTTGTCCTTGAGCGAACTCGCCAGCATGATCTCCTCCTGCCGCGCTTGACCCCCGCCCGTGGTCCGCTGCATATTGGGATGCGTTGCAGTCTCTGATGCCAGCGATAAACACAAGGAGAGCCGGTGCCATGCGCAAGGGCGAACAGGTGGTCATCTACCAGGATTCGGAGTATTACGCCGCTTTTCCATCCATCGTTTCCCGGCCTGACGGCGAATTGCTGGTGGCCTTCCGCCGGGCACCGGACCGGCGTGCCTACGGTGCGCCAGGTTGCACGCACTGCGACCCCAACAGCTACCTGGTGCTGGTCCGCTCACGGGATTTAGGGCGCACCTGGTCCACCGAACCGGAGTCGATCTACGCGCATCCTCTAGGCGGATCGCAGGATCCATGCATGGTTCAGCTGGATGACGGGTCACTGCTGGTCACCAGTTACGCCTGGATGCTGCTGCCGGCAGAGGGCGTCGAGCCGGCCCGAGGTAAGACGCCCGCGCCCTTTGGCTGGAATTTCACCTTTCTGGGCGGATATCTCATGCGGTCCTATGACGCCGGCATGAGCTGGGAAGGCCCCATCATTCCTCCGGAAGTGCAGGGGCAGGCCACCTCGTATCCAGGCATCCCGCTGCCGGCGATGAATCGCGGCGCCATGGTGCAGGGCCAGGATGGCCGGCTATACTGGGCGGTGGCGGTGGATCCGGCCGAGGCTCCCGGGCGGACCCGCCTGGAACTGCTGGTGTCGGATACTTTTGGCGAGCAGTGGGACCCCGTCAGTCGCATAGCCGCTGACGACCAGGTCGTCTTCAACGAGACCTCCCTGGTGGAGACCGCGGCCGGAGACCTGGTGGCCTTCGTGCGAACCGCCGACTACGACGATCACGGGGTGGTGGTCCGGTCGCGCGATCACGGTGCAACCTGGGAACGCTGGGAAGACATGGGTATCGTCGGACATCCGTACCATGCTCTGCGCCTGCCGGATGACCGGGTTTTTCTGCTGTACGGGTACCGGCACCAGCCTTACGGCATACGTGCCCGGGTACTGGATCCGGATTGCACGAATTTCACCGGCGAGGAGCTGGTGCTGCGTGACGATGGCGGCAGCGGCGATCTGGGCTATCCCTGGGCCTGTATGACGTCCGACGGTCGCGTGCTGGCCGTGTACTACTTCAACGAGCAGGATGGTCCGCGTTACATCGGCGGCACGTTCCTGGAATTGGACTGAGGCTCACGGGCACCGGGCTGCGGCTCACGGACACTGG
>SLHA01000070.1 GCA_007136405.1 Candidatus Latescibacterota bacterium
ACGGCTCCGGCTGCGGAAACGTTATACTATTATCTGAATCAGGTCGATATCCACGGCAACAACAACCGATCCTCTGTCATCTCGGTCAATATGACTGATGCTCGGGTATTGCCTACCAGTACCGCACTGATGCAGAATTTCCCGAACCCCTTCAATCCTGAGACGACCATCCAGTTCGATCTGGATCAGGAAGGACTGGTTACCCTACGTATTTACGATCTTACCGGACAGCTCATCAGAACGCTCTTTGCCGGACAGCATTTCCGGCCCGGACGTTACGAGAGCGTATGGTATGGTCTCAATGATACCGGTAACCACGTAGCGAGCGGAGTGTATATTTATCGTCTGACTACAGAAACTTCCAGTCACGTCAAGAAAATGACGCTTGTTCGGTAAATGCACTCTGTTGTCCAGTGGGGGAGGACCGTTGCTATGGCAGCGGTCCTTTTCCAGTTCTGATGTGTCTGCATCATTGAACACGAGAAATGGCTGGTTATAAAGAGAGAGATAAGTATGGGTCGATCGGCTCGAATCGAGGTAACCGTTCTGTTGTTCGCTAGTCTGAAAGAATGTGCAAAATGTGACACTCTAGTCATAGAGTTAGGTAAGGGAGCTACGGTGTGCGATATTGCACAAGAGGTGGCTAGAAAAATACCCTGTATCGGACCCCATCTCGAGGCAGCGGCCACAGCTGTCAATCAAATCCGGGTCGACGATTCACATACCGTCCAAGATCGCGATGTAGTTGCGTTTCTACCGCCGGTAAGTGGAGGTTGTAGTGATCAAGATCACTAACGCACCTGTCGAACCAGGTGAAATTTTCCGCATGGTTCAGCAACCTGAATACGGTGCGATAAGTTTGTTTTGCGGTCTGGTCCGAGATCACCATGGTGACTACCGCACACGGTATCTGGAGTACGAGGCGTACGTTCCCATGGCTGAGAGGGTGATGGAGGATATCGTCTTATCTGCAAGAGAACGGTGGCCGCTTGGACCTGTGGCCGTGGTCCACCGTATAGGACATATCGATATTGGAGACACTGTAGTCGTGATTGCCATAGCCAGTGAGCACCGGAAAGAAGGGCTTGCAGCTGTACAATTCATCATCGATCAGTTGAAGGAGCGCGTTCCGATATGGAAGAAGGAAGTGGGACCAGACGGTAGCTGGTGGGTTGAGGAAACAAACTGGGCCAAAGACGTATGATACCGGGTTTCAGCTGGGTGCACCGTGATAAGCTGGCTGGTATGGCGGATCCCAGATCAGTACCCGGCATGAGTCTGAATGATGTCTTTGATAGACTTGTCGAAATGAACGTGAGGGTCATCGTGTCCCTTACCGAGCATCCCTTACCGGAGGATATCGCCGAGTTATCGGGGATTGATTGTGTGCACATGCCGATAGCCGACATGCACGCCCCCACCCAGGACATGCTCCGGATATTCCTTGAGATAGTTCGACAAACCAATGCGGCAGACCGAGGAGTCGCCGTGCATTGCAGAGCCGGTCTGGGACGGACCGGCACCATGCTGGCCGCCTACTTGATATCACAAGGGCACACTGTGACCGAGGCCATAGCACTCCTTCGCAAGGTGCGACCGGGTTCAGTGGAGACGGCAAGCCAGTATGAAATTCTGATGACTTTTGCGAATACTGGCTCACAGTAAGCGTACCTGTGACAGTTGACACTTTTTACCTATGTATCTATTTTGGAAGAAGCGAATCTGCTTTACTCGTGTATACGGGTGCTATACCTGACGCAATGGACCGGCTACCATCCGCACCGATGGCCATAGCTGCCACCAACGGGGGGGGAGGATCAGGATGGAATTCAGCTATCCGCCGTGTTTGAAGTGTTCTAAAGGGGTGTTGATCCCATTGTCGGATTATGGCCGGGATGGAGCTTCCATCCACTACAAGGCCTGGGCATGTACCAATCCGGAATGTGGGTTTCATCTGCGTATCGACAACGGTGAACTCAGTACCGGAAGCGAGTTGAAGCAATCCTATAAATGAGCCTGGGCTACACCCACCACACCGGAGGACACCTCACCTGGTGAGCAAACTTGCGTTTGCTGCCATGCATGTCCGTGCAGAACCAGGCAATTCGATGAATGGGGCTCTCTCGTAGCGGAGAGCCCTTCTGTATTACAGGGAAGGCGTCGTCATGTCCACCGCAAGGTGGAGCACATGGGGAATCAGAATAGGGGCGCTCGGTCTGGCATTTTTGCTGTGGTTGTATGCCGTAACTGAGAACACCTATACCCGCGAAATCAACGCCAGGCTGAGAGTACACGATCTCCCAGGGCAGCAGCCGGGGACGGGGGAGGTGCTGGTTGCCAACCCGGTACCTGAAACTGTGAGAATCCAGGTGGCAGGCAAAGGGCGGGATCTTCTGAGGCTGGATTCTGACAGTTTCGTACTCCACCTGCGACCGGAAGGAACAGCGGGTAGTGTGCGCAACTATCGGCTGACCACAGGGATGGTGGAACTACGCGAGAGTCTGGATGTTGTACTGGAGAGAGTGCTGGAACCTCGTGAGATTGAGATCGTACTGGACCGCCGGGCAGAACGCATCGTTCCGGTAAGGAACCGCGTCGAGCTTGAAACGGCAGAACAGTATACCATGGTGGGCAAACCCAGTATCCAACCGGTACAGGTTGTGGTGTCCGGACCGTCTGCGCCACTCAGGGACCTGGTGTTTGTCGACACGGATTCCCTGGTGCTGCGTGGATTGGACGAGGATGTGGATCTCAATGTGAAACTGATTCTTCCGGCGGATATACCGGCTGAGTTGGATCCATCAGAAGTCCGGTTGAAAGCTCGTATACAGTTGTTGGCTCAGGATGAACTACGCCGAGTACCCGTTCGGGTGCGCAACGCGCCGGTACATCGGTACCGGGCTGAACCCGCATACGTACGGGTACGGGTCAAGGGGGGGATTGGTGTCATTGCCAGCTTGGATCCGGCTGTTGATGTGGTACTCTATGTCGACGCATTGCATTACCGGGATGGTATGGTGGCTATCCAGTACGAAGAGCCGTCTTTCTTCGACATCGTCAATATATTCCCAGCCGCGGTAAGGCTAGTGGAGCAATAAAAAGGCAGGTTGCCTGTGAGGCGGGTTGTGCTGGGTATAGAGACATCATGCGACGAAACCAGCGTCGCCATCGTATCGTCTGATTATCAAATACTGGCCAATGTGGTGTTATCCCAGGAGGATCACGCGGCGTACGGGGGTGTGGTGCCGGAACTGGCTTCGCGGGCACACATACGTACGCTCTGTTTCATATGCCGGCAGGCTCTGGAGCGCGCGGGCCTTACGTGGAATGAACTGGCGGGTATCGCGGTAACGCATGGGCCGGGACTGGTGGGCTCATTGGTGGTCGGTCTATCCACCGCCAAGGGTTTGGCCTTGAGCACCGGCCTGCCGTTGATCGGAGTACACCACATGGAGGCCCACCTGTTTGCCAACCGGTTGACGGGTCCCATACCGTGTCCTTTTGTGGCTTTGCTGGTGTCGGGAGGGCATACGGAGCTGATCCTGGTCCCCCGTTGGGGGAAGTACGAGTTGCTGGGCCGAACCCGGGACGATGCCGCCGGCGAAGCCTTCGACAAAACTGCCAAATTATTGAACCTGATTCCGGGTAAAGGTGTCGTCGCCGGTGGCAGGATGCTGGCACAATGCGCTGCAAACGGCAATTCCCACGCGGTGCAATTCCCCCGCGCCCTGCAGGGGCAGCCGAACTGTGATTTCAGTTTCAGCGGGTTGAAGACCGCGGTGTTGAACCACGTTCGTTCCCTCAGCCAGCGGGCTCTTTCCGAACAGCTTGAAGACATCGCGGCCAGCGTACAGGCAGCTATTGTAGGGGCCCTTGTCGATAAAACCGTCTATGCTGTGCAGGTCACTGGTGTACAACATGTGGCTCTGGCGGGCGGTGTGGCTGCCAATGCCATGCTGCGGCAGGAGCTCGAGGTGAATGTGCGCAAACAAGGGTGCACGATGTACTGCCCTCCGCCAGCTTTGTGCACGGACAATGCAGCCATGGTTGCGGCGGCAGGTTGCTTCCATCTGGAACAAGGAGAAACTGCGGATATGGACCTGGATGCGTTTCCCCGCATCAGCCTGGCATGACCATTCGCTTTGAGCCGGTGAGACGGGCGCAGGGTCTGTAGGCATGAGTGTTCAACTGGCCGGTAGTGTGATCTACCTTCTCCTATGGCTGCCGCTGGGCGTTTTTGCCTGGTACACCTATCGCTGGACCCGCCCGGCCGCACCGGTACCAGCCACGTTGGTGCTGACTGGTCTGCGGGTCGCCATCGCAGGATTTCTGTTGCTGCTGCTGACCGAGCCCCTGGTCAATCGGTGGAGACGCCGGGTGGTGGAGCCGGCATTGCTGGTTCTGCTGGACGTAAGTACGAGCATGAACCTCGCAGAGGGGGACTCCACGCGGTTGGAACGGGTCAATGACGTACTCGGACAGCCGGCTCTGCAAGAGGCCCTGGTCGGGGTCGATGTACAGGCGTTTGGTTTCGCGGACTATATCATGCCGGTGAGCCTGGATACGGTGGGCGCGCTTGTCGCTGACGGCCAGGCTACGGATGTGGCCAGTGCGGTTAGTGCGGCTTTGGAGCAGTCACCCAACCGTGCGGAAGTTCGCGGCATCCTGATACTGTCGGATGGCCGGCACAATGTCGGCCCGGACCCGGTGCGTGGTGCGGCGGAGAGCGGCGTCCCCATCTACGCCTTGAGCACCGGCGGCCCGGACCATCCGCCGGATGTGCAGATCGTCCGGACGGAGCTCGCAGGTGGCGCCTACGTCGGTCAAAAGCTCGAGTTGCAGGTGGAGGTGCGGGCCTGGCATTTCGCCGGACGCAGGACTACCGTGCACCTGTATGAATCCGAACGCCGGTTCGATTCGGCGGAAGTGACTCTTGGGGACGACGGTCAGATCGTTACGGTCGGTCTGGGCCATACCCCGGAACGCGGCGGACCGCATCTGTACCGGGTCGTGGTGGAGGCGCTGGAAGGCGAGTCGACCACTGACAACAACGAGGAGCTGGTATACGTCGATGTGCAGGAGGAACGGATACGGGTTCTGCTGCTCGGTGCGGCACCCGGTGCCGAACTCGCCTTCCTGCGAAGGGCGCTGGAGTCGGATTCGCGCGTGAACCTGGAATTGCCGGAACGCTTGCAGGCTGACATGCTGCGGACCACGCTGGCAGGCCCGGAGGCCACACTTGCGGAGTACGATGTCGTGGTCATGGTGGATCCCGGGGCGGCAGCGCTGCAGGGTGAGCCCGCGGAGGCGTTGACCGCCTGGGTGGAGTCCGGTGGCGGCATGCTCATGCTGTTCGGGCTGCATACGGTGCGGGACTGGATGGCGGGAAGCCCCGTGGCCGGGCTGTTGCCGTTCGAGTTACCCGCCAGACCATACCTGTCGTCGGAACCGGTGCGCTTGCGGATGAGCGCGGCCGCCGGGAATCATCCAGTGACGCGGCAGTCCGAGGGATCGACACACGCGGATCCGTGGACGCGTTTATCGCCGCTGCCGGGTTATGTGCAGGCGGCAGCAGTGCGATCAGGGGCTACCACGCTGCTGGAAACCGACGAGGACGATGGCATGCCGGTGGTCATGGCGGATCGGGCGGGTGAGGGCCGGGTGGTTGCTGTACTGGCCGGCGGTTTCTGGCGCACGGAGCTGCTCGCCAGCGGCACAGGCGGCAACCCGGAGGTCGTTCGCCGCCTCTGGCGCAACGCAGTGCAATGGTTGAGCCGGGCGGGCAACGGCGGGCGCGTGCGGGTGTGGAGCGAGTCTCCGGTGTACCGTTCCGGTGGGCGTCTGGAGTTTGCCGGGCAGGTGTTCGATGAACTGCTTCGTCCGCAGGAGGGGGCGGAGGTGAGCCTGGAACTGGAGCCGGGGCAGGTTAGCATACCGCTGCTCGATCAGGGAGGAGGCCATTACCGGGCTCAATGGCCCACACCGGAACCCGGCCAATATCGCTTTACGGCCAGTGCTGCTGTCGCAGGACGGGAAATCGGGCAGGATGAAGGGCATTTCGTCGTGGAGCCTTATACCCTTGAATCGGTCGACATGCGCGCCAATCCGGAACTGCTCGCGGAAATGGCCCGGGTATCGGGGGGCGTTGCCTTGCCGCTGCAACACTGGGCGGAACTCCTGGAACACATGCCACTGCAACGGCGCGTACAGCGGGAACGGGCGGTATACAGCCTGTGGCCGTTGTCGTGGTCTCTGGCGGTAGTGCTGGTGCTGCTCGTTCTGGAATGGACCTTACGCAAGCGCTACGGGATGATCTGAGCATAGCCGGGAGCCGAACGATCGATGACCGAAACCCGCAGTCGTTTCACCCACAGCAACCGGAGCGCGCAGGCTCAAGGCGTGCTGCTGGTGGGGCTTGGTGTCTTTGTCCTGATCAGCATGGTTTCCTACTCCCCCGGAGACTATCCGAATGCCGGCATAGCTCCCGGAGACAGCAGTAACTGGGGCGGCCAGATCGGTGCCCGCATCGCGTATGCGGTTTTCCTGTTCCTGGGGTACGCGGGGTACGTGTTACCCGCGTTGGCGCTTCTCTGGGGGGGGAGCCGTCTCCGCGGGGCGCCGGTCGCCGGCACGGTGCAACGGACCGCCGGGCTGCTGAGCGTGGCATTGCTGCTGAGCATTGCGTCGGGTCTGCCGCATTACTCGTCACACACGGCATTTCGTCTTGGCGGATGGCTGGGTATCGCGGCGTCGGATCGCATACTGATCCCGTATGTCGGCCGGCCCGGATCGTGGATCCTGCTGGTTGCCTTGGGCCTGGCCTCCTTTATCCTGGGTTTCGATATCCAGCTGGCCCGGCTATGGCACGGACTGCTATGGGGGCTGGCCGTGCTGCGCCGTATATGCATGATGACGCTGTCGCTGCCCGTGGACCTGTTGCACCGTATCCGCGCCGGCCTGGCGGCGCGCCAGCAGCGGGCGCGGGCCAGGGACGATCGAGATGCTGACCAGGAGCAGGACTTCGACACGGACGACGACATCGGTCCGGGAGAGGACCGGGAGGATGAGTGGGACGAGGAGGAGGTTCTGGTTGTAGCACCCCCTGCGGTCCGCGAACCGGCGGAAACTGCTATGCAGATCGGCGGTCTCAAGAGTGGCGATGCGGCTGCCGGAGGGGGGTTGCGGGGTGACAAGACCGAACCAGAGCAGCCCGCGGTAGAGCGAGCTTCGCCTTCGCCCACCGGCGCTGATACAGCCGCTTTTTCCGTTGATTCCGCCGCTTCCGCAGGTGTGTCCCGCAAACCCAGGCATGATGCGGCGCAGGCGCCCGAAGAACGGTCGGCACCGTTGGTCCAGAAAGTCGGTGCCGGTGGTGGCCGGGCACCCGCTCCGGAGGAGTACCAGATGCCCAGCGTGGACCTGCTGGACGAAGTGCCGTCAGCACAGGGTAAGGTGGATGAGAATGCGCTGCGGGCCAGAGCGCAGAAGCTGGAGCAGGCATTGAGCAACTTCGATGTCAGCGGTAAGGTGGTCGAGGTCAGTCCGGGACCTGTGGTGACGCGTTACGAAGTGGAACCCGCGGCCGGGATCAAGGTGAACCGCATCGTGACGCTGTCTGACGATCTGGCCCGGGTGATGAGCGCCAATGGCATACGGATTCAGGCACCCGTGCCGGGGAAATCGGTGGTCGGGGTAGAAATCGCCAACGAGCATCGGGAGACGGTGTATTTACGTGAAATTCTGGAGGCCAAAGTCTTCCGGCAGTCCGAATCCAGACTGACCATGGCGCTGGGGAAGACGATCTCCGGCCAGCCTTACGTGGCGGACCTGACCCGGATGCCGCATCTGCTGGTCGCCGGGGCCACCGGAGCGGGCAAGAGTGTCTGCATCAACGGTCTGATCTGCAGCCTGCTGTACAAGTCCACACCGGAACAGGTGCGTCTGCTGCTGGTGGATCCCAAGGTGGTCGAACTGACCATGTACAACGGTATTCCCCATTTGCTCGTGCCGGTGGTCACGGAACCCAAGAAGGCCGCCGAAGCGTTGAGATGGGCTGTGGCGGAGATGGAAGCGCGCTATACGCGGCTTGCCTGTATCGGTGTGCGCAATCTGGCAGACTACAATCGGAAGGCGGAGAAACTGAGTGATGGTCCTGACGGGGACGGAGGGCAGAAACCGGCCCCCATGCCCTATATCGTCATCGTCATCGACGAGTTCGCCGACCTCATGCTGACAGCGCCAGCGGAGGTGGAGACTTCTCTTATGGCGCTGGCTCAGAAGTCGAGGGCTGTAGGAATACACATCATTTTGGCCACGCAACGTCCGTCGGTGAATGTCATCACGGGAGTGATCAAAGCCAATTTCCCCTCGCGGATTGCCTTCCAGGTGGCCACGAAAACGGATTCGCGCACCATCCTGGACATGAACGGAGCGGAGCGGCTTCTGGGTCGTGGTGACATGCTTTTTCTGCCCGGCGGACAGGGCGAACCTGTGCGCGTGCACGGCGCCTATGTTTCCAGCGAGGAAACCGAGGCGCTGGTGGAGGCGCTCAGGGCGAGTCCGTGTCAACCGGAAGAGGTGCCGGTGTTCGGGGGACAGGTCGGAATCGCCTCGTCCCGGGATGACCAGGACGAACTGTTCGACGAAGCGGCGCGGCTTGTGATCGACACTCAACAGGCGTCCACATCCTTTCTGCAGCGTCGGATGAAGGTGGGGTACTCACGGGCGGCACGTCTGATGGACGAACTGGAGAGCGCGGGCATCGTGGGTCCTGCCGAGGGTGCCAGGCCGCGCCAGATTCTGGTGAACGGCGATGCTTTGGACGGGGACGGAGAGGAGGCTTGAGCGAATATCATGAAGACCGGTGTTACCATGCATAAGATGGCTGTTCTGGCCTGCGCTCTGGTGGTGGTTGGAGTGCAACCGGGGCGGGCTATGTCCGCGATCGAGGTTATGGAAAGGGCGCAGGAACGTTTCGCCCGGTATCGCACTTTTTCCGCCCGCATCCACAAGGAGTTCCACTGGGCCGCCCTGGACCGCAGTTCGTCCCGGGAGGGACGCATGTACCTGCGTCGCCCGGACGAGTTTCGTGTGGAGATGGAAGATGGCAGCCTGGTCGTGGCGGATGGAGAAGCCATCTGGACCTATACTCCGCGGAACGAACAGGCTATCGTCAGCCCATACCAGGCGGATTTGCAGACGCCCTGGGAGATTCTCATGGACTACAGCGGCCGGTTCCGGCCTATTGCGACGGAGCAGGCAGAGCTGGATGGGCGTTCCTGCCATCTGTTGATCATGGAACCGTATGCCGAAACCACGCAGGTGGTCCAGCTGAAGGTGTGGATAGACCGTCGGCGCTGGTACCTGCGCCGGGTCGAACAATTCGAGACGAACGGCAATGTGACCACCTACACTCTGCGCGGGGTGGAGACGGATCGCCGGTTGGACGACTCGCTTTTCGAATTCGTCGTACCCGAGGGTACGGATATCATCGACCGACGTCCGGCACCGCCGCCGGCCAACGGAGGTCGGTGAAACCCTGATGATGGCTCGTTGCTGGTTGGCAGCCGCTTTGCTGGTGGTTGCGGGGTCACTGCTCCCGGCTGCGCCTGCTGTATCCGCTGGCGCCCCCCACTGGATCTATCTGGTTGCCAAGACGGATACCGATGGCCGGATATTGGACTGGCACGCCGACTCCTTCGAACCCACCAGCCGTCAATTGGGGCTGCCACTGGACCCGGCGGCGCTGGACTGGCTCCAGGAACACGACATCCGGATCCGCTTCCAGTCCCGCTGGCTCAACGCGGTCAGCGCAGAGCTCCGCGCCGGGGAGGTAGACCGGCTGCGCGCGCATCCCCTGATTGCCGGTGTGGAACCGGTGCGACGCCTGACCCGGACGCCATCGGATGTAGTGGGAAAGCCGCTGGTGCCATCAGACAGCGGATCTCTGGGCCGTCATGGCTGGGCGTACGAACAGCTGGCGCAGATCGGGGTCACGGCATTGCATAGGGCGGGCCTGGATGGTACCGGTGTGCGTGTGGCACTCCTGGACAATGGTTATCATTACACCGAGCATCCGGCGTTCGCACAGCTTCAGGTGATAGCGGCCAGGGACTTCATCAACGGCAACGACACGGTTACGGATCAGACGGACCAGCCCGTAACCGGAGACGAAACCCGTTCCGACCAGAATATTCACGGCGCGCAGGTGTTGTCGTTGATCGCCGGAGATGATGCAGGGAGGTTCGTGGGCGTGGCCCCCCGGGCCAGGTTCATATTGGGCAAGACGGAAGACAACGGCGAGGAGATGCCGATAGAAGAGGACCGTTGGGTTGCCGGACTGGAATGGGCGGACAGTCTGGGAGCGGATATCGTGAGCAGTTCGCTGGGTTATACGACATGGGATGATGGTACAGGATACACGTTTGACGATCTGGATGGCCGCACGACGGTCACCGCCCGGGCGGCGGCCGCGGCTGTGCAGCGGGGTATGGTAGTGGTCGTAGCTGCCGGCAACGAGGCGGGTACGGTCTGGAATGCCATCACCACACCCGCGGACGCACCCGGGGTCATCGCCGTGGGTTCGGTCGACGTGCCTCTGCCGGGAACACGGGATCCTGTGCTGGCTTCTACCAGTTCGCATGGGCCCACGGCGGATGGCCGCATCAAGCCGGATCTGGTGGCTCCGGGACAAGGTGTGGTGGCGGCCAACATTCGCGGCGGCGGCTATATGCGCGTTCATGGCACCTCCTTTGCCGCACCGCTGGTTGCCGGGGTCTGTGCGCTGCTGCTGCAGGCCCAACCGGAATGGACCCCTGAGGACGTGCTGGAGGCCCTGCGTTCCACCGCTCTGGATCTGGGAGAAACGGGACCGGACAACCTGTACGGCTGGGGACAGGTGGATGCGCGGGCAGCCAGTGGACTGGATACACCGCTGCCGGATGCGGCATTCGCCGACGCGCCCTTCCCCAATCCGGTCAGGGCGGCCGACCATACGGTGCACTTCCCTGTCATGCTCACCGAAGGTGACCATGGGCGGATCAGCATTTTCAGTGTCTCGGGACAACTGGTGTTCACCAAGGAATGGTCCCGTTATCCCGGGGAGCACACGGACCCGGGACAGGCTCTGGTGTGGGATATCGGCCGGATGGAGGCGGAGCGCAACGAACGGCTTGCCAGCGGAGTGTTGTATTATCGGTTGACCGGGAAAACCATCTCGCGCCGGGGGAGCCTTGCGGTGGTGCGAGGAGACGGCGAGTGAGTCGCAGTACGGTACCGGACAGGAAGCAACCGCAATGCGTCTTCCCAGTCTTCGTTTGATGAGCGTTGCCAGGAGTCCTGATGGACTATCGTGTAAAAAAACCGAAATCCCGGGTGGAGGCGTACGTCGTTCTGCTGCGCCGTATCGTAGTGCCCCTGGCCCTGCTGGGCCTGCCCATATACCTGTTCGTGCGACTGGCCGGTGGGAGTGGTGAGAAACTGGATCAGCTGCCGGATCTGTTCGACCGGATCCAACGGCCGATCATCTGCGAGGTGCCGGACGGCGGTCTGCGGTATGTGGATTATTTCCGCGGGCCGGCGGATACGGACCACAAGTTCGCGGTTGTCGACGTGCGGCTGGCGGCGCGCATCAAGATCGGCTTTCCTGTTGTGCCCAGGTCATTTCGCATGGTAGACGATCACAACGTGCGCCATTATCCTCTGGCCCGGTCGCCTTTCTTCATCCAGTATGGAAACCACATACAGCTGGATCAGGGCGACGTGCTGGAGGGCCAGCTCCTGTTCGAGATTCCCCGGGACAGAGTGGCCACAAATCTGCTTTTCGACCGCTACGAGCCTTAATCCCGCAGACAGACAGGCCTGCGGACCAACCATGGAGGACTAAGATGCCCACACTGGAAGAACTGCACATGTGCCAGGACCGTCTGGAACGGTTAAGGGGGTTTCTTTGACTTGGAGAGCAAGCGAGCGCGGCTCGCCATACTCCAGGAAGGGATGTCCGGTGCCGGGTTCTGGCACGATCGCAAGCGCGCTGAATCCATGTCCAGGGAAGCTCGTCTACTGGAGAGCACCATACAGACATGGGATCGTCTCAAACAGCAAGGAGACGACCTGATCGAGCTTCACGCCCTGGCGGAAGGGGATGACGATCCGGCAACGGCAAAGGAACTGGAACAGGAAACGGCCCGTCTGATGGCGGTGATCGATGATCTCGAGTTCCGGACCATGCTCAGCGACGCAGACGACCCCAAGAACGCCATCCTCGTCATTCATTCCGGAGCCGGTGGAACGGAGGCCGCGGATTGGGCCGAAATGCTGATGCGGATGTATACCCGCTGGGCCGAACGCCGCCAGTTCGAGTGGCACGTCATGGATCTGACTCCCGGAGACGAAGCCGGACTCAAGGGCGTGACCATGGAGCTCAAGGGAGACTACGTTTACGGTTACCTCAAGGCGGAGGCTGGTGTGCATCGCCTGGTCCGGATATCGCCGTTCGACTCCAACAGCCGGCGGCACACCTCGTTCGCTTCTGTTTTCGTCTATCCGGAAGTGGACGAGAAGATCGAGGTGAACCTGCCGGATGAGGAGCTGCAGATCGACGTATTCCGCGCCGGCGGCGCCGGGGGACAGCATGTCAACAAAACCTCATCCGCTGTACGGATGACGCACATTCCCACCGGCATCGTGGCGCAGTGTCAGAACGAACGTTCCCAGTTCAAGAACAAATCCACGGCACTGAAGATACTGGCAGCCCGGGTCTATCAGCATTTTCGGGCTGAAGAACAGAAAAAGCAGGATGCGGTGGAGAGCACCAAGATGGCCATCGATTTCGGCAGCCAGATTCGCTCTTACGTTTTCCATCCCTACAACATGGTCAAGGACCACAGGACAGATTGCGAAACAGCCAATGTACAGGCCGTCATGGACGGGGATCTGGACGAATTTATCAAGGCGTATCTGACCCAGGCAGTGGCTTGAGCGATTCGGGTCAAGAGCACAGAGCATGCGGAGAAGCTTGAGGTGGCCAACGAACTGTTTCTCGCCAGACGCTATCTGCGCTCGAGCCGGCGTACCGGTTTCATTTCGCTGATATCGTACATCGCCGTCGGTGGCGTGGTGCTGGGGGTGGCGGCGCTGATCATCATGCTGTCCGTCACCAATGGATTTTCCGGTGAAGTGAAGAACCGCCTGATCGGGATGAATTACCACATCATGGTCACGGCCTACGGGGAAGCGTTGCCGGACTATCGCCACGTTATCGACCAGGTGACCACCCACCCCGAGGTCACCGCGGCAGCCCCGGTGATCAGCTCCAAGGGGGTGATCATGTCCAAGCGGGACATGCGCGTGGATGGCATCGAGCTGCTGGGTATCGAACCACACAGCTTTGCGGCGGTGTCCGAGTTGCCGCGCCACCTGCTCTACGATCCTGATGAGCAGATCCTGCTGGGTCCCTTGCCGGATGAGGACTACAGCGGCATCATCCTGGGCCGGGAGCTGGCGGACGTGCTCAAAGTCGGTCCCGGCTTCGAGGTGTTGCTGTTGACCGTGGACAATATCGATCCCGAACAGATACTCCTGGACGGTGGTTTTCGCCCCAGATTCTGGCCATTTCTGATCAGCGACACCTTTTCGAGCGGTATGTACCAGTTCGACCGCAGTATGACCTTCGTCTCGCTGGCTGATGCGCAGAATATCCTCGGACTGGGCGACAGGGCCACCCATGTCCATCTGCGCGTGCGCGACATCTACGCGGCCAGGAACGTGCGCGACGCTTTGCAGGACATGCTGGGGTACCCGTACGTGGTGCGGGACTGGACGCAGATCTTTCCTGAATTCTTTCGCTGGATTCGCCTGGAAAAATGGGCCATTTTCATCGCTTTGAGCCTGATCATCCTCGTTGCGGCGTTCAATATCATGTCCATCCTGGCGATGTCCGTGGTGATCAAGACGCGCGATGTCGGGATATTGCGGGCCATGGGGTGCACGTCCAAATCCATACGCCGGATTTTCATGCTGCAGGGCCTGATCATCGGAGTCGTGGGAACGGTGCTCGGATGCCTCATAGGATATGCAGTCTGTTTCATACAGCAACGGTACGAGATCATCTCCATACCCGGCGACGTCTATCTGATCAGTTCGTTGCCGGTCGACATGGTGGTCACCGATTTTTTGCTGGTTTCGGCGGTCAGCATGGTCATCTGTCTGTTGACCTCGGTCTACCCGGCCCGCAAGGCGGCGGCCCTTATGCCCGTGGATGCTATACGATATGTCATGTGACTCGTCGGGTTACGGCGAACGCAGGTGCGGTGACGTAGTCCTGCGGGCGACTGCAGTGGGTAAACACTATGATACTGAGCGCGGACCCCTTCGCGTGCTGTCGCATGTGGATCTGGAAGTGCGGCAGGGCGAGATGGTCTCGGTGATGGGTGCGTCCGGCGTGGGCAAGAGTACGCTCTTGTATGTCTTGGGAACGCTGGATCAGCCCACCCGGGGACAGCTGGAGATCCGCGGCACGGATGTCATGAGGCTGTCGGAACCCGAGCTGGCAGCGTTCCGCAACCGCCATATAGGTTTCGTCTTCCAGTTCCACTACCTGCTGCCTGAGTTCACCGCTCTCGAGAACGTGTTGATGCCGGTGTTGATCTGTGGCGAGAATATGGAAGCGGGAAGGGAGGAGGCGTTGCGTCTCATGGAGCGGGTGGGTTTGACGGACCGCCTGCATCACCGGCCGACCGAGATGTCGGGAGGGGAGTGTCAGCGTGTGGCTGTGGTGCGTTCGCTCATCAGACGTCCCGAAGTGGTGCTTGCTGACGAGCCGTCGGGCAATCTGGACGAGGCCACCAGCGAGGTGCTGCACGATTTGATCACCGAGCTGGCGCAAGCCTACCAGCAGGCCTTTATCATTATGACTCATGATCGGGGGTTGGCTGAACGAGCGAACCGCATGGCATTGCTCGAAGGCGGCAGGCTTCACTTTTCCGGAACACCCGATGGCAGAAGGACAGAGTCGTGAACTGTCAGATATGTGGCAAGCAAGAGGCTTCCGTGCAATACACCCACATTGCCGGCAACGAAAAGAATAGTCTCTTCATGTGTACGGAATGCATGGCCTCCCATACCCAGAAAAGAACTGTGCGTGGAACGACCGAGGTTGCTTCAACGCCATCGAGCACCATGCACACGGAATTGAAGCAGCTCGATGACAGCAAGGGCGCGCAGTTGAGCTGCACGCGCTGCGATACCACCTATGGGGAATTCCGCAAGCGCGGCCGGTTCGGTTGCGCGGCCTGTTACCAGGCATTCGCCGGTGAGTTGGAGCAGCTCATGAAGCGCATCCATGGATCGGTCTGCCACAAGGGAAAACCGGTTCCGCAGGAGCGCAGCGCATCGAGGGGGAAGGAGCTGGCAGCGTTGCAGGAGGAGCTGGCGCGGGCCGTGGCGACAGAAGCCTATGAACAGGCCGCCCGTCTGCGAGATCGGATACGGATGCTGGACAGGGACGGCAGCGCAGCGCCTCACGACAGTACGGCGGCGGATACAGAAGGCGGGAGCCGATGAACCTTGGTCAGTTGATACGCAACTCGGCCAGTTGGCTCCAGGGTGTGGCAGACGAAGACGGGATGGTGGTCAGCAGCCGGGCCCGGCTTGCCCGCAATATCGGCGCGCTTCCATTCCCCCACAAGGCCTCGGACGCGGAACGCGATCGCGTCATCAGTCAGGTACTGGATGCGGCCCGTACCAGCACCTGGTTGGAGGACGCCACCTTTCTACCTATGGAGGGGTTGGAGCAGAACGCCCAGCGCGCACTCGTGGAGCGTCATCTGATCAGTCCGGCCCTGGCCGAAGGCAGCGGCCCTCGCGGTGTGCTGTTCGCCCGGGACGAGTCGATGGGCGCCATGATCAACGAGGAGGACCATCTGCGCCTGCAGGCCCTGGTGTCCGGCTTCCAGGCAGAAGAAGCCGGGAAGCGCGTCAACGCCCTGAGTGATGCAATGGGGCGGCACCTGGACTATGCGTTCGATCGTCAGTGGGGTTATCTGACGGCCTGTCCGACGAATACCGGCACCGGATTGCGCCTTTCGGTTCTGGTCCATCTACCGGCTCTGGTTCTCTGCGACGAAATGGAGCGGGTACTGCGTGGACTGAACCAGATGGCGTTCTGCGTGCGCGGGTTCCATGGCGAGGGAACTCGCGCCGTGGGCAACCTGTTCCAGGTCTCGAATCAGGCCACGTTGGGGTATAGTGACGGGGATCTGGTGGATGGTCTGATCCGCATCACGCAGAAGCTGCTAGGATTCGAGCGGGATGCTCAGTCCGACTTGATGCGGGAAGCGGCCTCGCAGGTGGAGGACAAAGTCTGGAGGGCTTACGGTCTGCTGTCCAATGCACGGGTGTTGAGCAGTCAGGAATTCATGAATCTGCTCTCCGCCGTTCGCCTCGGTCGCAGCCTGCGGTTGATCGACAGCGTGCCTTCGTCATTCATGAATCGGCTCATGATCACCACTCAATCCGCTCACCTGCAGGCTGAGCACGGTTCTGTGCTCCAGTCCGGTGAGCGCGACGTGCTGCGGGCCCGTTCAGTGCGCCGGCAGATGGCCGGACTCGCCAGCCGTGAGGGCGGCGGATGACGCACGCGCGGTTTCCGGAAGGCTCTCTTCTGCATCACCTTGACAAGGCAGGGGGGCTTTGGTAGGTTCTCCAGCACCGCGAAGAAAGAGGGCGGTGGTGCCCATCAAGACTACCTCGGCACCCATTGGCGGATGGTGGCTTGCGCAGGGAACCTCAGCACGCATCCTGCGTTCAATGTACTGTCACACCTGGGCCGCTTCGCCAGGTCCTATGTTTTACATCATTACCGTACATCATCAGAGCATGCGGTAGCCGGCCAGTGTCAAAGGGCCGGCAACAAGGGAGGACCGAATACATGAACAACATGTTCACGGACGGGGTCAAGCGGGTAATGCAACTGGCTCGTGAAGAATCCGCGCGTCTGGGTCATAACTACATCGGAACGGAACACCTTCTGCTCGGTATTCTGAAAGACGGTAAGGGTAAGGGGGTGACGGTCCTGACCAATCTTGGATTGAGCCTGGAGACCGTAAAACAATCCATAGAGGATTATGTCGCCACGTCCGGAGGCACTATGACGGTTGGCGAGGTCCCCTTTACTCCCCGTGCCAAGCAGATACTGGAAGTGGCTGCCAACGAAGCCAAGGAGATGAAGACCCAGTTTGTGGACATCGAGCATCTCCTGCTGGCCTTGTTGAAAGACAAGGAGGGGGTGGCCGCGCAGATACTGGCGGCATTCGGGGTTGATTACAAGGCCGCATTCGAGGAAACGATGGCGGTCATCGAAGGCAAGAGCAGCAGCCGCAAGGAAAAAGGCAAAAAGGGCAAGACCCCGTTTCTGGATCACTTCGGCCGTGATCTCACCCAGCTTGCCCGTGAAGGAAAACTCGATCCGGTCATCGGCCGGCAGAAGGAGATCGAGCGGGTCACGCAGACGCTGAGCCGCAGAAAGAAGAACAACCCCATCCTGATCGGTGATCCGGGTGTGGGCAAGACCGCCATCGTCGAGGGTCTGGCGCAGCGCATCATAGAGAAGCGGGTGCCGCAGATTCTGCTGGACAAGCGCCTGGTGACCCTGGATATGGGGGGAGTGGTCGCCGGCACCAAGTATCGGGGTCAGTTCGAGGAACGCATCAAGGCGGTGATGAACGAACTGCAGCAGAATTCGGATATCATCATCTTCATCGACGAGTTGCATACCATCGTCGGGGCCGGCAGCGCTGAAGGTACGCTGGATGCTTCCAACATGTTCAAACCAGCTTTGTCCCGCGGCGAACTGCAGTGCATCGGCGCTACTACGCTGGATGAGTACCGCAAGCACATAGAAAAAGATGGAGCTCTGGAACGGCGTTTTCAGACCATCATGGTGGATCCGCCTTCCGCTGAGGACACCGTTGAGATCGTCAAGGGCTTGCGGGTCAATTACGAGGCTCATCACCACGTCGAATTCGCGGACGAAGTCGTTGCCTTCGCCGTGCGCCAGGCGGATCGGTATATCAGTGATCGTTACCTGCCGGACAAGGCCATTGACGTGATCGATGAAACCGGCTCCCGCGTCCATCTGGCGCGTCTCAGCCCTCCGGAGGAAATCGGCAAGCTGGAGGCAGAGATCCAGGAGATCAACCGGCGCAAAAACGAAGCGGCGGAGCGGCAGGATTTCGAGGAGGCTGCGCGTCTTCGGGATGAAGCACTCACTCTGAGTGAGACATTACAGCAGGAACGGCGCCGGTGGGAGGAGCAGGTGCGTGACGAGGTCGTCAAGGTCACGGAAGACGACATCGCCGAAGTCATATCCAGCATGACCGGCATACCCATATCCCGGCTGGCCAAGACAGAAACCGAACGCCTCCTGGACATGGAGCGGGCACTGCGCAAAAAGGTGGTCGGCCAGAGACAGGCCGTCGCCACGGTGGCGCGTGCCATTCGGCGCAGCCGCGCCGGGTTGCAGGATCCCAAGCGCCCCATAGGCTCGTTCATCTTTCTTGGGCCCACGGGGGTTGGTAAGACGTATCTGGCTGCCAAGTTGTCGGAATTTCTGTTCGACGATGAGGACGCGCTGATCACTGTCGACATGTCGGAGTATATGGAAAAATTCGCGGTGTCGCGTCTTATCGGTGCGCCGCCCGGATATGTCGGGTTCGATGAAGGCGGGCAGTTGACGGAAAAAGTGCGTCGCCGGCCTTATTCGGTGGTTCTGCTGGACGAAATCGAGAAGGCTCATCCTGACGTGTTCAATGTCCTGCTGCAGATACTGGATGAGGGGCGGTTGACTGACAGCACCGGACGCAAGGTGGATTTCCGTAACACGGTACTCATCATGACCTCCAACGTGGGTAGTCGTGATGTCGGCACCGGCGGTGTGCTCGGATTCCAGAAGGCCGATGCGGACAGTGTTCACACCGTCATGGAGGGCAAGATCAACGAGGCCCTGAAGCAGACCTTCAACCCGGAGTTTCTCAACCGGGTTGATGACACCGTCATTTTCCACGCGCTGTCACGGGAAGACATCGTTCAGATCATCGACATTCAGTTGAGCGAGGTCAAACAACGGCTGCAGTACAAAGATATCCGGGTGCGCATCACGCAGGGAGCCAAGAATCTGTTGGCGGACAAGGGCTTTGACCAGACTTACGGAGCTCGCTACCTGAAACGCACCATTCAGAAGCTGCTTGAAGATCCGTTGGCTGAAGAGATTCTTCAGGGGCGTTTCGGTGAAGGCAGTCGGATTCGTGCCACTAAAAAAGGTGACATACTCGTCTTCGACGACGAACGGGTCAGCAGCGAGACCGTTCAGGAAAAGGACGGGGAAACCTCTAGCTGAGCTCGATCGTCTATCGAATCATGTATGATCGATCGTTCGAGCGGAATTTGTTGACCTCATCAAGCCGCTTTGTCCACGGATAAGGCGGCTTGTCATTGACCGGGGCAGCACCAGTATCCTCACAGAGGTAACGCGGGTATTCAATATGTCGCTTATCAAGTCCTTGTTGGTGGTCGGAGTATTCGGATTGCTGGCGAGCTCCGCAGCTCGGGCCGAGACGATCGTGGAGATCGAGATCAGTGGTGATCTGCGCAAGGTCTCGGAATCGCTGATCCGTTCAACCCTCGGGCTGGAGACGGGCAGAACGTTGTCTCAGGAAAACGTGCAGGAGGCGGTACGCAACCTTCAGGGTCTGCGCGTATTTGACGACATACAGATCTACGGAGAACCGGCGCCGGGAGGGGTGAAGGTCATCGTCGTTGTCAGGGAACTGCCTACCCTGCAGGGTACGCGGTTCATGGGTAACGACAAGCTGGATGAACGGACGCTTCAGCAGGAGCTCTCCCTGGTGCGCGGGCAGGTGATCGCCCCATGGGATGTCGCCCGAAGCCAACAGACCCTGACAGACTTGTACCGGCAGAAAGGCTACCTGCAGGCGCAGGTAGAGGGACAGCTCTTCGACGGCGAAGAGGAGGGCACGGTATACGTCCAATTCGATATCGATGAGGGGCAGAAGGTCCGGGTCAAGGCTATCGACGTGCGCTTGCGACATGCCGACGGAACAGTCAGCGAAGAACGACACCCTCCGTTCAACCCGCGCCGTCCGGGCAGTGCTGTACAGCGCAGCACCTCCGGTCTGTCCGTGTATGACATCGTGCAACAGATGGAAACCAAGGAGAGCCGCTGGTGGCGCAGCAGTGAATTCCAGCGGGAAGTGTACGATGAGGATCTGGAGAGAATACTGCAGGTGTACCGGTACCACGGATTCCAGCAGGCGGAGCTTCGTTCGGACAGTGTATATTACGACGATACGCGGCGCAATCTGTTCATCGAACTGGACATCGATGAGGGTCCCCGGTTCTACCTGGGGGATATCAGTTTCCTGGGTAATGAACTGTTCACCAGCGATGATCTGGCCGATGCGCTCGGTGTCGACTCCAAGGGCCTGTATCGTTTCTCCGGACAGCAGCTTGCGGACATGGTACGGCTGGCCTACTTCGAGAAAGGGTATCTGGACACACGGGTCGATGCAGCGGAGAGCTTCCGGGATAATACCGTTGATGTTGCCTTCACCATTTTCGAGGGACATCCCTGGACGGTCAGACGCGTCAACATCGCGGGCAATACCAGGACCCGGGAGAAGGTAATCCGGCGCGAGATCGAACTGCGTCCCGGGGACGTGTACCGGCAGAACCTTCTGCAGGAGAGTCAGCGCAGAATATTCATGCTGAATTTCTTCAAGGATGTCCAGGTCATTCCGGAGTACAGTCCGTCGGGACAGGATCGCTATGTCGATCTGACTTTCCAGGTCGAGGAACGCCCCACCGGTCAGGCCTCCATGGGCGCCGGATACAGTGATCGGGACAAGCTTGTCGGGCAGATCGGACTGCAGATTCCCAACTTCCGCGGCCGCGGGCAGAACGTGAATTTCAGCTGGGAATTCGGTACGCGCCGTGAGCAGTTCCTCATCGGCTTCACCGAACCCTGGTTATTCGATACGCCCACCAGCCTGTCGGCCCAGTTGTACACGCTGCAGCAGCAATACTTCGAATTCTACGATTACCAGCGGGATGCCGTCACGGTTAGAATCGGGCGCCGTCTGACCAAACCCGCGTATTCACGGCTGTCTATCGGCTATCGTCTGGAAAGATCCAAGTACTCGGACTTCAGCGAGGAGTATGAGGAGCTTCAGCACGACCCCCGCTATCAACCGCGACAGACGAGTACGTTCGATCTGACCTATCAGCGCGATACTCGCGACAAGTCGGACTTTCCCAGTCGCGGCACGTTTTTCAGCTACAAGCCACAGTTGGCCACCTCCGCCGTCGGTGGCGATGTGAGTTTTCACCGGCATGAGGTGAAATTCAACCACTATCGTCCCAGCTGGTGGAAATTCGTCTGGAGCCTGGAAACCAAGTTGGGAGTCGTCAAAGGCTTTACGGATCAGGACAATGTGAATATCCCCTTCTGGGAGAGGTTCACACCTGGTGGGGTGGACTGGTGGGACGGCCAGGTCCGGGGTTATCCGGACCAATCCCTGGGTCCGCGTCGCCCGGAAAGGACTGGTCCTCCCATCGGCGGTAACTCCATGCTGGTCATCAACCTGGAGTACCGGGTGCCGCTGGCCGAGCAGCAGGTGTACGGACTGTTATTCGCCGATGCCGGCAACGCCTGGACCGGTGTCTTTGATGTGGATCCATTCGATCTGCGGAAATCCATCGGCTTCGGATTCAGAGTGGTGACGCCGATGCTGGGAACGCTTGGCTTCGACTTCGGGTACGGATTCAACCGGCCCAAGGTCGATGGTGCCCGTGCCGGCTGGGAAACCCATTTCCAGCTGGGCCCACAGTTTTTCTGATGGCGTGCTGATCCGTACATGAGCATGACAAGGGGTGGCAGATCTACATTCCTGTGCATTCGTTGCATGCCAGGACATGCGCTGCAAGCCGTGCCACCGGTCAGCATGGACACCGAGCTCTCCGGTTATCCGCCCAGCCACACTTTCACGTGCCCAGCAAGCAGTTTATATTCTGCATGCTAGAGCCTGCCTGCAGATCAATCCTGCAGATCGACGCACAGACTGTTCGCAGACTCTGTGAGTTCGTATAGATGGAAAGAGGAGCCGCCATGAAACATAGAACAACCTTGGCGATTTTGGCCGTTCTCGTGTTGAGCCTGGTCCATACTACAGCCGGAGCCAATTTGAAACTGGGTTTCATCGACTCCGACGTGTTGAAGGATCGTCTACCGGAGTTTCAGGAGGCCCAACGGCAGCTCGATGAAAGGCGACAGCAGTTCGAGCGCGAAGCCACTGAACGGGAAAGGCGTCTGCTGAGGATGAGGGAAGATTTTCGCAAGCAGGAGCTGCTCATGAGTGAAGCCCGCAAGGCGGAACTTCAGGCAGACTTCGACGCCCAGGTGCGTGAGCTTCAGGAATACACGGAGATGAAGTTCGGGCCTGAAGGCGAGCTGATGCGGCTGAATATGCAGCTGTCTTCTCCCATATTCGAGAAGATCAATTCAGCGTTGATGAAGTTGGCTGAAGAAAGAGACTTTGATTTCATATTCGATGCGGCGGCTCCTGGTACGGGGTTGGTATTCGCCAAAGACCAGTATGACGTGACAGAAGAGTTGCTCGATCTGCTTGAGGAACAGCGGGAACACGCCGCTTCTCCGGGGCCGTAAGACAGTCTTCGCCACGAACAGGCGGAGCCCATAAACAGGCGCGAGGAATCCATATCCGGCGAGCTGAGCATGATGGCGGCGTGTCGGCGCATGCGCGGTTCGCGGACGTCGTGACCGGTGTTCCGGCGCGACATCCACGGAGGGCCATCTCAAGGACCACCGGCCGACCAGGGCAGCGGCAAGGCTGCGCTGGCTGTTCGTGTCCCGTGCTGTGCTGTTCACCTGACTCGAGACAAGGAGTGATCCATGAGCCGCCTGTTCCATGTCGTAGAGGCACAGCAGTTCGATCCTGAGCTCCTGACTCGAATATTCCAGATGGCCGGCGAAATGGAGCAGGTGGTGCAGCATTACGGCTCCAATATCCTCAGCCGTCGCGTGATGGCCTCGTTATTCTACGAGCCCAGCACGCGAACGCGGCTTTCGTTCGAATCGGCCATGATCCGGTTGGGTGGTGATGTGATCACCACCGAGAACGCCCGGGAGTTTTCGTCGGCAGCCAAGGGTGAAACCATACAGGACTCGATACGGGTTGTAGCGGGCTATGCAGACGTGATCGTCATGCGGCACTACCAGAGTGGTGCCAGCAAGGCGGCGTCCGAGGTATCACCGGTTCCGGTGATCAACGCCGGCGACGGAGCCGGACAACACCCAACGCAGGCTTTGCTCGATATATACACCATTCAACGCGAGATCGGTCATCTGGACGGTATCAAGGTGGCGATGGTAGGTGATCTGGCCAATGGACGAACGGTCCGTTCGTTGTGTTACTTGCTGTCCAAGTTCAAAGATCCGGTGATCTATTTTGTGTCGCCCCCGGTTGTCCGGATGAAGGACGATATCAAGGAATACCTGACAAGACACGGAGTCATGTTCCAGGAGGTTGAGGACCTGTACGACGTGACCCCCATCGTGGATGTCATCTACCAGACGCGAATCCAGCGCGAGCGTTTCGGGGATCGGATCGCCGAGTACGATCAGGCACGCGGGAAGTATATCATCGACAAGTCGGTTCTGGATACCATGCAGGATCATGCTGTGATCATGCATCCGTTGCCCAGAGTGGACGAGATAGATCCTGCCGTAGACCAGGACCCCCGGGCTGCGTATTTCCGTCAGGCACACAATGGGCTGTATGTGCGCATGGCCCTGCTGCGGATGTTGCTTGGGGGAAGGTGAGGTCTCAGACCCTGGAAGGTGAGCGGCGTTGTCGTCTTGACGAGCTACAACGCGCGCGGTACATTAGCCAATCCGACTATTCATCAACCACCGGATATGTGTGAGGCACCGGGTGGCGTGCATAGCGTATCCATCGCAACCAGGCGGTCAGCCGCGCAGGCTGGACCGCGAATACAGGACAGGACCGTATGGCATCAAGTAAAGGAAGAATGCGCGAAAAAGAGCTTCGGAGGCGGCGCCAGCGTCGTGAGAAGCGGATCAAGCAGCGCATCAAGGAAGCCAAAATGGCCAGCGGTCGCAGGTCGTCCCGCTGAACGTTCGTTGTCCGGCGCAGGTCTGGAAATCTGGCAGAAGAGAAGAGCGACAGCTTGTCTGTTCGCTCTTCTCGCGTTGTACAGCACATTCTGAGTTAGGAAGGAGGGCAGCGACATGGGGAAGGGGTTGCGAGTTGCGGTAGCTGGTGCAAGTGGTATCGGCAAACACCACGCCAAATGGCACCATGATGCCGGAGCCGAAGTCGTCGGATTCCTGGGCTCCACGCTGGAGACGTGTGCCCGCACCGAGAGTACTTTGTCGGAGCTATTTTCCTTCCGGGGGCGGGGTTACACGGACTTGCCGTCTCTGCTGACCGAGACAAACCCGGACATAGTGGATGTGTGCTTGCCTAACGAGTTGCACCATGACGTAGCGATGAGCGCAATCTCTGCGGGTTGCCACGTGCTGTGTGAAAAGCCACTGGTATGGTATCCGGAGAGTCCGCCCGCATTGCAGCTTGGTCGTGCTCGAGATATGGTGCAACGCGCCGATGAACGAGGTGTGCTGCTGGGCATATGTACACAATATGTGGCGGGATTGGATCAATACGGCAGACTGTACGAGGCCGCACATGGCCCTGTGGAGCAGATCGGCAGTCTTTACGTGGAAATGGAAACCCTGTCACGGGGACGCCAGCGCACACCGGAGCAGATATGGGTTGATATGGGACCCCATCCGTTGAGTTTGCTGTTAGCCTGGTTGCCTGACAGTGAACTGGACGATTCGTCTCTGCGCACGTGCTTTGCCGGTAGCCAGGTGAGGGCGACCTTCCGCATGCGGTCGAGTCTCTCGGAGTGCGAGTGCGAGATCGTGGTTCGTGACAAATCAGACGGAGTGCCTGTCCGCCAGTTCGGTATCAATGGCGCCCTTGCCCAGTATGAGGGCAAACCCGATGAAACCGGCATATACCGGTCTGTGATGCGAATGGGTGAATCGGAAAGTGTGGGACCGGATCTGCTTTCCATATTGATCCGCGACTTTCATGCTGCTTGTCTCAGCGGCACAATGCCCATGGTTACAGGTGCAACCGGTATACGGAATATCGACCTGATGATACGGATCATGCAGAATGCAGGGGTGGTGCCATGAGGTGGGCTTAGCATATGGCGTACCGAGCCGGGGGTAGCTTTGGACGTACAGTATGGGTATATAGCAGATGGACGGGGATAAAGAGGCGGGATCCTGACTGGAGAACCGAGACACTTGGCCCGATATATAGTGTATGTTACCCCTCCTGCTTGGAGCGTTGCTGCATTTGTGGGGGAGCTGGGCCTGGTCTCAGCCCGGTGTCGGTGCGGGAGTGTATGCGCTCCAGACTATGCTGCAGGACTCCAATCCGGAGATCCGCGTCATGGCAGTTCGGGCCCTGGGACGAGTGGGTGGGCGGCAGGGCGTAGCCAGCTTACAACTAGGTCTTCGGGACAACCATGCCCGGGTGCGTCTGGAAGCGGTTCAGGCGCTGGGTCACGTCGGAGGGGATCTGGCCATGACCGTCCTCACTGAAGCGTTGAAGGACCGTGAACCCATGATTCGCAGACAGGCGGTTGAAGCGCTCAAAGAGGCAGGGACCGTGCGCTCTATTCCCATCCTGCATAGCGCGTTGGGCGATAGTGAGGAGAGCGTGCGCCTGCATGCGGTAATGATGCTCGGTAAGATCGGTCATCGCAATGCCGTCCCCGTTCTGTCACAGGCTGGTCTGACCGATGCCAGCGCCGCAGTGCGCGCTGCTGCTTGCGTGCACCTGGGCAGGATCGGCGTAAAAGATCCCCGTGCCGTAGAGGTATTGGCGCGGGTGGTGGCGGATGAACCGGTTCCTGCCGTTCGGGTGCGGGCGGTGGAGTCACTGGGTTTACTGCAGCTTGCAGCGGCCATTCCCGCGCTGGAAGTGGCTCTGGGAGACCAAGATGACGGGGTTCGGATACGTGCAACAGAGACCCTGGGCCATGTGCTGGCCAGAGATTGGGATTGATGGTCCTGGGCGTGATGGTCAGAAAAAGATCGGTTTTCTTCGATTTGGCCTTGACATGCTCGGGGTTGGTGCTTACTTTTAATCCTTGCGCTCACGAACCATACAGAGCGGTCGATCTTTGAAAATCAGATAACGTATACAGGGTCCCTGCTCAATAGAGCTCTGTAAAATGTGTAAGATTTAAACAGTGATTTACTTTCTTCGGAGAGTTTGATCCTGGCTCAGAACTAACGCTTGTGGCGTGTCTTAGTCATGCAAGTCGAACGAGAAAGCCCTCTTCGGAGGGTGAGTAGAGTGGCGGACGGGTGAGTAACACGTGGGTAACCTGCCCTCAAGTCTGGAATAACATCTCTAAAGAGGTGCTAATACCGGATAAAGGAATGTGACGCAAGTCGACATTCCTAAAGGTGGCCTCTGCTTGCAAGCTGCCGCTGGAGGATGGGCCCGCGCCGCATTAGCTTGTTGGTGGGGTAACGGCCTACCAAGGCGACGATGCGTAGCCGGCCTGAGAGGGTGATCGGCCACACTGGAACTGAGACAAGGTCCAGTCCCCTACGGGGGCCAGCAGTCTAGAAACTTGCACAATCGACGAAAGTTGGATGCAGCGACGCCACGTGGAGGATGAAGCCCCTCGGGGTGTAAACTCCTGTCAGGAGGGAAGAAGGTGCGGGTGTTAATAGCATCCGTTACTTGACGGTACCTTCAAAGGAAGCTCCGGCTAACTACGTGCCAGCAGCCGCGGTAATACGTAGGGAGCGAGCGTTGTTCGGATTTACTGGGCGTAAAGGGCAGGTAGGCGGGTATGTAAGTCGGTTGTGAAATCCTCTGGCTTAACCAGAGAACTGCAGCCGAAACTACATACCTTGAGTCCAGCAGAGGGAATCGGAATCCTAGGTGTAGCGGTGAAATGCGTAGATATCTAGGAGAACACCAGTGGCGAAGGCGGATTCCTGGGCTGGCACTGACGCTGAGCTGCGAAAGCGTGGGTAGCGAACAGGATTAGATACCCTGGTAGTCCACGCCGTAAACGATGGGTACTAGGTGTTGGAGGACATTGACCCCTTCAGTGCCGCAGCTAACGCATTAAGTACCCCGCCTGGGGAATACGGCCGCAAGGCTGAAACTCAAAGGAATTGACGGGGACCCGCACAAGCAGTGGAGCATGTGGCTCAATTCGATGCAACGCGAAGAACCTTACCTGGGCTTGACATCTGAGGAATTCCCTGGAAACAGGGAAGTGCCTTCGGGAACCTCAAGACAGGTGCTGCATGGCTGTCGTCAGCTCGTGTCGTGAGATGTTGGGTTAAGTCCCGCAACGAGCGCAACCCCTGTCCTTAGTTGCCAGCGGGTAATGCCGGGAACTCTAGGGATACTGCCTGTAATAAGCAGGAGGAAGGTGGGGATGACGTCAAGTCCTCATGGCTCTTACGCCCAGGGCTGCACACGTGCTACAATGGCCGGCACAATGGGTTGCGATACCGCGAGGTGGAGCCAATCCCAAAAAACCGGTCTCAGTTCGGATTGGAGTCTGCAACTCGACTCCATGAAGTCGGAATTGCTAGTAATCGCGGATCAGCATGCCGCGGTGAATACGTTCCCGGGTCTTGTACACACCGCCCGTCAAGCTAGGAAAGCTGGATATGCCTGAAGTCGTCGTCCCAACCCGCAAGGGAGGGAAGCGCCGAAGGCAGAGCTGGCGATTCGAGCTAAGTCGTAACAAGGTAGCCGTACCGGAAGGTGCGGCTGGATCACCTCCTTTCTAAGGAATGATGAGGATTTACTCCTCCATCCAAGGTCAATCTCTATTGGGTAAACCCTGTATACGTTATTTGGTTTTCAAAGAAACTGGGACATCCCAGGGACTATAGCTCAGACGGTTAGAGCGCACGCCTGATAAGCGTGAGGTCGGTGGTTCGATTCCACCTAGTCCCACCATATGTCGGGTGATCGGTCTTTGACAATTGAATGCAGGTTCATACGAAGCAATTGCCTTGCGTACTTTTGTACAGGTTCTCAGTGGTATAAGATTTTTGGTCAAGCTACAAAGGGCGTACGGTGGATGCCTTGGCACAAGAAGGCGATGAAGGACGTGGTAAGCTGCGATAAGCCTCGGGGAGGTGCAAGCAACCTTTGATCCGGGGATTTCCGAATGGGGCAACCTGATGCAGGTAATGCTGCATCATCCCCAGGTGAACACATAGCCTGGGAGAAGCCAACGCGGCGAACTGAACCATCTAAGTAGCCGTAGGAAGAGAAAGCAAACGCGATTCCCCAAGTAGTGGCGAGCGAACGGGGAACAGCCCAAACCATCCGCATGTAAAGCCTGTGCGCGTTGTGTGGATGGGGTTGTGGGGCTCTATTTGGCATGTGTACAGACATGCCGGGAAGTTACAAATCGACACCATAGCCGAATGCATCTGGAAAGTTCTGCCACAGAAGGTGAAAGCCCTGTAGGCGAAATGGTAGTCGACTTCCTCTTAGAGTTCCCAAGTACCACGGGACACGGGAAACCCTGTGGGAAACTGGGGGGACCACCCTCCAAGGCTAAATACTCTCTTGTGACCGATAGCGCACTAGTACCGGTGAGGGAAAGGTGAAAAGTACTCCAAGAAGGAGAGTGAAATAGATCCTGAAACCGTATGCCTACAAGCAGTCGAAGGGACTTCGGTCCTGACGGCGTGCCTTTTGCATAATGAGCCGACGAGTTACTGTGTGCAGCAAGGTTTACTTACTCAGTAAGGTAGCCGCAGCGAAAGCGAGTCTGAATAGGGCGTCAAGTTGCATGCAGTAGACCCGAAACCAGGTGATCTACCCATGGCCAGGATGAAGCGAGAGTAAAATCTTGTGGAGGTCCGAACCGTTGAACGTTGAAAAGTTCTCGGATGAGCTGTGGGTAGGGGTGAAAGGCTAATCAAACCTGGAGATAGCTGGTTCTCCCCGAAATAGCTTTAGGGCTAGCCTTTTGAAAAGAGTCGTGGAGGTAGAGCACTGGATCGGCTAGGGGGCTTACCCGCTTACCAAACCGAACCAAACTCCGAATGCCATAGACTTGTTTCAAGGGAGTCAGCCTGCGAAGGATAAGCTCCGTAGGCGAAAGGGAAACAACCCAGACCGCCAGCTAAGGTCCCTAAGTGTGAGCTAAGTGACTAAAAGGATGTGAGACTGCGCAGACAGCCAGGATGTTGGCTTAGAAGCAGCCATCATTGAAAGAGTGCGTAATTGCTCACTGGTCAAGTGGTTTTGCGCCGACAATGTATCGGGGCTAAGCTCATCACCGAAGCTGCGGAATTTTCGTCACGCTTGCGTGATGGAGATTGGTAGGGGAGCGTTCCACTGTAGGTTGAAGGTAGGTCGTAAGATCTGCTGGACGACGTGGAAGTGATTATGTCGGCATGAGTAGCGAAAAAGCGGGTGAGAATCCCGCTCACCGAAAATCTAAGGTTTCCTGGGCTAGGCTCGTCCTCCTGGGGTTAGTCGGGACCTAAGTCGAGGCCGAAAGGCGTAGACGATGGAAAACAGGCTAAATATTCCTGTACCACCTTCAAAACGTTCGAGCTATGGGGTGACGCAGAAGTGAAAGGTCAGCCAGCGAATGGAAATGCTGGTCTAAGCTGGTAGGGTGGCCATCCAGGTAAATCCGGTTGGCCTTAAGCCCGAGAAGCGATGGGGAGCCGCTGAGCGGCATAAACTGACCCTAATCATGCTGCCAAGAAAAACCTCTATGCGAGTTTTGTTGGTGCCCGTACCGCAAACCGACACAGGTAGATGAGGAGAGAATCCAAAGGTGCGCGAGTGAACCCTCGTTAAGGAACTCGGCAAAATAACCCCGTAACTTCGGAAGATGGGGTGCCCATGTTAGGTGAACCTCTCGCAGGTGTAGCCGAAGTGGGCCGCAGATAAACGGGCTGGGCGACTGTTTACCAAAAACACAGGTCTCTGCTAAGCCGTAAGGCGATGTATAGGGACTGACACGTGCCCGGTGCGGGTATGTTAAGAGGAGGAGTTAGTCTTCGGGCGAAGCTCTGAATCGAAGCACCCGTAAACGGCGGCCGTAACTATAACGGTCCTAAGGTAGCGAAATTCCTCGTCGGCTAAAAACCGACCTGCACGAATCGTGTAACGACTTGGCCGCTGTCTCAACGAGGGACTCGGTGAAATTGTAGTTCCGGTGAAGATGCCGGATACCCGCGGCAGGACAGAAAGACCCCGTGAACCTTCACTATAGCTTGGTATTGGACTTTGACACTGCATGTGTAGGATAGGTGGGAGGCTTTGAAGCGGGGACGCCAGTCTCCGTGGAGCCGCCGTTGAAATACCACCCTTGCCTTGTTAGAGTTCTAACCTTGGTCCCTTATCGGGATTGGGAACAGTGCCAGGTGGGTAGTTTAACTGGGGCGGTTGCCTCCTAAAAGGTAACGGAGGCGCCCAATGGTTCCCTCAGCGCGGTCGGTAATCGCGCGAAGAGTGTAAAGGCATACAGGGAGCTTGACTGCGAGACCTACAAGTCGAGCAGGTGCGAAAGCAGGGCTTAGTGATCCGACGGTTGCGTGTGGAAGCGCCGAAGCTCAACGGATAAAAGGTACTCCGGGGATAACAGGCTCATCGCGCCCAAGCGCTCACAGCGACGGCGCGGTTTGGCACCTCGATGTCGGCTCAGCGCATCCTGGGGCTGTAGGAGGTCCCAAGGGTTTGGCTGTTCGCCAATTAAAGCGCTACGCGAGCTGGGTTCAGAACGTCGTGAGACAGTTCGGTCCCTATCCGCCGTGGGTGTAGGATATTTGAGGAGATCTGACCCTAGTACGAGAGGACCGGGTTGGACGGACCTCTGGTCAACCAGTTGTTCCGCCAGGAGCATCGCTGGGTAGCTACGTTCGGAAGGGATAAACGCTGAATGCATCTAAGCGTCAAGCCCACTCCAAAACTAGATATCCCGTGGGGTAACCCACCTGAAGGCCCCTCGTAGACTACGAGGTAGATAGGTTGCAGGTGTAAGCACAGTAATGTGTTTAGCCGAGCAATACTAATAGGCCGTGAGGCTTGACCATTTTTATACAATTGATCATCTGCACAGATGTACACATGGTGATTTGTATGAACCTGCATTCAGTTGTCAAATTGATGGATTTGTTCCGGTGGCTATAGCGGAAGGGCAACACCTCTTCCCATTCCGAACAGAGCCGTTAAGCCTTCCTGCGCCGATGGTACTGCTGGGGACACTCGGTGGGAGAGTAGGTCGCTGCCGGAGCTTTTTACCGGGGAACCCATTCAACTGGGTTCCCTTTTTTTTGTGCAATGCTATCGAGCGATGCCTGTTTATTTGACATCAACCCCCCAGCTCGGTATGTTTTCACCATTGGTAACCGGCACTACCTGATGCCAAAAGTGCGCGAAATCGTCAGTAGAGTTGGGAATTCCTGAATCTGTCACAGAATATGGAAGGGGGCCTCCTTTGGCTTACAGTACTGGTGAAATACGCAACGTTGCTCTATGCGGGCATGCCGGATCCGGAAAAACTGCGCTGGCAGAGTCAATGTTGTACAAAATGGGGGTCATTAACAGAATCGGGCGGATCCAGGACGGAACCACTGTTTCGGACTACGACCGTAGCGAAATCGAACGACAGATGTCCCTGAAAATCGGTGTTCTCAATGGGGATTGGAATAACACACACCTCAATGTACTCGATACCCCGGGATACGCTGATTTTATAGCGGAGTCAAAGTCGGCACTGAGAGTGTGCGATCTGGCGCTGGTAGTGATTGACGGAGTGAGCGGCGTTGAGATCGGTACTGAGCGCGTGTGGTCATTCGCCTCTGAGTACGAATTGCCTAGAATGATTCTCATCAACAAAATGGACCGATCCGATGCTGAGCCTCAGACCATTGTCGATGTCGCGAAAGAACGTTTCGGGCGTCAGGTGGTGCCAGTCCAGATTCCGGTAAATCCCGGTGAAGGCTTTGATCAGATTATCGATTTGATCAATATGCGATTGATCAAATACGATGAAGGGCAAGGAACACCGTCTGATATCCCGGCTGAGATGGAAGATGAGGCCCTGGAGAAACACAGTGAGCTGGTTGAGGCTATCGCCGAAACCGATGAAGAATTGATGGAGAAATACTTTAGCGATGGCGAACTGTCAGCGGAAGACATTGAGAGCGGCCTGAAGAAAGCCGTGCGAAATCTCGAACTTATCCCCGTTTTGTTCAGTGACGCCTATAACGGAGTGGGCGTCAGCGAATTGCTGGACGTTATCGTTCAGTATGTCCCCAGTCCTGTGCATTCAGTCGGTCTCACCTTCAGTACCGAGGACGGTGAGAAAACCACACTCGAGCCCAAACCTGAAGCACCACTGGCCTCCCTGGTGTTCAAAGTCATCGCTGAACAGCATGTTGGTGAATTGACCATGCTGAGACTGTTTTCCGGAAAGATCAGTCCCGGTATGGAAGTCTTCAACGTCAACAAAAACCAGACGGAACGAATAGGACAGCTATATCGTCTGAACGGGCACAACCGCGATGAAGTGACAGAAGCCATAGCCGGTGATATCGTTGCTTTGGTCAAATTACGTCATACGCATACCAATGATACGTTGACCGTTCGCAACGCACCCGTCTCTCTGCCGCCTATAGAATTTCCTGAGCCCCTGATCGCCGTTTCCATCGAGCCCAAGGAAAAAGGCGGTGAAGATCGCATGGCTACCGGGCTTTCCCAGCTTCGCGAGGAGGATCCAAGCCTGGTTTTCAAGTATGATCCAGAGATTTCGCAGTCTGTCCTCATTGCCCAGGGGGAGTTGCATCTTGGTACTATCCTGGAGAGACTGAAGACCCGTTTTGGCGCCGAAGTCGTTACCGCCCAGCTTCGTATTCCCTACCAGGAGACCATACGGGGAAACGCGGAAGGCCACCATCGGCACAAGAAGCAGACTGGTGGAAGGGGGCAGTTCGGCGAGGTCTACCTCAGAGTGGAAGCTCGTCAACGTGGTGAAGGGTTTGAGTTCGCCAACCAGGTTGTCGGTGGTAACATCCCCAGTAATTTCATACCTGCGGTGGAGAAGGGTATCGTCGAGACACTGGATAGGGGACCGCTTGCCGGATATAAAGTCGTAGATGTTGCCGCCACAGTCTACGATGGCAAACATCATCCGGTTGATTCTGATGAAGTGTCTTTCAAGCTGGCTGCTTCGCAGGCTTTCCGGGAAGCCTTCCTGAAGGCCAGCCCTATACTATTGGAGCCGATATACAGTGTAACCGTCACCGTACCAGAAGAATATATGGGTGATGTGATGGGTGATCTTTCGTCTCGTCGAGGAAGAATTAACGGTATGGATACAGACGGACATTTCCAGATCATAAGAGCAGAGGTGCCGTTGGCGGAACTGGATCGTTACTCCACAACCTTACGATCCATGACCCAGGGAAGAGGCATGCACTTACAGGAATTTCTACGATACGAAGACGTTCCTGGAGACATTCAACACAAAATTGTGGAAGAGGCCAAAAAGGCCCAAGACGAAGACTAAGACCACCGCATCATTGGCAGAGACCTGTGCCTATTGCAAGAGGAGCGGCGTCCGGGAGTAGGGCGTCGCTCCTCTTCGGATTGAGCGACCGGCATCGTTATGTCGCATCTTTCATCAGTTGCCCTGCTAGCTGTTCGGTCGTAGTTTACTAGGGTCCTCCGCAGGTGAATCGTAATAGGGAGAACATATCCATGTCAGGGCATTCCAAGTGGAGTACGATCAAGCGTAAGAAAGGTTCCAACGATGCCAAACGTGGAAAGCTGTTTACGAAACTCATTCGCGAGCTTACGGTAGCTGCGCGCGAGGGAGGCGGTGACGAAGAGAACAATCCACGGCTACGCAGTGCTATCCAAACGGCCAGATCGGCAAACATGCCGCAATCCACCATGGATCGAGCGGTGCGGCGCGGGACAGGCGAGGAACCCGGCGCTGTATATGAAGCCGGCCTGTTCGAAGGCTTCGGGCCGGCAGGGGTGGCTGTCATGGTGGAGACGTTGAGTGATAATCGCAATCGTACCGTTTCCGAGCTGCGACATGTGTTTACCAAGTTTGGCGGCAATTTGGCAGAGAATGGATCTGTTGCCTGGATGTTCGAGCAGAGAGGACTCGTGGAGGTTGACAAGAGTGCAGCCGAAGAAGACGAGCTCATGCTTGCGGTGATGGATGCGGGTGCCGAAGACATCCAGGATGGGGATCAAGTCTACGAGGTCGTTACCTCCGTCGAGGGGTTCGAGAGAGTGAAGGCAGCACTGGAAGCTCAGGGTCTGAATTTCAACCAGGCCTACCTGTCCTGGATGCCCAGTAATATGCTTGAAGTGGATGCGAAGGCCGCGGACCAGATTATTCGTATGCTCGAAGCACTGGATGATCTCGATGATGTGCAGCGGGTCTTCTCCAACTTCGACGTCGGCGACGAACAGCTTCAGCAGCTCATGGAGCAAGCGTAGTTCGGCGTACATGCCTACTCCCCGACTCTGTGCCCACGTGCAGTGATCGTCATTGGAATCGACCCCAGCAGCATACGAACCGGCTACGGTGTGATCGAATACCGGGGCCGCGAACGCCGTTACGTGGCCTGTGGGTGTATCACACCGGGGCGTGAACAGGCTTTCGAGGACCGGCTAGTGTACATGTTTGAAAGGCTCCGCGAGATCGTCATCGAGCAGGAGCCTGCGGAAGCGGCGGTTGAGAGCACCTTCTTTGGCAGAGATGCGGCCGCGGCGGCCAAGCTGGGGCAGGCTCGCGGTGTCCTGATTCTGGCTCTGCGACTGGCTGGCACACCTATCTGGCACTACTCCCCGGCAGAGGTGAAACGGGCAATCACCGGTCATGGTCAGGCATCCAAGAAGCAAGTGCAGTTTGTTACGGCCAAACTACTGGGCCTCTCAGCATTGCCGACACCCATGGACGCTTCGGATGCGCTGGCCATAAGTCTCTGCCATACCTTCAGGTCAGATGTCGTGCCCCATGACCGGAGCAGTGGCCGGTCGCCGGAGGTCGATGATCTGCTGCGGCGTATGATTAGGCGTTGAAACAAGGAGCGGCATGGTGCAGCTCGCCATCACGGAGGCTGCATATCACTGGTTGCATTCGATATCGACGGGAAGCGGAGCCCTGATCGGCAGAAGGGACGCAGGAGCGCAGCGGCATGATCGAGCAGGTGCGGGGGCAGCTAGAAATGAAAAAGCCCACCTTCGCCGTTGTCGATGTACAGGGAGTGGGATACGGCATGTCGATTTCTCTGGCTACGTACCAGGCATTGCCTGCCGTCGGCAACCCCGTGCTGCTTCTCACTTACCTGTATGTGCGCGAAGACCGGATGGACCTTTTCGGTTTTGCCGATACACGTGAGCGAAGCCTGTTCCGGTTGCTTCTCGGCGTATCGGGGATCGGGCCGCATTCGGCTCTTGCCGTCCTTTCGGGTCTGACGCTCGATGATCTCGAGGAAGCCATCTCGCAGGGACGCGTCAGCGAACTGACGTCAATCAAGGGGATCGGACGCAAGACAGCGGAACGCATCGTGCTGGATCTGCGCGACAAGGTGAGTCCTGCGGTTCCGCTCGTTGAAGGCGGCCCCTCTGCATCGACGGACGAAACGAATCACATCGAGGAAGCGGAGAAAGCGCTCATCGCTCTGGGTATCGCTCCGGCCGTGGCGCGCCAGGCGGTCGGCAAGGTCAGGAAGAAGAGTGCTGGGGAACTCGGTGTGCAGGAACTGATCAAACAAGCACTACGCGAACGTTGAGCCCGCGGTCAAAATGGCGTTTACGTCAACACCCATTCGTCCTGCAAAGATAACGCGGAATTCCCGCGTGACAGCGCCAATCAGGTCATCGTACAGCCTGGATCAACGAAAACGCACTTCAACGGAACCCGTCGAGAGCCATGGAACAGCGTACCGTGGATCCGCAACCCGAGGGCACGGAAAGGGCGCATGACTACACGCTGCGGCCTACCAGCCTGGACGACATGGCTGGGCAGGAAAAGGTCAAGCAGCAGCTGCGCATAGCCATCGAGGCAGCCAGGCAGCGCGGCGAAGCCATGGACCACGTGTTGCTGTATGGCCCGCCCGGACTGGGTAAAACCACTCTTTCGTACGTCATCGCCAGCGAACTGGGGGTCGACGTGCAGGCGTCGGCCGGCCCATTGCTCGAGCGGCCCAGCGATCTGGCCGGAACTCTTACCAGCCTGGGGTGCCGTGATGTCCTGTTTATCGATGAGATCCATCGAGTCAACCGGGTCGTGGAGGAATACCTCTATGCCGCCATGGAGGATTTCCGCATCGACATCATCATCGAACAGGGACCCGCGGCTCGGTCGGTCAGTCTGCCACTGGAACCGTTTACCTTGATCGGTGCCACTACCCGGCAGGGATTGTTGACTTCACCCATGCGGGCTCGCTTCGGAATCACCGCCCACCTGGATTTCTACACTCCTGAGGAGCTCGCGGATATCGTTAGCCGCGACGCTCGTCTGCTGGGTTTCGCTTTGGACGACCAGGGGGCACTGGAAATCGCCCGCCGCTCGCGTGGCACGGCGCGCATTGCCAAGCGCTGGTTGAGACGGGCCAGGGATTATGCCCAGGTCAGAGGAACGGGTAGGGTGAATACAGAGACCGTCAAAGCTGCGCTGGACATCCTGAACGTGGATGAGCTGGGACTGGACGAGGTCGATCTGCGTCTCATGGAGGCCATCATCGACAAGTTCGACGGAGGCCCTGTGGGCGTAACCAATCTGGCCGCGGTGATCGGCGAAGAGGCGGAGACGATCGAAGAAGTGTACGAGCCCTATCTGATCAAGGAGGCCTTTATCAAGCGGACACCGCGAGGGAGACAGGCTATGGAGAGAGCGTATCGGCATCTGGGACGTCCCCTGCCTGCGGGCAGCAGTCAACTGGAGCTGCTGTGACGGCCTCGCCTGCGGGTTCTCGGGAGTCGTTTATCCTGGCGCTGGAGACCGCCACGCCGGTATGCGGCGTAGCCCTGCTGCGAACGGGGGGAACCGTCGCGTCCAGCATTCTGGACGTGGGATTGAGGCATTCCCGTCTCCTTTTCACGGAGATCGAACGGTTGCTCGCTGCGGCCGGATCCGCGCCGGCGCAGTTGAGCCATGTAGCGGTGTCCATCGGTCCAGGGTCGTTTACGGGGTTGCGCCTGGGGCTCAGCGCCGCCAAGGGCATCTGCCTGCCGCGGAACACGCCGCTGTTACCGGTACGGACGCTGCAGGCCTTGGCCGCGCGTCTTCCCTATGCCCTGCATCCGGTGTGCGCCGTCATGGATGCACGCAAGGGACAGGTGTACGCCGCCCTGTACGACACCCGGTCGGGCTGGCCCGAGATCCTGAGTGAAGAACAAGCTCTGGCGCCGGAAGAGCTGATTGCCCGGAGGCAGGGGCTGCCTACTATATACACCGGGCCGGGAGCCGATATCTGCGCTGCCTTGCTGGACGATCGCCACGGCCAGGCCATAGTGGCACCGCCATACAGCCACGCGCCGGATGCGGCTGTCGTCGGGCATCTTGCCGGAACGGGATTGGCCACCGGCCGGATGGCAGGGCTGCAGGGACAGGCCATGGAGACCCTGGAACCCGTCTACCTCCGGCCTCCGGAGGCCGCGCTGCCGGTCGGGCGGCAGGCAGGCACGCTGGGCCGTCAGTAGTAGCGCCCCGGTCGAGACGGTCACCTCCAGTGGATCCGCGATCCTTCCGGCCGTGGCCTTTTTCGAATCGTGGCTTCTATGTAGTTTTTTATGACCCATGTTGAGCGGGTCTGGTTTTCAAGTCAGGAGTGGCTGACCAATGGCAGAGGTCGTACTGAAGAACATCAACAAGGTTTTCGACAAGGATGTGGTAGCGGTCGAAAATGCAAACATAGAGATCAAGGACAAAGAGTTCGTCGTTCTGGTCGGACCATC
>SLHA01000154.1 GCA_007136405.1 Candidatus Latescibacterota bacterium
CACGGGCACCGGGCTGCGGCTCACGGACACTGGGCTGAGGCGCGAAGCCGGAGTCGGGATCCAACGGGAAGATGGGGCGGGCAACCCGGCGGTAGGGCAGCGAACGAAGATTGGCACTGGTGGCGCCAGGCGCGTCGACGGCCACGATGCGGCTGGCCAGGTGCTCGTAGAAGGGCCGGAAACCGTTGGGGGACTTGACGACAACCAGATCGAACTGGTCCGGGGGCAGACCGTGCGCCTCGAACAGGCTGCGGTCCATGATATGGACGGGTCGTTCGGTGATCACTACGTAGACCCGGTCGTCGATGACCAGGACAGCTGTCCGGCCGGCGTCTTCCGGAGTCTCGTCGGCATACCTGAATTGGCCGTCCGTCAGCGCCCTGACATGCGCCTGGCAGCTCAAGGGTCGATGTCGTCCGGGATCCAGCGTGCCGCCCAGGCTGAAACTGGCGGCGTTACCCGCTCCTACCGCGCTTGCCCGCGCCACGGTGGCGGCGTCCACCAGGGTGAACAGGGCACGCTTGCGGTAGCCGCTGGCCAGCAGGGCGCGTAATACGGCGTTGCTGTCACCCGGCGCGCCGGAGGAGGTGGCGTCAGCCGCATCCGAGAAGACGGTCAACCCGGGGGTGGCGGCCGCCATGTCCAGGGCCCGGGACAGACTGGTCAGAGGGGCCTGGAACCGATGGCGATGGTGCCACATGAAGCGAGCGATGCGCACCGCGACGCGTTCCGCCCGGTCCCGGTCGCCAGCCATGCTGACCAGGACATTGGTGCACAGTTCCGGTACATCGGTGAATGGATTGCCGATGAGGACACCGGCGGCCATTCCGGCCGGATGGTTTTCCAGGGCCTGGCACAGACGGATCGCCCGGCCGAAGCGCCCGCTGGCCGTGAGCAGCTCGTCGCCGCGCACCAGCATGGGCAGCGGTACGCGCACCGTGACGGGGCGCACCCGGTCTTCGAGCAGACGCAGCAGACCGGCAGCGGCGCGCTGGCCGGTTTCGAACTGATCCACATGCGGATAGGTGTGGAACGGGAACGCCAGGTCGGCGGCGTCCAGCATGGCATCGGTCAGCACGGCATGCAGGTCCAGCGAGATGACCAGGGGTACGGGACCGATCAGCTCCCGGATACGGGCCAGCAAGCGGCCCTCGGGATCCATCTCCTGACGTCCGGCCATGGCGCCGTGGAGAACGATGTACGCGCCGTCGACGCTGCCGGCGGCGGCTACGGCGTCGGTCAGTTCGACGACAAGCCGGTCCAGGTCGGCATCGTCCACCGGTCCACCGGACACCGACCAGCCCATCCAGGCCGGAACCACCTGTACGGCTCCATGGGCTGCGAAGGTCTTCAGAGCGCCGGCAACTTCAGTGCGCGTCGGGGCCAGCGTCCTTGGTATCTGCGCTCCGCGCCTGATCTTGAAGTCGCCGTACCGGGCGTTGACCGGGTTGAACACGGCGCTTTCCTGTTTGAGGCCGGCCAACAGAATGCGCCTGGGGGTCTGCCGGCGGGGTACGGGGTCGGGGCTGGGCATGGGTCCTTCCTGGGTTGACTCGGTTCCGGGTGTAGCGCGCCAGCGCAGGTATGGCGTGACGGGACGGGTATGGCGCGGCGCACCTGTTTGCGCGCCGCCAGCGCACGCCTGCCACGGCTGAACGGCGCCGCCAGCGCACGCCTGCCACGGCTGAACGGCGCCGCCAGCGCACGCCTGCCACGGCTGAACGGCGCCGCCAGCACATGCCTGCCGCGGCTGAACGGCGCCGCCGCAGCGTGGCAGGACGCCGGCGCGGCGGGCGCTGAACCAGACTGTGGCGCGCTGGCCGCGTCCGGACCAATCTGGGGTGTTTCGCCGTTGTTGTCCATCATACCAGCAATCGACGGGAGAGAACCATGATCATCGATACGCACACGCACTTCTATGATCCCCAGCGTCCCCAGGGGGTGCCCTGGCCGGCACCAACCCATGAACTGCTGTTCCGGCAGGTCCTGCCGGAACACTTCCGGGCGGTAGCGGCACCTTGTGGGGTTGCCGGGACCGTGGTGGTGGAGGCCAGTGCATGGCTGGAGGACAACCAGTGGATCCTCGATCTGGCCGCGCAGACGGACCTGATCGTCGGTTTCGTAGGCAACCTGGATCCTGCCGGCGCAGAGTTTGCGGGCCACATCCGGCGCTTTGCCGCCAATCCTCTTTTCCGCGGCATTCGTTGCGGCGGGAGAGCCTTCGAGGACGTGCATACTGGAGGCCTGCTTGCCGGCTTGGAGGAACTGGTCCGCCACGATCTGGAGCTGGACGTGCTGGTCAGCAAGCAGCACCTCGGGCAGGTCTGCGAAGTGGCACGGGCGCTGCCCGGCATACGGATCGTGATCAACCACATCGCCCATGTGCCCATCGACGGGCGCGCCCCGGACTCCGAATGGACCACGGCAATCCAGCAGGCTGCCGCCATGCCCGGCATCTACATGAAAGTGTCGGCTGTGCTGGAGCAGAGCCGCGTGCAGCCCGCCCCGGCCGATCCGGACTTCTACCGGCCGACCCTGGAGGTCTTGTGGCAGGCCTTCGGCGAGGATCGCCTGATCTATGGCAGCAACTGGCCGGTCTGTGAACGCGCCAGTGACTATGTCACGGCCTTCGCGGTGGTGCGAGAGTTCATCGACGAAAAAGGTACGGGCGCCGCCGACAAATTCTGGTGGCGAAACGCACGGGCGGCCTACAAGTATGTCGAGCGGGACGTTTGACCCGATCCCTTACCAGACCTCCCCAACACTTTCACGCAAGGCAGAGAAGCCGATGACAGCGATCCGCGTACCGGCCTGGTATTACCAGCAGTTCGATGCCGATGCCACGCTGGATATTCCCGCGGAGGGATACGGCGGTTGGCAACAGACCGAGATCGACATCAGCGCCGAACACACGGCCGTAGTCCTCATGCATGCCTGGGACACGGGCACTCCCGATGACTTCCCGGGCTGGTACCGGGCGGTGGAGTACCTGCCGCGGGCCCGGGAAATCGCCCGGACGATATTGCCGGACCTGCTGGATACGGTGCGGCGCTCGCCGTTGCCGCTGTTGCATGTGGTCGGCGGCGGCGACTATTACCAGGATCTGCCCGGGTACCAGCGGGCGGTACGACTGGCCGGGCCAGACCCGGACCAACCGATGCGGGTGGACTCGGACCCCATACTGGAAGCACTCACCGCCTTCAGGTCCGAGCATGTCTTCGTCGGCGGCCATAACCAGGCAGACGTGCAGCGTGGTTTCGCCCGGCTGGGTTTCATGCCTGTGGCGCGTCCCGTGGAGGACGAAGGGGTGGCGGCCAACTCGCGGCAACTGCTGGCGCTGTGTCGCGAGGCTGGCATCAATCACCTGATCTATGCCGGTTTCGCCATCAACTGGTGCCTGCTGTTGTCGCCGGGCGGCATGGCGGACATGTCGCGGCACGGCATCATGTGTTCGGCTTTGCGGCAGGCGGTCACTGCGGTCGAGAATCGCGAGACGGCGCGGCAGCAACTGGGCAAGGAGAACGGCCTGTGGCGGGTGGCACTGGCGTATGGCTTCGTCTTCGATGTGCCTTCGTTCCGGCAGGCGCTCGAACCGACACCCGCGTTACCGGCTGCGGGTTGACGCCTGGGTATCCGGCAAGAGTCGAATGGGTGGGCGGTGGGCGCCCGGGTATCCGGCCGGTGGTGAAGAGCGGCCATCCGGTTTATGTTTATTACCCAAATCCATGCAACAAACGATCACATACATGCAGAAAGGACTGTCATGAGCCCAATATCATCCGCCCAGTTGGAGAAAGCCCTCGAATGCGGCCGGCCACCCAACATCAAGCAACTGTTCCCCAGTTCCAGGGCATTGATCGTCAGCGGCACCGTCATCGATCGCGCCATGCTGGCCAAGGGAAAAGCCATCGCCATCGCCGCCAATGGCCGCAGCAATTTCGTCATCAAGGGGGCACTGAAAGCGGCTCAACGGGCCAACGCGGCTCTGATCGTGGAGATCGCCCGTTCAGAGGGAGGCGCCAAAGCCTACTGCGCCGTCAACCTGTGGAACATCGCCCGGCAGGTGGACCAGGCCTGCAACGAACTCGGGATCACGGTTCCGGTGGCCGTGCACGCGGATCACTACGGCATCAAGGCGGAAGCGGATATCCCACCGGCGGAGACCGAGATTCCATCCCTGTTCGACGCTGGCATCACCTCCATCGCCGTCGATGCTTCGCATATGCCGGACGATCAGAATCTGCTCGCCAGCATCCGGTTGAAGGAGCAGGTCCCGGACTGGGCCGCTCTGGAAACCGAAGTGGGCGAGATCAAAGGAAGCCAGGGATTGTCCAACAGGGATGAAGCCCTCTTCCTGATCCAGGGACTGAATGCCCATGGTATCTTCCCGGACTGGATCGCGCTGAACAATGGCTCCAGCCATGGTCTGGAAGCGGATGGTCAGGGCATCCAGGTGGGACTCACGGCGGAGATCCATCAGGCGCTCGCGCCCTATGGCGTCTCGGGGGCGCAGCACGGCACTTCGGGCAATGATTCGGAGCGCCTGCGCCGCATCGCCCGGGAGACGAAGACCACCAAGGCCAACGTGGCCACGGCGCTGCAGATGGTCTCCTGGGGGCTGGAGGTGAACGATTATGGCAACGCGGCGCAGAAGGATGGCGAGTTTGTCAAGGTCAAGGGTGAAGGGGTGACTGAAGAGGTGTGGGAAGCCATGGTCCAGTACGCCAGGGACAAGGGTTACAAAGCAGGAGACTACAAGAATCTCAACCTGCCCTTCGAGAACATCCTTCTGGGGCAACCGCGCGCTGTTCGCGAGCGCATGATCGACCGGACGGCGGACTTCGTGTACGGAATGTTGACCGGGGTGTTCAACTGCCAGGACACCGCGCCTCTGGCTGTCGAGGAGATCCTGCAGGCGAATTCGCATGCGCTCGCGCCCAAAGCGGAACGCATCGAAGATCCGGCTGAATGGACGCCGGAGAAGATTGCCGAAAAGGCCAAACTGCTGGATACGGACAAGGGGCCAAAGGGCGACTTCGACGACTGAGCCGTAGCCGCGTCGGCCGCGTCGACCACATCGACCACATCGACCACATCGACTGCACCGGCGGCGTCGGCTGCATCGGCCGCGTCGAACGCGTCGACCGCATCGCAAGGTGGAAGGAGCCGGGTATGCCAGCATTCCCGGCTCCTTGCGTACCGCTTCGCTCCGGCACGGGATGCTCACAGGAGGACCGCCATGACTACCAGCCATCGCCGCCGCCTGATCTGGTTCTGCCAGACTGAATCCGTGGCTGCGCAACCTGACACGCTGGCCCGGTTGCGGGATCGGATCGGGTTGACCACCATCATGCCGGAGAGTCCGGTATCCCACACCTCCGGTTTCAGCAGCAGCGCCGAACTGGCCGCCCGCGGTCCCTTCGAGGACTGGCGCGAGCGTGAACACCTGTGGCCCCGGGGACGGGACGGAATCTTCCCCCCGGTGGCCGGCATCGTCGGCGGGTTCGATGACACACCGCTGCGCCGGCTGCTCGACACGTGTGCCCGCTTGGATATCGAAGTCTGGGGGCATCTGGGATTGTGGAGTTATGGGGGTGATGTCTTTCCCGAACTGGCGATGCGCGACATCTACGGTCGGGCGTTGGACCCGCGTTATGGCCGCTGGGGTACAGGGCTTTGTCCCAACCGTCCGGAGATCGTCGAATGGGTGCATGACGGTCTGCGCGAAGCCATCGCGCGTTACGGTCTGAGCAGCTTCTGTGTGGATCATGCGCGATACCCGGCTCCGGCCAACCTGCACAGTCTACTGGGATGCGGGTGTCCACACTGTGCCGGCGCGGCGTCCGGTCTCGGGTATGACGCCGATTCCATCCATGCGCGACTGCATCGCTGGCGGCAGGAAAGCGGCAGGCTGAAGTATCGCCGCTTGCGGGCTCTGCTGGCCTCCAGGGCGTCGTTGGGGGAGTTTCTATACTGGCTGGGCGCTGACGATGTGGTCATCGAATGGCTGCGATGCCGGGCGGCGCTGCTGGCAGCGCGCATGCGCGAGTGTCGCGATGTGGTAAGGCAGGCGGCCGGTCCCGAAGCCGTCTTCGGCAGCGATGTATTCGCGCCATCCATCGCCCTGCTTGGCGGGCAGCAGTTGAACCAGTGGGAGCAGAGCACCGACTTCCTCACCGGCGGAAGCTCGTATGGCGGCGTCGTGGGCTGGGCTTCGGGGGTAACCCATCTGGCCGGCGAGGGGGCGCCGGCATTGTGCAGCCTGGTGCCCGGCCTGGAGGAGCGCGAGGCGCTGCAGCTGATCTACCGGCTGTTCGGCTACGACGATCTAGACCTTCCGGACACGCTCGAGGGGTTGTCGAACCAGGCTCTGCCGGTCGAGGCGATCTACGCCCGTGAGATCCAGCGGCTGGTCGCCGCCACCAGCGGCGTGGTCCCGCTGTACCCGCCGGTCTCGGCCCAGGGGTCGCTGGAGCGTGTCGAGTCTCTGTGTCGCGCCGTGGCTGATGCGGGGTGTGACGGCGCGATGCTGGGGCTGAACCCTGAAGACGAGGCGGTGCTCGATGTCATCGCCGGAACCTGGTGAACTGGCGCAGGAGGCAACCATGAGCAAGCAGGACACACCGGGCGGGCAGGCTTCGCCACAGGCAGCTTCGCGCCCCAACATCGTGCTGATACTCGTCGACGACATGGGGTACTCGGACATCGGTTGTTTCGGATCGGAGATCGACACCCCCAACCTGGATCGACTGGCGCAATCGGGCGTCCGGTTCTCGCAGATGTACAACTGCGCCCGCTGTTGCCCTACCCGGGCCTCCCTGCTGACCGGTCTGTATCCGCACCAGGCGGGCGTGGGGCACATGGTGGGCAACCATGGCTACGCCGAATACCAGGGTTTCCTGCGCGACGACTGTGTGACACTTGCCGAAGCCCTGCGACCTTGCGGCTACCGCACCCTGATGTCGGGCAAATGGCATGTCGGCGGAGCGTACCAGGCCAACCAACCGGACAGCTGGGCACCGGGATCGGCCGGACATCCGCTACCTGTGCAGCGCGGCTTCGACGAACACTATGGCATGCTGGGCGGTGGTGGCAGCTATTTCAATCCACCCTACATGGTACGCGATGATCGGTTGATCCGGGTGGGCGGCGAAGGGTACTACCTGACTGATGCCATCAGCGCCGAAGCCGTCCGGATGATCGAGCAGGCCTCGGACGGCGACCAGCCCTTCTTACTCTACGTGGCCTACACCGCGCCGCACTGGCCCCTGCACGCTCCGGAGGACGATATCGAACGGTACCGGGGCCGGTACCGGCTGAAGGGTTGGGACGGCGTACGCAAGGCGCGGTATGAACGACTGCAAAGCGCCGGACTCCTGGATCCGGGTTGGTCGCTCTCTCCCCGGGATACCGCCGCGCCCGCATGGAACGCCGTCGCCGAAAAGGACTGGGAAGACCTGCGCATGGCCGTGTACGCCGCCCAGGTGGATCGTATGGACCAGGGAGTCGGCCGTATCATGGACGCCCTGGAACGGCAGGGGATCGGAGACGACACGCTGGTGATGTTTCTGTCCGACAATGGCGGCTGCGCCGAATTCCTGGCAGAAGATTCCAACCGCAAAGAACCATTCCGCTACGATATTCCCACTCCGGACGGACGGCCCATGCGCTTGGGCAATACACCGAGCATCCAGCCAGGTCCGGACGACACGTTTGCCAGTTACGATCTTCCCTGGGCCAATGCGTCCAACACACCCTTCCGTCTGTACAAGCACTGGGTACACGAAGGAGGTATCACCACGCCGCTGCTGGTGCAGTGGCCCGGCGGCGGTCTGGCGCCGGGCATCGTCCATCGTCCCAGTCATGTCATCGACATCATGGCCACCTGTCTGGAGGTGGCCGGGGCCAGATATCCGGCTGAGCGCGATGGGATCACGGTGACCCCACTGGAAGGCGAGAGTCTGGTGCCCCTGTTGCGGGGGCGTGATCAGGCCCGTGTTCAACCCCTGTTCTGGGAACACGAAGGCAACTGCGCGCTGCGAGACGGCGAATGGAAGCTGGTGAAACGACACCCCGAAGGCTGGGAACTGTACAACATGGAGCGGGACCGTACCGAGCTGGAAGACATGGCGGCCCGTGAACCGGACCGGGTGAAGCGGATGTCCGCGGAATATCGGCGCCGGGCCGCGGCCTACGGTGTGCGTGATTGGCCTCTGCGCCGCTGATGCGGTGCGGTGCCGGGCGATTCCCTGCGGACAGGTCGCCCGGCACGCGGAGTCGCGGCCTGCCTCAGAAGTTGAAGATCATGTTACCCTGGACTCCGGTGTAGCCATCGATAAATACCCAGGCCACGGCCGTACAGAATTCGCCCAGAACCAGTCCCAGGAAGAAAGGCAGAAGAACCCGGTACAAGTGTACGCCGCCGTAGCGGAGGATGGTTGCCTTGAAGAGCCAGGCCAGGAAGATGGAAAACCAGCCGTATGAGACGATCGTGTAGGTATTGGCGATGGGGAAGCCCAAGGGGTGCAGCGGCCACCAGATGAAACGCTGTCTGAGGAACAGTAGCAAAGCCATGACCGCGCCGCCCCAGGCGGTGAACCCCATGCGCTCACCGAAGTTGGTATCCGGCATGTTGACCACAGTGGCCATGTAGTTGAACGGCCAGCGCGGCGCTCCATCGTAATACCAGCTGTGCAGATTGATACCCCCGAATTCGTACGCCATGCGCATGGTCACCCAGATGGATCCGGCCAGGCCGATACCTATGGCCAGGAAAATGGCCAGGGGCATGAGCCTGCTGATGCGTTCCTGCGTTGAGGTCAGCTTGAGGCTGTGCATCACCGCGTTCATCATGTTGGCAGCGGTTTCTCCAATCCACACGGTGCTCAAGCCCAGCGCAGTCATGTTTCGGAGACCGAGCATCTCCACACCGAAACCCCGCGTGATGAACGCCTGGGGGACCATGGGGGTCTGAGCCCCGGGCAGGCCTGCTTCGCAGACGATACGGGACAATCCGATATAGACGATGAGCGCACCCAGCACCAGGAGGATGGAGATGTGCAGCGACATGCCTGTATAGGTGAGCCAGGCTACCATGAGGATCAAACCCAGCCCCAGGCCGCCGATGGCGAGCCGCGGCCCCATGATCTCGTTAGAGGGGCTATCTCCCCGGGCGGCCTGCTTCCAGAGGCGTTTGAGATGCCCCCGCGCTGTCCATAGGACGAAGATGGTGAGAACGAACAGACCCCCGGCCTGCTGGTGCATCAGGGTGGGCGGCGCGCCTCCCGAGTTCCAGATGTCTCCACTGCCTACCTGCACGCCGAGACGCGCGAGAACAAGCTGCTGGATCATGCCCACCAGGAAGAAAAACCAGACGCTGAAGGCCACGTTGAGCGACATCAGGTAAGCCAGGCCCAGAATGGGGAAGTTCAGGCGGAAGGGCAGGCTGAGCATACCCTGCAGGAGCACGACCGAACCGTGCAGATCGATGGGCTGGAAGACATCGTGGTAAAAACGCAGTGAATTCCACGACTGTATCAACACCGGAATGGCAAAGCCGAGCCACATCACGCGGCTTCGGTACAACCAGCTCAGCAATGTCTCCCGCTGGTCCGCATCTTCCAGCATCTCCAGGGGCAGACGGGTGAGCGGAAAGATCAGGCGCTCGTTTTCGACCCACTGGCCACGTAACAGCACTCCCACGCAGAGGGTGACGAAATAGAACACCAGCATGAAGGAGATCCACGCCGCCAGAGGCGTGGCCCAGGCGGCCCAGGGAACGGCGGCGCCCGTGGGCAAACCTTCATAGAACAGCCGGATCGCATCCGAATCAGTGGGGCCAAGCCATTCGTGGATGTAAGGCACAAACAGGTCGGCCCACTCGTTTTCCGGCGAGGCATAGTACTGGGCGCCGCTGATGACGGAAAGGAACGAGCCGGTAAAACCGGTGGTGACGACCACGGAGCCGACCAGCATCATGACGTACACCGTGATCAGTTCCTCTCGACTCATGAAGATGCGTTGGCCGATTGCCTTCACGGCGGGTATCAGAATCAAAGTGACCACGAAGAGCAAGGCGACCGCGATGAGCGGGATGGCATTGCTGGTCAGCTGCGATCCCTGCACCATCAGCACGGCCCATGGGCTGAGCAGGCTGATAGCGAAAACGAACACGGCGCCCAGCAAGACGGCTCGCCAGGTCACTCCTGCTGTAGAGGCGGGTCGGCTCACCAATGGCTCGGCGTTGGCCTGTTGAGTTGGCGGTGGGTTGGCGTGTGCGCCTGGGTGGTTGCCGTTATTCATGGGTATCCGTTAAAGAAGCCGGCTGCATACCGGGCAGACTTGAGGATGGTGGTTTCGGGCGGGACAATGCTCGCGGCCAAAGCGTATCAGCTGCAGATGCAGCGGGATCCAGCGGTCACGCGGAAACAGCCTGCGGCAGTCGGCCTCGGTCTGCCGCACGTTTTTTCCCGTAGACAGTCCCCAACGGTGCATCAGCCGGTGGATATGGGTGTCCACCGGAAATGCCGGCTGGCCAAAGGCCTGGGCCAGGACTACCGACGCGGTTTTGCGCCCTACTCCGGGTAGAGACTCGAGTGCCTCCATGCAATCCGGAACGCGGCCGTGGTAGCGTTCAACCAGAAGCCTGGACAGCTGCTGCAGCGAGGCGGCTTTCCGGTGCGCCAGGCCGCAGCGCCGAATGATGGATTCGATGTCCTCTACACGCATAGCTGCCATGGCCTGGGGAGTTGCTGCTCTAGCGAACAGGGCGGGTGTCACCCGGTTGACGCACACATCCGTGGTCTGTGCCGACAACACGACGGCGACCAGCAGGGTAAACGGATCCCGGTGCTGCAGCGGTACAGCGGGTAGTGGATACAACCGCTCCAGCGTCTCCATGATGAAAACTATTTTCTCATGTTGCGTCAACGGCACCTTCTGTCGTTCAGGAGGTATCGATGCGCCAGGGTGCGGTGCCCGGACTGCCGGGGTATGCCGCCGGGTTCAGGGCCGCCGCCGCATCCACGGGCCCAATCCGCCAGCGCATCACCATGGGCAGGGCCGCCGCCGTCTCATAGAGCCGACCTCCCGGCCAAGACAGACGGCGGTGCCCCTCTCAGCGGTGCTTCAGCGATGAGCTTGACGCCAGGCTTCCTTGTTGGCCCGCATCTCCTGATTGAGGGTGATGGCACGCGAGGTGGTCTGGTTACGCGTGTCGTACATCCATGTGCCCTGGTTGTCGCGCAGAACCGGCAGGCGCTGTTCCACTGCGGGTGGCTTGACCGCCGCGGCCGGAGATGTGGCGTACCAGTACGCCACGCTGCTCATTTCGTTGCACAAGTGGTTGCCGTGTCCGTGTTCGATGGTGACCTTGATGTCCTGCTTGAAGCGCACCGGATTCTCCAGATGGTGGACATAACTGGTCTGATAGCCTCCGGTGTCGCTTTCGTGCAGCGAAGAGCCATTGCGCAGAAACGCATTGGGCTGCATGCCCCAGGCCTGGTTGAGGTAGTCCTCGCTGCCGGTACCGTGCAGATCGGGGGGCCACTTGTACCCGTCTACCCAGATCATATCATCGCCCTCACCCCACCAGGTGCCCTGGAAATTGGTCACGCTCAGGTTGCAGCCGATATAATGGCCCCGTCCGCTGGTCTCCAGGATGACGTAGTTGTTCTCCCAGGCCGTCCGTTCCTTGTTGACGATGTCGGCTTCGGGGGTGTTGACGCGGATTTCGTGTCCCCAGCCGCCAAACGGATTCTCCCGTCTGAACTCGGCGTGAAAATAGCCGCTGCTGGCTTCCGGGGGCTGTGCATACGTCTCGTAATCGATATAAAAATACTGCCGGTGTGTTGCCGAACTCTCGTTGATCAGTTCGATCCGAGCGTGTTCGTTGAACGGCATGGGCGCGTAACAGTTGAGCGCGCAGCCCTGGTTGGACTGGTTGTTCGCCCGGGTAGAGGCGCTGAACAGCAGGGACTGGTACGAGTTGACCAGGTTGTGTCCCAGCCCGAAAAAATCACCGAGGGGCACCAGCACGCTGGGAGCATCGGCATGGTCCCAGGTCATGCGCAATAGACATTGGCGATAGTTGTTGCGCTGCGTCATCCAGATGTGCCGGATACAGCCCGGACCCTTGATGTCGGCCAGAACGCGAGTTTCGCCCGGCTCGATGCTCCACGCATCCGCGTTGCGCCCGCTGGTGTCCCATGAAGAGCAACGCCCGGTGCGGGCTTCTGTTACACGACTCAGTGCGTCCAGCATGATGATCCTCTCCGGTAACCGGTAAGCGTTGAATCTGTTGCCGGCGCACGCGCATCGGCAACGGATCTGAGTGCAGGAATTGCAAGCACAACGGCGCGCGGTTGTGGCCACCGCGCCGGGGGTTGCCAGCACCGCCGGACCCGCCGACCTTGATGGCTGGGGAACCATGCATCCCAATCAGCACAGATAAACTCGGACAGCGGTACCTTCGTATCAAGTTCTCGCCGTAGCTCGACCGTGATCCGCGGTGGCAGGAGTGCGGGGATCATCGCACCCGCACAAGGCAACACCTGCGTAGAGGTTGCAGGATTGGTGTTGTGGTGAGCTGTCGAGAGGCTGATGGCTGCCCGGGGCGCCACTCAGGATGGCAGCGTGCCTGAGCCGTCCGGTCAGTCAGCGATGATGCCGCTGCCCAGGCACCGTGCGCCGGTGTAGAAGACAGCATGCTGGCCCGGGGCGATGCCCGCATCCGGTTGGGCCAGCCGGACCTGCAGCCCGCCGGTAGGCAGCGTGTCGATCAGGCATGGAGTGCGCTGCGGTCCATGCCGCAGCTTGACCTCCAGCGTGCGTGTCTGCGGCGGACCGGTAATCCAGTGCACCGCCGTAGCCGTGAAGCTCCATCGCTCGCGGGCTGCAGGCTGGTCACGGTGGGTTACCCACACCGTGTTGGTGTCGACGTCCTTCCGCGTCACGTACCACGGACCGGCGCCCAGCCCCAGGCCGAAACGCTGGCCGATGGTGTAAAACCAGTAACCCTGATGTTCACCCAGCACGGTGTGCGTGGTGGCATCCACGATGGGACCGGGACGTTCGCCCAGATGGAAACGGATGAAGTCGCGGTATTGTATGCGGCCCAAAAAGCAGATACCTTGACTGTCTGGACGTTGAGCGGTCGGCAGATGGGCAGCGGCGGCCAGCCGGCGCACCTCCGGCTTGGTGAGATCGCCCAGCGGGAAGAGGATCCGGGCCAGCTGCTCCTGATTCAGGCGTGAAAGGAAGTAGGTCTGATCCTTGGCGGCATCCGGCGAACATACCAGCCAGTTCCGGCCGTTGCGTTCCTGCCGGCCGGCGTAGTGACCGGTGGCGACAAAGTCGAAATCCGGTCCGATGCCATTCAGGAAGGCACCGAACTTGATCCTGCGGTTGCAGTATATGTCCGGACTGGGCGTGTGCCCGCGCCTGAGTTCGGCGAGAGCATGCTCTATGACGGCTTCGCGGTATTCGGACTGCAGCGGAACGATATCCAGCGGCACGTTCAGCTGCCTGCAACATGCCCGGACATAGCGCAAGTCCTCCTCCCAGGGACAGTCGCCCAGGAAGCTGAGCTCGTCTTCCAGCCAGATCTTGAGGTAGAACGCCTGAAGGCGATGGTCGCCGCTGCGCTGCAGACGGTGCAGCGCCAGCGAACTGTCTACGCCCCCGGAGAGCAATACGGCGGTTCGCATGATGGTGCAGTGTCGGGGCGGAATGTACCGCTTTCCGTCCTTGTCGGCAGAGGGTCCACCCAGGAGTGAACAGGAAAACCAATACGTTAGCAGACAGTAGGGCGCGGCCGCCCGAAATGCAAGCCCGGGCCGCGCGGCGGCCGCTCATACAGAGGGCACGGTCCGTCCATCCACCCTTTCGAGAGAGGAAGCCATGAGCAAGGAACTGCGGTTCGAGCACTTTGCGATCAATGTAGCCGATCCCGTCGCGGTAGCCGGCTGGTATTGCACTAACCTCGGCATGAAGGTGGTGCGCCGCGGGGATCCTCCGGTCAACATCCACTTCCTGGCCGATGCGGGCGGTCGCGTCGTGCTGGAGATCTACTGTAATCCTCCCGATAACGTACCGGATTACCCAACCCAGGATCCACAGGTTCTGCACCTCGCTTTCGCCGCCGCCGACCTGGATGCCGAACGTGACCGGCTGTTGTCCGCCGGCGCCACGGTGGCGGCGGAGACCTTCACGACACCGGCCGGAGACCGGCTGGCTATGTTGCGGGATCCGTGGGGGTTTGCGCTGCAACTGACCGAACGGGTTCAGACTATGGTATGACCCGAGGTGTGAGCCGAGGTGTGATCCGCCAGCTGGCGGTGTGGCCACACCACGAAAGGATGCATCAGGCGCCGGCCAGCTGTTCGCCAAAGCAGAACACGCAACCGAACCGCGCATCGACTCATCGAGGAGACAGGACATGTTGTATCGTGATTTCGGTAGAACCGGGTGGCAGGTATCTGCCATCGGCATGGGAACATGGAACATCGGCAATCAGTGGGGTGAGGTCGACGATGCCACCGCCTGGGCGACCGTAAGAGCCGCTTACGACGCCGGGGTCAATCTGTTCGACGCGGCGGAATCCTACGGTCTGCCGAACGGTCTGTCGGAAGAGCGCCTGGGTGTGGCGCTGGCCGGTATCCGGCAGCAGGTCTTCGTGGTCAGCAAGATCGGCAACTGGGGCAAGCGAACCGGCCAGGAGGTGCCCAAGTCCAGTGTCGACATGATCCGTCTATGCGCTCACGCCTCTCTGCACCGGCTACGGACGGACTGGCATGACGTGCTGTTGTGCCACGAAGGCAACATCGAAGATCCTTCGATATACCTGGAGGCTTTCGAGGTGCTTAAACAGGAAGGCAGGCTGCGGTTCTACGGGATCTCGACCAACAGCCTGGAAGTACTCGAAAAATTCGATGCGAATCACTCCTGCGATGTCGTCGAAGTGGACTATTCGCTGGTCAACAGAAGCCCGGAAGAAGCGCTCCTGCCCTATTGCGAGCAAAGGGGCATCGGCGTTCTCGTGCGCGGACCGTTGGCCAAGGGCGTTCTGGCTGGCAAGTACGATGAGAACACGGTATTCGAGGATCCGGTGCGTCAGTCGTTCAATCGCGGTGGTGCCGGCCGGGCCCAGTACGAATCCATCCTGGCCGGGGTTCGGCAGCTGCAGGAGCGTATCCCGAACTCCACGGATTTGGTGCGCAACGCGTTGCAGTATGTGATCTCGCATCCGGTAGCTCCGGTGGCCATTCCGGGGGCCAAGTCGCCCGCTCAGGCGCGGGCCAATGCAGCTGCCGGGGAGCGTCTACTGGACGAAACCGAACGCCGTGCACTGCAGGTATGACTTGAGTCGCGCCTGCTTCGTGGCAGTTCGACGCCGGCGTCAGTGCTGTCGTCGTTACGGCCTATCGGCGGCATGGCAGCTTCGTCCACCCGCGGCGCCCGGGTGATGGCTGTGTGGCCGCCGGTCCCGGGCGGCGGTGCGCCGGCCGCTGGCGGACACCGTCATCTTATGATGCCGCCCACCCGATCCCCTTCACGATGGTGTCGATGAAGCCGTCTGCCGATCCGCAGGAGTCCTCTCCGCGCCGTCTCGTTCTGTCCGTATACCTGCCTTCCGTGGTGATGGCATTCGGTCAGGGGTTGTTGTTGCCCATCCTGCCGCTGTACGCCCGCGCTTTCGACGCCTCGTACGCGCTGATCGGGGTCTTCCTGGCCGGAGAAAGCCTGGGTATGCTGAGTGGCGATGTTCCGGCCGGCCTTCTGGTCCGCCGGTGGGGAACCAAACGCGTCATGCTTCTGGGCGGAGCTTGCGTCCTCAGCGGCGTGCTGGCCATGACCTGGGCCCAGAGCCTGACCGAGGCGATCTTGTACCGGTTTCTGTCCGGCGCCGGCATGGCTCTCTGGGGTATCGCGCGGCATGCCTATATTGCCACCGTAATCAAGACCGAACGCCGTGGGCGGTCGATCGCGGTTCTGGGCGGCATGGGACGTGTCGGTGCGTTCGTGGGGCCGGCCGTGGGGGGATCGGTCGGGTTGGTCTACGGTCTGCGCGCACCGTTTGTTCTATACGCCGGGCTGGGTCTGGTGGCCCTGGCAGCGGTCCGCATCTGGGTGGTGGAGATCCGCACGCCTGACCGGGTACAGAGTACTGCGCAGCCCTTGGGCGGCATCATCAGGGAGCATTGGGCGGTGCTGCTCTCGGCCGGTTCGGGTCAACTGCTTGGACAGATGATCCGGCGTGCCCGCCAGGTGATCATTCCGCTGTACGCGGCGGACATCGTCGGACTGGACGTGCAGTCGGTGGGGCTGGTCATCAGTATTTCCTCGGCGCTGGATATGCTCATGTTCTTACCAGCAGGCCTGGTGATGGATCGCTTCGGTCGAAAATTCGCTTACGTCCCCAGCTTTATCATACAGGGAGTCGGTATGCTGCTCATTCCCCTGACCGCGTCCTTCGGAACGTTGCTGGCCGTGTGCTGCCTGATCGGTCTGGGCAACGGTCTGGGCTCCGGCACCATGTTGACGCTGGGTGCGGATCTGGCGCCGCGGGACGCACGCGGCGAATTCCTGGGTCTGTGGCGCTTCATCGGGGATGCCGGCAGCGCCGGCAGCCCGATCATCATCGGTTCCATGGCGGAGGCCCTGGGGCTGGTGTTCACCCCGTTCCTAATGACCGCAGTAGGACTGGGCGGTGCGGCGGTGCTCGGTCTCACCGTTCCGGAAACCTTGAAACGGCGGCCAGCCGCCGGTGTGAAGCCCGGGTCAGAACCTTGTTGAGCCGTGTCGCAGACAACGCCCTCCGTGAGAGCGTCTGGCTGGTACCACTGACCCGGGTGTGTCGGGCATGAACGGGCGTCAGCGTGAGCTGTGGCTGTTACGGGCAGCGTGCTTTTTCCAGATTTTCAGTTTCGGCATCCAGTGGTCATTCAGCGGTGTGTGGATGCGCGATCAGGGTCTGGGTGAGAGCCTGATCGGAGCGGTGTGGTCGACCAGCATATTCCTGTGGTTCCTGACCGGGCTGGTATGGGGCCGTGTCGCGGACCGGACGGGACGGACGCGGGATATCGTACGGGCGGGTTGCGTGCTGCAGGCGGTGGCGCTGGTCTACTTGTCCTTCTGTTCCACGCCGGCCAGTTTCTTCGTCTATGCGGTGATCGCCGGCATCAGCCAGCCCATGGTGACGACCCTGATGCCGCTGCTGGTGGTTACCGTACTGGGTTCCCGGGCACGGGGGCGCAGCTACGCCTCGTACCGCGTCTTCGGTTCCATCGGATATATCCTGGCCAATCTCGTCGTGCCGCGGCTGGTAGCGGATACGCCAACGCTGTTCTGGGCTGGTGCGGCATCGCAACTGCTGGCGTTGCTGCCGCTCATCGGCATCGGTGCGGCGCCACGTCCGGGGCGCCGGAGCCTGGGGGTGGGCGCCGTTCTGGCCCGGCCGCAGCTGGCGGGTTTCCTCATGGCCATCTTTTTCTTCGCATTGGCCCTGCCGGCCGTGTTCACGTTCACCACGGTTTACGCCCGTGAGCTGGACGCGGACACGGCATTCATCGGCTTGCTTATGGCCTCGCAGGGGCTGGTCGCGTTGGTCGGCCTGCCCTTGATCGGCTGGGGAGTGGATCGCTTCGGCACCCGGGCGCTGCTGCTGACCGCTTTCATAGCCATGCCGCTCCGCGCTCTGGCGCTGTCGTTCGTCACCGGCTACCGGTGGTTGCTGGTACCTCAGGTATTCCACTTTTTTACCTGGGCCGGTCTCGAGGTCTCCGGCGTACTTTTCGTAACCGGTCTGGTGGGCCCGGGGGGCAAAGCGACGGCCCAGTCCATGTACATGGGGGCCCAGGTGCTGGGGCAGTTCCTGGGCGCCGCGGCGGGCGGGTATGCAGCCGAGCACTTCGGGTACGTGATCATGTACCGGCTGGCCAGCCTGTTGTCTGTCGTCGGCCTGGTGATCCATCTGGTCGTGCAGCTACGTATCCGCAAGGCGGAGAAGCGACGACGCGCCGGGCAGGCAGTGCGGCAATCAAAGGATCAAACCGAAGGGAATCGATGATGAAGAAGGTGTTGATCACCGGGATAGGCGGCATCGTCGGCAGCTCCATATACGTCCTGCTGAAACAGTATCCGCAGCAATACGAGCTGTACGGTCTGGGCCGCAGAAAGGCCTTGTCCGCCAGAGTACAGGATGATCGCCGGCTGGATCTGCCGGAATCCAGATTCGCTGTGTGCGAGCTGACGGACTTCGACGGGGTGAGCCGGGCAGTCGAGGGCATGGATGTGGTCGTGCACATGGCCGCGGATCCGGGGTCTCAGAACTGGGAGAGCCTGCTGCAGGCGAACATCATCGGGGCGTATAACGTTTTCGAAGCCTGTGCCCGGGGCGGGGTGCGTCGGATCATCGCGGCCAGCACTATTCAGGTGTCTACCGGCAACCAGCAGATGGACCCGGTGTACCGCGCCCTGGCCGCAGGTGACCCGGCCGCCGTACCCGAGACCTTCACCCGGCTGTCGACCACCGTACCGGCCGAGCCGCGCAATCTGTACGCCGCCACCAAAGTATTCAGTGAATCCCTCTGTCGGGTCTACGCCGCCAGAAGCGATCTGTCCTGTATTGCCCTCCGCATCGGCTGGGTGTTGTCGGCCGACCGGCCGCAGAACCAGCGCGGGGACATATGGTGCAGCCAGGCGGACATCGCGCGCCTGGTACGATGCTGCATCGATGCGCCCCCCGAGGTGCGCTTCGATATCTTCTATGGTATGTCAGACAGCAGCCACCGATGGGTCGATCTGGAAAACGCCAGACAACGCGTCGGCTGGGTTCCCCAAGATCGGGCCGAGGATCGCGTCTAAACCACAGAGACAGACGTATGCAGACCATCCTGTTGGCAGCTGAAGACCGCCTGGACACCGGTTTCCTGGCGCGCCTCGCTGAACACCGAACACCCATGGCGCAGGTGGAAGCGGTCCACGACGGTTACACCGCGGTCGATTGGCTGCACCAACACAGCTGTACGCTTGCCGTCGTCGCCCAGGAGTTGCCCGGGTTGAGTGGTCTGGAAGTTATCCGCAGAGTCCGGCGGTCGAATATACCTACGCCTATCGTACTTCTGTGCGAACAGGCCAACCGCACGCTGGCACTACGGGCCCGCGCCAGCGGCGCACAGGAGGTGCTGGTCAAGCCCCTGATCCGCCCGGGCGTGGAGGCCGTGTTGAGCTGGTTCGTACCGGCACCGGACGGCCCCCCAGGCGGCATCACACCCGGCAATACTGCGTAGCACCCGCGCCACCGCCGCAGCCACCATCCAGGCGCCCTGCGCAGCCGCGTGTTGTCACTTCTGTCTCTCCATACCCGCATACCTGTCGTTTTTTTCTCTTCCCGGACTAACTGTCTGATTCACAGACAAATGGGTCACGGTACACAGTCCGGTCGGCGACCTTTACTGTGTGAAGTTTCGCGTGGTGGTGTACACGCGGTCGGAAGCGACGTTTGGCGCGTCGTGATATCGTTCTGTGGGGAATAATGATAGGAGTGCGGGGGCGGAATGCTGACTGGCATGGATATTGATATGATTTTTCCCGGTTCAGGGTTCGAGGCATCGTGCAGCATCGCATAGGCGTGTCGCCGGTTACGATACGGATTGTCCCAGAGAGGAGAGGCAACATGACCCCAGTGGATGAGGATTTCGGTCCCAGCGAGCAACAGCGATCAGTGCTCACCCGGCTGCATAAGGAGGTCTGGCGTCTGAGTAACGCTGATGCCAGTCCGACATTCTATGCGGCACTGCGGCACAGTCTGGCCGCTCTGGGTCTGTCCAGATATCCGGCGGTCCTGTACCGGGTGAAGCCACGCGGCAACGGATGTGAGGTTCGTTTCCGGTCACTCTGTGGTGACGGCTGGCAGCAGAGTCTGCCACCCGACGATCGCGCTGTGATCGAGTTGTGGCACCGGGGAGGAGATGTGCGCAGCACCCATGAGCCGGAGCCGAATCTGAGCCGAGTGCTTATGGCAGCTTCCAGGCACGTGGGCCGGCCGGTCTGTTCATTGGTCGAAATTCCCTTTCCGCAAGGTGTGCTGGGGTTGTACAGCTCTCAAGCCGGTGCTTTCGATGCGGCAGACATTCACTGTCTGGAGCAACTGGTGGTCGTGTTGACCGTGTTTTTTCGCCGTCTCGATGATCTGAGGACGCTGGCGGCCAAGGAATCCCAGGTGCGCCAGATTCAGCGGCTGCAGCTGGCTGGCGGGCTGGTGCCTGATATGGTTCTCGAGCTGAAAAAACCACTGGCCATTCTGCTGGGTGAGTCCGATCTGTTGCTGGAAAAAGAGCTGGATGCGGACGTCGATGCCGCTGTGCAGGCGATCAACCGTGCCGGGTTACAGGTACGAGCCACCAGCGACCGTATCATCGAATTCGTGGGTAGCCTCAGACTGGAAAAGGAATGGCTGGATTTCAACGGGCTGGTTCTGGAAACCCTGGAACTGGTGCACCGGGTATTCGTCCGGAAGGGAATCGAGATTCGCCACGACATGGGGCGCGACATGCCATGGGTGCATGCCCACGCCTTACAGCTGCAGCAGGTTGTGTTGAATCTGCTGCAGAACTCCATTGAAGCGATCGATGGGCACCGGGTGCAGGGGCAGGTGCATGTGCGGACCCGGACGCGGGGGAAACGGGTAGTCCTGCAGGTACTGGACAATGGATCGGGCGTCTGTCCAGACATCGCCCCCCGTATCTTCGATCCGTTCTTCACCACCAAGCCCAATGCCCGCGGAGGTGGATTGGGCTTGAGCGTGTGCGCTGGCATCGCTGCGGAACACGGTGGGGCCCTGCAACTGGAGCCCTGCAAAATGGGGACCTGCATGGCACTGGAAATCCCCATATGCCAGGCACAGGTTATGGACCGTAACTGAACAGGTGCATCAAGAGTCTTCGGTTATTGCTGCCTTCGTGGTGTTTGCATCCGGAGGTCATGATTTTTCGCCGACAGGGAGTCGATGTCCTGAGGAAGGGGTGGCCCGCAGCGCCGCCCCTTCCTTTATTCAGACGCATGTCAACGGAATTGCCGGGCAGAGTCATCGTGATCATGGGCGTCAGTGGCTGCGGCAAGACCACCGTGGGCCGGAAGCTGGCGGCTGCCCTGAACTGGCCGTATCATGACGCTGACGACTATCACCCCGCGGCCAATGTAGCCCGGATGGCAGCGGGCGTACCGCTCTCGGACGCGGATCGCCAGCCCTGGCTGCAGGGCCTGGCCGGTATGATCCAGAACTGGCTGAGCAGCGGGGCCCGTGTGGTACTGGGCTGTTCCGCCCTGAAAGAGCGTTACCGTATCACACTGGGGGTGTACCATAGCGGCGTGAGCCTGGTGTACCTGCGCGGCAGTCGTCAGATTCTCGAGGACCGGCTGGCACACCGCCGTCATCGGTACATGCCGCCAGCGCTGCTGGACAGCCAGCTGGAAGCCCTCGAAGAGCCTGTCCATGCCTGCGTGGTCGACATTGCCCGGTCACCGGATCGGCTGGTGGAGGAGCTGCTGCGGCGTCTGGCGCTGGACTGACCCGGACCCGGCCGGCTGGGGGTTGAACCAGGGCCAGGATCCTGGTCCTGGCCGGTCCGCCGGGGTGCGGGCCAACCGACCCGACAGGGTAGTCCGGCATGCCAGCAGCTCGCTGGAGATTTCAGGTAAACCGGAGACCGCGGCCGCACACCATGGATGCCTCACAAGCCATCGTCTACACTCGATACCCGCACGGTAGTGACGTATGTTGACGGCCGGGTTACGCCTGGCACCGCTGGCTCGCCGTCTGCGCGACGGCCATATGCCTGTACGGACGCATGTCAGCCGGTGCCTGGAGCGCACAGAGGCCATGGAGACGCAACTGCAGGCGCTCGTACCCGAGCAGGACCGGCGGGCGCGTCTGCTGCGCGCGAGCGAGGCTCTGGAACAGCACGGTCAGACCGGCGCAGCGCGGGGTCCGCTGCACGGAGTGCTGGTCGGGATCAAGGACATCATCCACGTCGACGGTCATGCGACTCGGGCCGGCGCGGACCTGCCCGCAGGGATTTTCAGCGGACCGGAGGCGGAGTGCGTACGCCGCCTGCGAGCCGCAGGAGCGCTGGTGCTGGGCAAGACGGTGACGTCCGAACTCGCCTATTTCGAGCCGGGACCGACGCGCAATCCGCATGACACGCAGCACACGCCAGGCGGCTCCAGCAGCGGCTCAGCCGCCGCGGTGGCGGCTGGTTACTGTGGGCTGGCCCTGGGAACTCAGACCGTGGGATCCATCGTACGTCCTGCCGCTTTCTGCGGAGTGGTGGGTTTCAAGCCCAGCTTCGGGCGCGTCGACATGCACGGCATCGTGCCGTTTTCACCGGCTGTCGACACGCTGGGGTTCTTCACTCAGGACGTGGCCGGTATGCAACTGGCGGCACGGGTGGTCTGCGGCACGCTGGCGCCGAGTCTCAGCGTGCGGCCGGTTCTGGGCGTGCCGGCCGGAGCCTATCTGGAGCAGGCCGACGCCATGGGCCTCCAGCTGTTCGAAACCCAGGTGGCGCAACTACGCGCCGCCGGGTACCGGGTGGAGACCGTCCTTTTTCCTGAGAATATCGCCGCCGTCAACCAGCGCCACCGGGTGATGATCGCCGCTGAAGCGGCCCGGGTGCACGCCGGTTGGTATGCCGTGCACGGTGACCGTTGCAGGCCGCGCACACGGGCGATCATGCAGCAAGGCCGGCAGGTTGCCGACTCGGAGCTGAGAGAGGCTCGTGCCGGCCGCCAGAAGCTGCGTCAGCTACTGCAACGGACTATGGAGCAGCGCGGCATCCAGGTGTGGATCAGTCCCGCGGCCTGCGGTCCGGCGCCTCGCAGTCTGGCCACCACCGGAGACCCCGTGATGAACTTGCCCTGGACCCACGCCGGGGTGCCGGTCATCGGCCTGCCGGCGGGAGGAGACAGCAACGGCTTGCCGGTGGGCCTGCAGTGTGCCGCGGCATGGGGTTGTGATGAACGTCTGCTGGGCTGGGCCCGGTGCCTCGACGTCGATCTGCGCCGCCGTGTCCGGCGTCCTGAAATCGGCGTCCGGCGTCCTGGGATCGGCACGTCCGGAGAGCAATCCTGCGAATGACGGTTAGCCGGGAGCATGCTGGATCGACATCGTCAGGCTCCATCGGCATCTTCAGGCCATATCGGCATCGTTCGGTGGAGCACCACGGATCCAGCGCCTGGAGCCCGGTCGGTACGCCGCTGCCGGACTCTGCGCGAAAGGCCCGGCTACAGGTTTCTAAGTTGATGCAGTATCAATATATTAAATCACAGTTACAGCGATCTGGACAGTTTGCCGGGGCGGTCGCCTGAGCCGGCGGCCGCAGGCACTGTACACCTATACGGGAGCAAGATGGAAGACCTGCATATTCAACGCATCGCCACGGAAATGGACATCAGCGAGGCTCAGGTGAGTGCCACGGTTCACCTGCTCGACGAAGGAGGCACCATTCCATTCATCGCCCGGTACCGCAAAGAAGCCACCGGCAGTCTGGACGAGGTGGTGGTCGCGTCCATCCGGGACCGTAGCCAGCAACTACGCGAGCTGGACAAGCGGCGCACCACCATCCTGAACTCGCTGGAGGAAAACGGCCACCTGGACGACGCCCTGCGGGGTCAAGTCATGCAGGCGCAGAACCTGGCGGAACTGGAGGATCTGTATCTACCCTACCGTCCCAAAAGGCGGACACGAGCAACCGCGGCGCGCGAACGGGGACTGGCGCCGCTGGCGGATCTGCTTTTCGCCCAGGATGAGGCGACGGATCCGCCGGTTGTCGCGGAGGCGTATGTGGATCCGGAAAAGGGTGTCGATAGCGTCGATGACGCGCTGGCCGGTGCCCGGGACATCATCGCCGAAATCGTCAATGAGCATGCCGAGGCCCGGGCCCGGATCAGGGAATTGTTTCTCACCAGGGGTGTATATCGTTCACGGCTCATACCCGGTAAGGAAGCCGAGGGCAGCAAGTACCGGGATTATTTCGAGTGGGACGAGCCTGTGGTCGACGCGCCGTCACACCGGGTGCTGGCCATGCGTCGCGGTGAGAAGGAACTGGTCTTGTCGCTGCGGGTACTCGGTCCCGAGGCGGAGGCCGTGGCCGTGTTGGACGGAATCTTCGTACTGGCCGACAACCCCTGCGCCGAGCAGGTGAAAACCGCGGTTCGAGATGCGTACAAAAGGCTGCTTTCCGTCTCCATGGAAACCGAGATCCGCGTGGCTTCCAAGGAACGGGCGGATGCAGAGGCCATACGCATCTTCGTCGCCAATCTGCGCCAGCTGCTGCTGGCGGCGCCGCTGGGACAGAAGCGGGTCATGGCCATCGATCCGGGTTTCCGGACCGGATGCAAGCTGGTCTGTCTGGATGCGCAGGGTAAACTGCTGCACACGGACGTCATCTACCCGGAGCGGCACGCTGCACGGGCAGTCGAAACCGTGCGCTCGCTCTGCTCCGAATTCGGCCTGGAGGCGGTGGCCATCGGTAACGGCACCGGTGGACGGGAAACCGAGGCCTTCATCCGCAGCGCCGGTCTGCCCGGGGAGATCCCCGTGGTGATGGTGAACGAGAGCGGCGCCTCGGTGTATTCGGCCTCGGCTGTTGCCCGGGAGGAATTCCCCGATCATGATCTGACGGTCCGCGGCGCAGTGTCCATCGGCCGTCGCCTGATGGATCCGCTGGCCGAGCTGGTCAAAATCGAGCCGCGTTCCATCGGTGTCGGCCAGTATCAGCACGACGTGGACCAGCACGCCCTCAAGCAGAGCCTGGACGACGTGGTGGCCAGCTGCGTGAACAGCGTGGGGGTGGAAGTCAACACCGCCAGTCGCGAGCTGCTGACCTATGTCTCCGGACTCGGGCCGCAACTGGCGGCTGGCATCGTCCGTCACCGCGACGAACACGGCCCCTTCACCAGCCGGACACAGCTTATGGCTGTTCCGCGTCTGGGCCCCCGGGCCTACGAGCTGGCCGCCGGTTTCCTGCGCATTCGTGACGGGGCCAATCCGCTGGACGCCAGTGCCGTGCATCCGGAGCGCTATGCGGTCGTGGATCGCATGGCTGCGGATCTGGGTATGAGCGTGGAGACCCTGATCGGCAACCGGCAACGGCTCGAGGGGCTGCGCCTTGACGCGTACGAGGCGCCTGATTTGGGGTTGCCAACGCTTCAGGATATCGTTGCCGAACTCGCGCGTCCCGGCCGGGATCCGCGCCGCGATTTCGCGCCCTTCGCTTTTGCTGCGGGTGTTACCTCGCTGGAAGACCTCGCCGAGGGCATGCGGGTACCGGGTGTGGTGACCAACATCACGGCTTTCGGTGCTTTCGTCGACATCGGCGTGCATCAGGATGGCCTGGTCCACATCAGCCAGCTGGCAGACCGGTATGTCAAGGATCCGAACGAGGTGGTACACGTCGGGCAGCAGATCAAGGTCCGGGTAGTGAGTGTGGATACGGAGCGCCGGCGTATCGGGTTGTCGATGCGCTCGGGTGACTCGACGGCGCCGACTCCAGCGGTTCAGCTGGAGAAGACGGTCACGGACAAGGCGGACACCAGGCAGTCCACAGACGGGCGGAAAAGCAGCTCAGGCAAGGATCGCCGGCCGAGGCAGAACAGGACCAGCACGGCCGATCGCCGGCAACAGAGCGGCAACCGCCCCCGGCAGGAAGCGCCGACAGCCCTGGCCGAAGCGTTACGTAAAGTTGGTTTGAACCAGCGTTGATGCCGCATGAACCCCACGTTGTCCATGACGGCGCATATGGGCGGCTGCAGGGTGAATACGTGCTGGAGTTGCTCCTGTGTCACCGCTGAACGGAGCAGCATCGTCACCGCTTGCATCGCATCACGCTTGTTCCTCAGGGGGGGCGTCAGGTCGGTCTCGCGCCTTTCCCAGGGCTGCCGGCACAACCGGAGAAGACGCTTGGAAACGGATGGAAGGCATCTGCTGCGACGTCTGGAGCAAGCCCGGAAGGAGGCGTATTCGGCCCGCCTGCTGCTGCTGGCGGCCAGAGCCATAGTCGGCGCCAATCTGCTTCTGATTGCCACCCATCTGCGACGGGGATGGCACAGCGGCGACTATTACTACCTGTTCACCATGAGCGTATGGGTCGGTTTGATGATTCTACAGGGGCGCATCTACGCCAAACATCGCTCCCAGGTGGAGAATCTGGAGAAACTGCTGGACATCGGTACCCGGCCGGCAGAGACCCGGTCGGAAGACGGTCCGGACCATGCCCCTGATTGACCCGGGGACGCCGGATGCGCTCAACGTTCTGATCAGAGCCGTGGCGGCTTCCGGTGTGCGATGAATCTGCATCATCTGCGTTACTTTCTGGCGGTGGCGCGCACGGGGGGATTCACCCAGGCGGCGCGCGAGCTGCACGTTACCCAGCCGACGGTCAGCAGTGGAATCTCCGAGCTCGAACGATCGCTGGGCGTGCGTCTGTTCAACCGCAGCGGGCGCCGGGTGGAGCTTACCCTGGAGGGCCGCATGCTGGTCGGATACGCCATGCGGGTGGAGGATGTGATCGAAGAGGTGCAGGAGAAACTGGCCCGGCATGAGCTGCCGCCAGGTGAGGGATTCCAGTTCGGTGCCATCGATGCCGCGGTGATCTATCTGCTGCCGGACATCCTCAAACAGTACATGCAGGATTTCGCCCACATCGAGCTGGTTACTCAGGTGGCGCCGTCACGATATCTGGTGGAAGATCTGCTGCTCAACCGTTCGGAGTTTGCCCTTATATCATTGCCCTACTCGCATCCCAGAATCGAGACGATACCGATCTATGAGGAATCGATGCCGCTGGTCGTGGGGGCGAACCACTGTTTTGCCGGTTGTACGTCCGTAACCCTGCAAGAGGTCGTGAACGAGCCGCTCATTCTGTTCCATGCGGATTCGGTCTCGCGCACCATCGTCGACGAACGCCTGGGTGAAGCCGGACTGGCTCCAAGCGTGGTCATGGAGATGCGCAGCCCGGAAGCCATGCGCAAGCTGGTGGAATCCGGTGTCGGTATATCGTTTCTGCCGGAACTCACCGTGCGCGAATCCCTGGACCACGGCACTCTGGTCCAGGTACCCGTGGCCGGTGTTTCCTTCGGCCGGCAGATCGGCGTGGCCTGGCGCCGCGGGCGGTATTTCGGTGCCTCGATCCGGGCCCTGCTGGAAGCCATTTTCTCGCGGTACGGAGGGAGGGATGAATTCGACAGACGCCTTGAAACACCGCGGCATTGAAGGTATGGCGCCAGAACGGTGGTCCGCCGCCATTGCCTGCAGGCGCCATATGGATGTTTATTACCCGGGCAGGCAGCACGATCGTCCATTCAGCTGAATCAGGATACGTCATCCATGATCGATGTGAAAAGCATCCGCGAGAACCCGGATGCCATGCGGCAGGCTGTGCGCCAGAGGCGGGTCGATCCCGGCCGGGCGGATGTGGACCGGTGGTTGGAACTCGATGCGCAGCGGCGCCGGGTGCAGACCCGCCTGGATGGCCTCAACAGCCAGAAGAAGGAACTCGCGCGCCTGGGGCGCACGGATCCCGAAGCAGCCAGAGCCCGGGGACAGGAACTGCGTGAGCAGGGCCGGGAACTCGAACAGGAGCTGGCCGGCCTGACGGAGCCCTGGCAGGAGATTCTGGACTGGTTCCCCAACTGGCCGCATCCGGATATGCCCGAAGGCGCCGGCGAAGAGGACAATGTCGAGGAAAAAGCCTGGCTGCCGGGGTCGGGATACATCGCCGCCGAACACCTGGGACGGGGCGACACCAGTGCCGCGCTGATGCCGTCCGGCCCGGTTCACGCCCGCGGTGCAATCGCTGCCCCGCTGGACCACTCGGTGTTGGGCCAGGCTTTCGGGGTGGACACCGGGCAGGGTGCCAAGGTGGCCGGTTCGCGTTTCGCCTATTTGCGCGGCGATCTCGCCCGCATGCAATACGCCTTGACGCGACTGCTCAGTGACGAATTGCTGCGGCGCGGCTATGAGATGCTCGTGCCGCCGCTGCTGGTGCGCGAACGGTCGCTGTACGGGACATCGCATTTCCCAGAAGGGCGGGACCAGGTGTACGCGATCAGCACGGAGAACGTGGAAGACAACACGCAACTGTACCTGGTGGGCTCATCCGAGCCGACCAATTTCAGTTATTTTATGGACCGCACATTGGCAGCCAGCGAACTGCCTGTCCGGGTCTTTGCGGCCACCACGTGCTTTCGCTCGGAAGCCGGCTCCTGGGGCAGGGATGTCAAAGGTATCAAGCGCGTGCACCAGTTCGACAAGATAGAGATGAACGCAGTGTGCGCCGCCGGCCAGTCGGAGGCGCTGTACGAAGAGTTCGCTGTGATCAACGAATGGCTCCTGCAGACCCTCCAGTTGCCGTACCGCTGTGTCGACAAGTGCGGCGGTGATGCCGGGTACCTGGCCAGCCACCGGCAGCGGGACATGGAGGTCTGGATGCCGGGGTCCGGCGAATTCATGGAAGTGATGACGGACACCAATACCACGGATTACCAGGCCAGACGTCTGAATATCCGCTACAAGGACGGCAATGGCGGACTGCAGTTCTGCCACACGGTGAACGATACGGGCTGCGCCATGGGGCGCATGCTGATCGCCATACTGGAAAACTACCAGCAGGAAGACGGTTCGGTTCTCGTTCCTCAGGCCCTGCAACCGGTCGTGGAAAAGCAGCAGCTGAGCCCCCGGTAAATACCAAGGAGATCGGTTCATGACGGCGAAAATCATCAGCGGTACGGAGATCGCCGCGGCCATGCGGGCCGAGATGGCTGCTGCTGTCGCCCGCCTGCGAGCGGAGCACAGTGTGGTTCCGGGTCTGGCTGTGGTGCTGGTGGGAGAAGACCCGGCTTCGATTTCCTATGTGCGCGGCAAGCGCCGGGCCTGCGAGGAAGTGGGCATCCACTCGGTGGAGCGCCGGTTCCCGGCGGATCTGGCCGAAGCAGACCTGATCGCCGTGGTGGAGGCGTTGAACGCGGATGCGGCTATCCACGGCATACTGGTTCAGTTGCCGCTGCCGGGCCAGGACGAGGACCGGGTCCTCAACACCATCCATCCGGACAAGGACGTTGACGGCCTGCATCCGGTCAACCTCGGCCGCCTGATGCGCGGTGAGGAGGGCTTCCTACCGTGTACGCCCCACGGCGTCCAGCAGATGCTGGTGCGCAGCGGGGTGGAGATTGCCGGCCAGCACGTCGTGGTCGTCGGGCGCAGCGCCCTGGTCGGCCGTCCCGTGGCCAACATACTGGCCCAGAAACGTCTGGGCGCCAACGCCACCGTGACCCTGTGTCATACCGGTACCCGTGATCTGGGTTCGTTCACCCGGCAGGCGGACATCCTCATCGTCGCCGCGGGCCGGCCGGAGACGGTGACCGGCGAGATGGTCCGGGAAGGAGCCGTGGTGATCGACGTCGGCGTCAACCGGATCGAGGATCCCAGTCGGAAGCGTGGCTACCGGCTGGTTGGAGACGTGGATTTCGCCTCGGTCAAACGCCGCGCCAGCGCCATCACGCCGGTTCCCGGCGGGGTCGGTCCCATGACCATCACCATGCTGCTGCACAACACCATCTGGTCGGCCAGACGAACTCACGGCCTGGCCTGAAGACGGGGAGTGGGTCCGCCCCCCCCGGCGCGCGGACCCGGACAGGAATCCATGCATCCCGGATGCGCTCGGGCCGCAGGTCACGCAGGTCAAGAGACGCCGCCGTTGATGCGGCACTCGGCCTCCACGACGCGTCACCGGGCAGGCTGGCAAGGTGGAGCGGGCGCGGAGCGGGGTGCTCGGCTCTACCTGTGCCGGTCGCGTCCGGAGGCGCTCCCGGAAACTGGATCATGAAAGACACCTTCCGCATCACCGTTCCCGCGTCCAGCGCCAACCTGGGTCCCGGTTTCGATTGTCTGGGCGTGGCTATCGGTCTGCATCATCAGCTCACCGTACACCGTGGCCCCGGCACGGGCACGACATTGCACCGGCGTGGTGAAGGCGCCGGTGAGGAGCTGCCATCCGGCGCGGACAATCTGGTTCTTACCGCGCTGCGATCCGTGTTGGCCGAACGGACATGCGGCTTCGGGCATCTCACCCTGGAGTCGACGAGTCGTATTCCTTTGGCCTCCGGTTTGGGCAGCAGCGCTGCAGCCGTAGTCTGTGGCCTGGCGGCGGGCATGCTGCTGGCCGACCGGCAGGTAGACCTCGAACGGCTGATCGCCATGGGCACGGCGATGGAAGGACACCCGGACAACATAGTACCTTGCGTGGCGGGCGGTTTTACCGTAGCGGTCTGGGCGAATGGCAGGGTGGAGCATATCCGTCTGGATCCGCCGCCCGGTATACGGGCAGTGCTGGTCATCCCCAGTTTCGGCGTGTCGACCCGGGCCGCCCGGGCCGTATTGCCGCACGAGATCCCCAGGGTCGACGCTGTCGCCAATCTGGGGCGCGCCGCGCTGCTGACCGCGGCCATAGCCGCCGGCCGGCTGGATTGCCTGCGTACGGCCATGCGGGACTGTTTGCATGAGCCCTACCGCAACGTGTTGATTCCGGGGCTGGAGGCAGTGTGTGAGTCCGGACGGGAGGCCGGCGCTCTGGGCACGGCGCTCAGCGGCGCTGGGCCGTCCATCATCGCTCTGGCCGGTCATGACGCCGAGCGCGTGGGAGCGGCCATGCAGGCGTGCTGGGCCCGTATGAGCATCGCGGCACGGTACCTGGTGCTGCCACTGGCGGCAACCGGCGTCGCCTGGGAATGGATGGACAACTGAGGAGGTTGGCATGTCAGAAAGCGAGTCCCGGCCATTGACGGCTTCCTGGGCCCTGTACGATCGAGCCCGGGAACTCATCCCGATGGCCACGCAGACTCATTCCAAAGCACCGCGGGAAGCCCTGCGCGGCGTCGAACCGTGTTACCTGGTCCGGGGATCGGGCAGTCATGTGTGGGATGTGGACGGCAACGAGTATATCGACTACCGCAACGGACTGGGGCCGGTGGTCCTGGGATACTGTTACCCCGCGGTCGATCAGGCGGTCCGCGCCCAGCTCGAGCAGGGGATCGTCTTCAGTTACCCGCATCCGCTCGAGGTCGAGGTGGCCGAACGGCTGGTAAGCGTCATCCCGTGCGCCGAGAGCGTTCGCTATCTGAAGACGGGCGGTGAGGCCATGGCGGCCACCCACCGGCTCGCCCGCGGTTACACGGGCAGGGATCTGATCGTCAGTTGCGGGTACCACGGCTGGCTCAACACCATGTCGAAACCCGGTCAGCCGGAAGCCGTGCGTTCGGTGTACCGGGACCTGCCCTGGGGAGATGTGACGCCGTACGAGACAGTGCTGCGGGAGGAATCCGTGGCCGCGGTCAGCGTCGCCTGCGCCTACGCGGACATCGAAGCGGGCCACCAGTTCCTGCCGCGCCTGCGTCAGCTGACCCAAGAACACGGTGCGCTGTTGATCTTCGACGAGATCGTCACCGGATTCCGTCTGCACCGCGCCGGAGCCCAGGGATACTTCGGCGTGACACCGGATCTGGCCGTGTTCGCCAAGGCGCTGTCCAACGGTGTGCCGCTGTCCTGCTTCTGTGGCCGGCGCGACGTCATGGCCGCGGTCCAGGAGGTGGTGGTGTCCTCCACCTTCGGCGGGGACACGCTGGGGCTGGCCGCGGCGCGCGCCGTGCTCGATCTGTATGCCGTCGAGGACGTGGTGGGCCAATTGTGGGCGCGCGGCCGTCAGTTGCACGCCGGCTTCGAGCGTCTGTGCGAAACCCTGTCCGTTGACGCGGGTTTCCGCGGTGTGCCACCGCTGGGACAACTCGGGTTTCACTATCCCGACGCTCAACGCAACGGCGAGCTGTTCCTGCGCTTCAATGCCGAACTGCTACGGCGCGGTGTCATCATCTACACGGTGTGCTATCCCAACTACTCGCACACACCCCGGGACATCGACGATACTTTGACGGCCATGGACGAGTCCCTGCGCACCATGCAGGCTGAGGGGTTGTTCGATTGACCGGCCGGGGAGCGTCTCTGGAGTCTTTGCGCCAGCGCATCGAGCCGCCCTGTGCGGCGCTGGATTTCCATACCCATCCCCTGGCGGATTTCGGTCCCTGCCCGGTATCCACGCCGGCAGAGGATGCCGGGTTGCTGGCCGCGGCGGCGCGCCGGGCGGGCATCAGCCGGATGGTCGTGTTTTCGTTGCACCATACCTGCGCGCGCCAGCCGGACATGGCACAGATACGTGAAGCCAACGACTACGCACTGCGGCTCAGGGACGCTCAGCCGGAGGTCTTCGTGCCTTTCTGCTACGTATCGCCGTGTTTTCCGCAGGAAGGTGCGCAGGAGGTGGAGCGGTGCATCGGTCGCGAACGGATGGCCGGAGTCAAGCTGTGGGTCGCCCGCCGGGCTTCGGACACAGCGCTGGATCCCATCATGCTGCAGGCGGAGCGCTGGGGGGTGCCTGTCCTGCAGCATGCGTGGAACAAAACCGTCGGACAGCTGGCCAACGAGTCCTATCCTGATGATGTGGCCGATCTGGCCAACCGGTTCCCGCGGGTGCGCATCGTGATGGCGCACCTGAACGGTGTCAACCCGCGCGGCGTGGAGACGGTACGCTCCTGTCCCAATGTCTGGATCGATACGTCCGGCGGAGATCCTCAGGCAGGAATCGTGGCCTATGCGGTCGAACGCCTGGGCAGCGGCCGGATCCTGTTCGGGTCGGACGCACCTCTGCGGCATCCGGCCGTCATGCTGAGCAAGGCGTTGGCCGCGGGCCTGGAGCGACAGGGATTGCGGGACGTGCTCTGGAGCAACGCCGCCCGCCTCCTCCCCGACTGGTCCGGGGTTGCGGCGCTGGATGAGGCGGGAAGCAGGCGTCCGGCGAACCCGCCTGCGCGTGAAGGGCGCATCGACCAGGGGTAAGCGTGGAGCGGGCCGCGTGTGAGCCTCTACGGTGAGCCTCGACGGCGGGCAGCAAGTTGAGCCGTGACGGCCAGGGTTGAGCCGCGACCTTGAGCCGGCATCGTGAGCCGTGACGGCCAGGGTTGAGCCGCGACCTTGAGCCGCGATATTGGCTGCGGTGGTGCGCCGAGAAGGTGGGAACGAACCGCGACGGTGGGGAGGTTGCGTACAGAGGTGGGTAGCGAACAGCGGAGCAAGCCCATGGAAATCGTCGATGTCAACGCCTGGACCGGCCACTGGGGGACGTATACGGTGCCGGGGACTGTCGATGCGGTCCGGCGCCAGCTGCTCGATGTGGGCGTGACGCGGATCTGCCTGGCGCCGCTGGAGGCGGTCTGGGCCCATAATCCGCATCATCGGAACACGACCGTATACCAGGCCGCGGCGCGGTTCGCCGACATCACACCGGTACCCGTGCTGGATCCCACCATCGCGTCATGGCCCGAGGAGCTGCATCGAGCCAGGCAAGCCGGAGTTCGGCTGGTCAAACTGGTTCCGGCGTATTCCCGCTACGATCTGGGTACCGCCGAGCCGTTGCTGGACGCACTGGAAGAAGCGTGCTTAACGGTCCTGGTGCAGCTTCGCCTGGAGGATCCCCGGTGCCATCATCCCATGGCCTGCGTAGAGGATTTTCCCGCCGCCGACGTCGCCCGGATGGCGCAGCGACGGCCGCGTCTCACCGTGATCATCGGCGGCGCCACCACGGCGAATCTGGTAGCCCTGAAGGCACCATTGCGTGACCTGCCGTCCCTGTATGCGGACATCTCCCAGGCTGATGGCATGGACGCGGTGCGACGCCTGGTGGACGCCGGCCTGCACACCCGGCTGCTCTTTGGCACCCATGCGCCCTTGTTCGAGCCGCTGGCCGGGCTGGCCCGGGTGCTGCCGGAGCTGGACGACCAGACGGCTGCAGCGGTGCTGGGCCGGAACGCGTCAGCCGTGCTGGACCGGAACGGTGGTGATGGCGCGGGACGGCGGTGATGGCGAGGGACGGCGGTGATGGAGTGGGACGGCGGTGATGCAGCTATACGGCGCCGATGGAGCGGATGCAGCGAGCCACCGGATGCTGAGGGAGAACACCGAAAACCGTGAACCGGGAGCCGAGTGCCGTGTGGTGGGAAACGCAAACCGTGCATCGCGGGCCGAGTACCGCGTACCGAGAAACGTAGACCGTAGATCGAGTACAGAGGTACCTGCAGCGAGAGCCGAGAACCGAGTACGTGTATCGAGAGCCGAGAACCGGGACTCGTGAACCGGGCCCCGTGTATCGGGCGATGCGCCGGGCCTGCGGTAAGATGCTGGCCGGCGCGCTGACAGGGAGCGGATGGTATGACGGATAGACCGTGTATCGAGACCGAAGCCCAGCTCATCGACATCATGACCGAGCCGTCCGACGCGGTCAAGGCCGCGGTAGGGCAACTCGATGGCGATATCCTGATCCTGGGAGTCGGGGGCAAGATGGGGCCGACGCTGGCCGAGCTGCTGGTGCGTGCCGGCGCCCGGCGCGTCATCGGCGTGTCCCGGTTCTCGGCTGAGGAACAGCGGCGGTACCTGGAGCAGCGCGGCGTGGAGACCGTGCAGGCGGATCTGCTGGACGAGAGGGCCCTGGTCGACCTGCCGGACGCTCCCAACATTTTCCTGCTCGCCGGGTTCAAGTTTGGCGCCAGCGGCAACCAGCCCATGACCTGGGCCATGAACACCTGGTTGCCGGGACGGGTGCTGCAGCGATATGCGGACGCGCGTATCGTCTACGTGAGCTCGGGTAACGTGTACGCTTTTTCCCCGGTCCACGGTGGCGGGGCGACCGAAGACGCACCGGTCGGTCCGGTGGGGGAATACGCCCAGTCGCGCCTGGGCGGCGAGCGTATCGCCGAGTATTTCAGCCAGACCCAGGCAACCCCGCTGGTGATCGTGCGGTTGTTCTACGCCACGGAGCTGCGCTACGGGATCATCCACGACATCGCCTGGAAAGTGTACCACGGCGATCCCATCGATCTGGCCATGGGGCACGTCAACCAGATATGGCAGGGCGATGCCAATGCCTATCTGGCCCGAATGTTGCCGTTGTGCACCGCGCCGCCGACGGTGATCAACCTGACGGGGCGCGACATTCTCAGCGTGAGGACCCTTGCCGAGCAACTGGGCGAGCTGCTGGAACGCCGGCCCGTGTTCCGGGGACAGGAAACGGATACCGCCCTGCTCGGTGACACCAGCGCGCTGGTGGAGCAGTGCGGGCCGCCACCCACGCCGCCGGACCGGATCGTGCAGTGGATGGCCCATTGGGTCCGCATCAATGGACGCAGTCTGGGCAAGCCGACGAAGTACGAATCGCGTACGGGAGAGTTCTGAGCTTCTTTACCGGCGGCGAAAGGTAGCCGGCGAGCCCGCGATCGAAGCCGCGCACCGGACGGGTCGCAGCGCCGCCATGCCGCCGCGATGCCTGCGTAATGCCGATTGACGACCTGTAGCCTGGGAGGCCCTCTGGTGAAAATATTCTGGACCTACGATGAACTGCTTACCCACCTGCGGCGCGGCGGCCACGAACTGCTGCCGCTGGGGGGCACCCCGGACGGTTCGCCGCTGGTGGCTGTGCGCACCGGCGGGGACAAGCTCCCGGCGGTGTTGATCACGGCAGGATCCCATTCCACCGAGCACGCCGGCGTCAGCGCCGCGGTGGAACTGGCCGGCAGCCTGGACACGCCGCACCAGGTGTACGTGGTGCCCACCCGCGATCCCATCGGCCTGAACGGCTTCGCCTACGCCCTGGAACTCGGCTTGGGCCATGCTCCGGACTTCAGCACCTTCGACGCCTTGGCTTCCATCCTGCGCGAATCCGGCACCGTGCTCCATGACGCGGATGACTTCATCGTGGCTCTGATCGGTGACTATGGTTACGCCTGCCCTGTGCCGCGGCCGGACCGTTCGCAGCCGCAGAACTACGGGTACAAGCGGCTACAGCGGTTGGCCGGCGAGCAGCCGGACAAGCTGGAACCGCTCCGCGGCCGGCGCCTGTTCATGGCGCCCGGACAGCCGGGCATCGAGGGGTCAGGTGACTTCGGGCGGGCGTACACGCTGATCATCGGCCTGGACGGCGAAGTGCTGCATCTCAACCGTTTCCACGACACGACCTGGGCCCCGGCAGAGCCGCGCGCCGTGCGGGATCTCATGGCCCAAATCGAACCGGGCATCAGTTTTGACATCCACGAATCCCAGCTCATGGAGGATAGGTTCTGGCTTTCGGCCCGCCGGCAGGCGGATCCGGAAGGGCAGGTCTGGGAAGAACGGGCGGCGCAGGCGGTCATCCGGGCCGTCGTCGCCAGCGGAGCGCGTCTGGCCAACGATGCGGATGTATCCGGTGGCGCGCCTCTGGAGCAGACCTGGTTCACCCGCTCGGAGCCCGGCGTGTACTGGCTGGACGCTACCGTCAGGGGTGAAGGGCTGAACCTGATGGACTACGCCTCGCGCCACTACGGCATGGCCTTCGGCACGGAGATGGGCATGTACGGCCGGTTCGCGGACCGGGTGCGTCTGGGCATGCTCACGGTCACCACCGCGCTGGAGGTGTTCGCCGAGCGTCACGCCTGAACGGTCGAGAGGTGTCGAAGCCGGTGTAAATTTTCCGTGCGTCGCGGCGCACGGGCTACACGAGGGGCTTGTACGGCAGTATCAAAACGGTGTCACCGAACTCACGCTGTCGCGGAACCAGCCCGCCCCGGCGCCAAGCGCCGTTCCCGGTGGCGATGCCAGGGAGAAGGGGCAGGTTGCCGTAGGATCAGCGCAAGGAGGACATATTGGGCATACTGGATAAATTCAACCTGGATGGGCGCATCGCCCTGGTCAGCGGTGGTGCCGGACCCTTGTTCGGCAGCAGCATCACCGCCGCTCTGGCCGAAGCCGGGGCCACAGTCATCATGGCCTCACGGAATACGGAGCGCAACCAGGCGCTGGCGGCGGACATGCGGGCCGCGGGCCAACAGGTGCACGCCGAGCCCCTGGATATCACCGACACCGCATCCATCGACGCGCTGCGCCACACCGTGGAAGAGCGCTATGGCGTTGTGGACATCCTGGTCAACAGCGCTGTGGTCGGTCGCGGGGGTGGTTTCGAGGAGCAGACGCCGGAAACGTGGGCCTGGAGTGCCCAGGGCAACATGGTGGGGTTGTTCGCCATGTGCAAGACGTTCATGACCGGCATGCTGACCCGCCAGCGCGGATCCATCATCAATATATCCAGTATCTACGGTGTCGTCGCCAATGATCCCACCCTGTACCTGGGAACGGACATGAAACAGCCGCCGGACTATACCTTCGTGAAGGCCGGTATGATCAACTTCACCCGGTACCTGGCCAATTACCACGGCAAACAGGGTGTGCGCGCCAACTGCATCTGTCCGGGCGGCTACTACGCGGATCAACCGCGGCCTTTCGTGGAGCAATACGAACAGCGCTGTCCCATCGGCCGCATGCTGGACGACGAAGACATCAAGGGTGCCGTCGTCTTTCTGGCCTCGGATGCTTCGGCCTATGTGACCGGCGCCTGCCTGATGGTCGACGGAGGATGGACGGCGTTATGAATGACGCGTCCGCCCAAACTCGTTTACATCGGCATTGCGTCCCATAAAGTGGCGCAACCGCCAAAAGTCGCGCTGTTGCCGGACGACCACCGCGTGTTGGGCATTGGCAACTCGCTTGTCCGTACAATACTGGACATCCAGCTGGCGGTATGGAGTTTTGACGGACGCGTCATAAGTGAATATCGGGCATCATCGCGCTGCAATTACCCAACCCGCGGCGGTCGTCCGGCGACCGCACAACGTATTACGGTGACACCATGGATCCTGATCGGAAGGTGCGTGAATTCGGCCAGCGCTGCCGCGAGGAACTACTGGAGCGCGTCGTGCCGTTCTGGCACGAGCATGGTATCGACCGGCAGTACGGCGGCTTCTTCAGCTGCCTGGACCGGGATGGCAGCCTGTATGACGACCGTAAATACCTGTGGCTGCAGGGCCGCGCCGTGTGGATGTTCGCGCGGCTGTACCGGGAGGTGGAAGCGCGGCCGGAGTGGCTGGAGGC
>SLHA01000033.1 GCA_007136405.1 Candidatus Latescibacterota bacterium
CTACCCCGCCTCCGAAAGGCCATACTCGGCCTTTTTCAGCCATTCTTCATCGATCGTCACGCCCCAGCCGGGGCCCTGGGCGGGAATGGCCACCTTGCCGTCGATCGCTTTTAGTTCTGGGGTGAACATGGCGCGGAAGCTCTCCTGTCCCTCGATCGAGAACTCCAGGAACGGTCCGTGATTCGGCAGCGCGTTCCACAGGTGGAGGGTGAATACGGTGACCAGGGAGTGGTTGGCCGAATGGGGGACGCAGAGCATTCCGTACTCGGCCGCCATACGGGCAACCTGACGGGCGCGGGTGACGCCGCCGACGTAACAGATGTCGGGCTGGACGATGTCGACGACGTGATCGCGGATCATCCGTTCCCACACCGGAATCCAGTTGTCCTGCTCGCCTCCGGCGACCGGGATGGCGAGTTTGGCGGTCACGCGTTGGGTCCAGTCCATCTTCCAGTACGGGCACGGTTCCTCGAAGTGGCCGTAGCCGTGATCTTCGAGCAGTTTCCCGACTTCGAAGGCCCGGTCCGGCGTGTAACAACTGTTCGCGTCGGCGTGGATCGTCACTTCGTCTCCCAGCGCCTGCCGCACGGCCGGGATGAGCGCTGCGGTGCGTCCCGGCCAGGCGTCGCGATTGTGTCCGGCGGGCGTGCCCACGCGCAGCTTGAAGGCGCGGAATCCCTGCTCCTCCCGCAGCCTGGCCATGCGCTCGGCTTCGTCCTCGGGCGTGATGTCGCGCCGCATGCTGGAGCCGTACACCGGCACCGGGTCCGCGCTGCCACCGAGCAGCTCGCAGACCGGTTTCCCCTCGAGCTTTCCCTGCAGGTCCCAGGTCGCCGTGTCGATCGCCGCCAGGGCGCGACAGATATACGAGCCGGGAAACTTGAGATTGGCCTCGATGACCGCTTCGCCGAGCCGGTCGCGGTCGACTGGATCTCGCCCGAGCACGACCGGTGCAACCTGGCGATGGAGTGTCTGCGCCACCAGGTCGGCGGCCTCGTAGGTGGCAATCTGACCCCAGCCCGTGTGGCCTGAATCCACGGTGAGCCGGACCAGACCGACGGTGCGCGTAACGAACGATTCGATTCTGGTGATCCGCATGTATCACTCCTTTTCGGCTGCGCCGGGATGAGCACGGGCAAGCCTGCTTAGTCGATAATAGGGCCTACTCGAATAAGGCCTAATCGTACATGGCCTGCTCGAACAAGGCCTGCTCGCGTCCGCCTGCCCTCTGTAACGATACTACCCGTGCTTTCTGGGGCGGCGGGCCGCGAAGCGGTCATGAACGGAGATAGCCCGGTCTTGCCGAACCCGTTGGGATCCACGCACGATCCCGCCCCATGAATCAGAAGTCATAGCGCACCGTCAGCAAGAGTCCACCCGCGGTAGCCAACCGGCCTGCGGCGCCGGCGCGCTTCCCGTCCGGTCGCGGCAGGTCGAGTGGCGAAAGCCCGCGTGTCAGGAGACCGAGGGGCGGCTGCGCGAGTGACGACAGCCCGAACGGTAATAAGCCGAGTGGCGAAAGCCCGCGTGGCGGGAGGCCGAGCGGTGCTATGCCGATTGGTGAGATACCGAGCTGCAGATCGCCGGATTCCTGGCTGCGGCCGGATGGGCGTGTGTCCGGCGCCAGTGCCAGGAAGGTGGTGCCGAACCCGGCGAGCGCGCCCGCGGTTGCGGCGGTCAGGGCGTGGTCTCCGGCACCGGCGAGCAGGAAGATGCCGGTGCCCATCAGGCCGCCGGCCACGCTGCCGCCGGCGATGATTACCGATTCATGAATGGAGAAATCGCGGTGACGGACCAGCCGGTCACCCGCGACCATGCCCCCGGCCAGCCCGGCCAGGATCGCCGCCTGAACCGTCGTTCGGCCGGGATCGTCGCTGAACCAGTCCATGACGGTCATTCCCGAGAGCACACCGAGCAAGCCGGTGAAGCCCATGATGTCGGTGTCGGCATAGGTGTATTGCCGCCGTTCGGCCAGGGCATTGCCGCCTATAATGCCCAGAACGCCTCCGGCGAGGGCCAGCGTGCTGACGTTGCGTCCGGCGAGGTCAAGGATGCCCCCGGCCAGGGCGCCGGCCGCCATGCCGGCATCGCCCATCCATTGGATGGCGTTGGCGGATCCGGCCGACAGATCGGTGCGGCCTGCCCAATGCATGCCGGCGACGGTCTCGGCGGCGCCGAGCGGGAGTATGATGGCGAACAGTCTGCGTCTGTTGGTGGAGGAGTCGTAATCGGACCGGTCGAAGAGCGCGCGGTCCAACAGGTACGCGTGGAGTATGCCGCGGCTGGCGCCATACACACCGAGCACACTTTGCGCATAACTGACCGGCCGGTTCCGGGTGAGGTAATAGGGTAGAAAAAATGCGCCACCGGAACTCAACAGATAGGCTCCGGTGAAGGCGGACGCGTCATCGATGTCGAGGAGGATGGGTACGCCGGTACCGTAGCAAGACAGGCCCAGCGGCAGCATGCGTATCAGGAAGATGAAGCGGCCCTCCTGGTTGAGCGCCTCGCCGGGCACCTGAACGGACAGGCGTTCGGTGACGAGGGTGCTGAGCGCGGCGGCCTCGGCGGCGTTCAGCGCGGTACGCTGTCGCAAGCGCTGTCCATCGTCCAGCAGCGTCACCTCCAGCACGAAACTGCCGTCGGCGAGGCGGAACAGCCGTGCCGCGCGGAACCCGGGGTACTCGTCGAGGAAGAGACCGAGTTGCTCGGCCAACGGCAGGTCGATGACTTCCAAGCGGCCGGCATGGTCGAAAGGCACCTGCAGCTCCCGGGCGTGGAGCTGGCCGCAACCGAGCCAAAGCCCGGCGAACAATGCTACGGACAGGTGGCGCATGGGTCGACCTCCGCAGTGTACGACTGACGGCGAGCCGCACCGCCGCGGCGGCTGGCCGAAGCAGCGCCAATGAGACGCCGCGGCCGGCCATGCAAGGGCGTGATACCCTAATATAGCACCCGGCAGGTCGTCGCACATCGACGTCTTGTCGGTACGCCTGCACTGTTTGTGGCTGACCTTATGGGCGCGGGCTTTATGAGCGCGGGCTTTGGGCCGTGGTCCGCAAGACTGGCGTGCACCAGACCGTCGACCCGCCTGGCCATTCTCTTGACGGGGATGATTTGGACGTGGACTTTGCCCGTAGTTCAACCAGCGGGGTGATGGGTGACCCAACCGATGCACGTGCAGCACGATCGGCACCGATGCACGGGCAGCACGACCGGCCAAGGTTTGGGAACGTTGTGGGAACGTTGTAGGAACGTTGTGGGAACGTGCGATTCGTGACCTGAACCATCTCATGACCTGAACCATCTGACGAACCGGAGAAGAGCCGATGAAGCGTGGAGAGGAGAGGAAGCGCGTTCCGTCACACCATGCTGACGCGGCCGCCGCGCCGGTGCCGAAATTCCAGCCCGGTGCGAATGAAGCGGCTGCGCGCTGGCTGGAGCGCTTCCGCTGGCAGCCGCCGCCGGTTGAATCCCGCGGGGTGTGCCAGGGAACGGTGGGCGCACTGCCGGTGTTCACGGTGCAGCCGGACGCTACGGGCACGCGCCTGGTGCGCGTGTCGTTGCCCTTTGCGCCGGCGAGCTATCCCGCGGGTCTGGGATTGACCGCCAGAGCGTGTGGGCGGGAAGTGCCGACGGACGTGCGCGTCCTGACCCGGCATCCCGGCCAGCCGCCCAGCGTGCGGCGGGCGATGATCACCTTTCCATTCCCGTTTGCGAGTCAGGATCCGGTGACCTTCGCCCTGGCGCTGGCGGATGCGGCGTCCGGCGACAGCGGTATCGACGCTGACGTCGCCGGTGGAACCGCTGCCGGACGCGGCATGGCGGCAGCGGCGGCGGTAGAGGCGGGCGCCGACGCGGGAGAGCCGCCCACAAATGCTGGAGAGCCGGGCGCAGGCGCGGGAGCTGCGGGATCTGTGGGCGCCGCCCAGATCGCTGCGGCCGCCGGAGCCACCGGATCCGCTGCGGCCACCGGCCCCGCCGGAGCTGCTGCGGCCACCGGCCCCGCCGGAGCCACCGAACCCACCGGCCCCGCCAAAGCCAAAGCCGGAGCCGCCGAACCCGCCGGACCCGCTACTGCCACCGGATCCGCTCCTGCCGCGGCAGCTCTACCGTCGCCCCCCAAGATCCATCGCCTCGGTTTCTGTGGCCTTGACATCGAGCTGTCCGCGGCCGGCGTGGCCGTCCGCGCGCCGGACGGCCCTGGGTGGGAAGCCACGTTGCTTGCCCCGGAACAGGCCGAGCCTGGCGCGGTTTGGTTCGAGACGGTCGAATCCGGGGCTCACTATCTGTGGGTGCGCCTGCTGTCGCCGGACGCGGCCTGGCCGCGCATCATCGAACTGCGCGCCAACAGCCAGGGAACGGTGATCCTGCAGGCGCATGTGCAACGCCTGGCGGCCGGGGATGCGTACGCGCCGGATCTCGGCTGGCGCGTGACCGGCCTGGACCTGGAGGCCGGTGTGCGGCACAGCTTTGATACGGGACAGCCGTGCACGCTGCGCACCGCCGATCGGCGTCTGAGCCTGAGCTTCCCGGTGGCGCCGCTGACCCTGAAGGGCGGGGTGGAGGTGGTCTCGGTAAACGAGAGCGCGTTGGGCGCTGCGGTAGACGAAACATTGGCCGGAGAAGATGCCGGCGCATTGGCCGCTAAGGTCGGCGGCGCGACAGATGACGGGACGATGGCTTCGGTGGTAGACACGGACGCAGGCCCGGTGGCCACCCCAGATGACCACCAGCCAGCCGCTGCGGACGCCGGTACGGTGACCACCTACTGGCGCTGCCGGTGCGGAGATCGAGTGCCTTTCCAGTCCAGCGCCTGGCGGCGGGCGGCGCTGGCCGTGGGGCCTGCGGGTCACCCGCCGGTGAATGCGCTGCTGGAGCCGGACCTTGAAATATCCATCAGGCCGGAGCACTACGACGCGGTATACACCATGGGCCTGGTCCCGGACCTGGCGGATCATCCTTTGCTGGACGACGCGCTGATCTTCCACTGGCAGGCCGTGACGGCCAGCGCTCTGCGCGGCGACGACTATGGTAACGTGACCTCGTTCCAGCCCGGTGCGCCGGCACCGTATTACGGCATGAACCGGCTCAATCACGGTCCGGCCATCTTCCATGAGGCCTGGCGCGCTTCCGGCGCGGCCCTGCGCCAGACCGCCGTACTGTGGTGTTCCAACATGCACGACCTGAGCCTCTGGTGGGCGGATGCGCCGGACTTCGGCGGCACGCGGTACAACGCCGCGGTGGCGGCCGGGGAGAAGGAGCACGAGGGCGACACCAGCTTCCTCTGGCGCACCAACCGGGCCTCGCATTTCTGCACCAAAGGCTATGACACCTTTTTCTACGCCTACGAGGAAACGGGTGACCCGCGCATGCTGGCCGCCCTGCGGGCCCAGGTCGAGTACGCCCGCACCACGATTCACACCAACACGGGCGAATGCCGCAACATCGGGGATGCGGCGGATTTCATGCGCCTGTACCGCTGTACCGGGGTGCCCATGTACCGCGACGAAGCCTTACGCCTGTTCCGCGAGTTGACGGACAAGCTGTCCACCGGTGACCTGTTCGATCAGGGCGGCAAACCGCTCACTCCGCACCCTCCGTTCATCGACGATGACGAGGACGGCTACACCGTGGGTTACGCCAAACCCTACATCATCGGCTATGCGCTGGCCGGCCTGCCGGATCTGCTGCGCGTCTGTCCGGACGAACCCAGACTTCGTGATGTGGTGCGGGCGGTGGCGGATTTCCTGGCGGCATCGCAGGACCCGGCAGGGGGCTGGCGCTATCCGCACCCGCGCAGCAGCCATCTCAACCTCGGCCAGGGCCTGGAACACGCCGTGCAACTGAGCCGTGCTGCCGCTGTGCTGCAGGAGCGCGGCGAAACGGTGGGCGAACTGCTGAACGCCATCGAGCGGGTGCTGCAATGCCGCATCCACGGCTGGTGCCGGTCGGGCCAGGTGTTGAACAGTCTGGGCGGCTGGGAGCAGGCTGCCGGCGCCATCCCGGAAGGGAAGACGATTTACGATCTGTATGCCTACGCGGTAGACCGGGATCCGGGGCGCGATTATGCGGAGGGCAGGATCGGGGTGGGCGGGGCGCCGCCGGAAGGGCTGGTGTACTGGGGCGAGGTATTGAGCTATTACCTGTCGCGGCGTCCGGCAGAGCGGCTGTTCCATGCCGGCGCAGAACTGTGTGCCGTGCTGGCGCGGATGGACGACGCGCGGGTGCGGCTGACGCCGGAGGCGGCGGGTGCGTACCTGCGCCTGGCACGGCCGGATCATCCGCAGGCGGCGTGTACCCTGTGGGCGCCGGAGTGGGTGAGTTTTCCGCCACTGGGATATGGGGAAGACGAACTGGGCGGCATGGACATCGACTGGCGGCGGGACGAGCACACGGGTGCGTTGGCGTATACGCTGGAGCGGCCGGAAGCCACCTTCACCGCCCAATTCACGCCGCACATCGACTACGTGGAGTGTGCCTACACGGTGTGGCCGCATCCGGACGCGGAGGCGCCGGCCGGGTTTACCGTCGGCCCTTGTCTGCAACTGCAGCGCAGCGTCTTCCCGGGCGAGGCAGACGAACTGATGGCCCGCATGTGGTTCCTCTCCGGCGGCACCTGGACCTGCCTGGCTGCCTGCGCGGGTTGCCATCCGCGCAACGTGCAGTTCGTGCAGGGCGCGGATTCACCGGAGATGGACGGCGCCATGGCCGCAGGCGGCTGGCGCACCATCCATGACCCGAGGCCTGATGTGCCGCTGCTGGCCTGTGTGAGCGCGGACGGCGCCTGGATCGCCGCCACGGCCACGGAAGGGGCCCACAGCATCTGCCATAACGCCGCAGCGTCACACCGGTGCATGCACGCGCAGGGACCCGTGCCGTTGAATCCGCACGGCCCCACGACGCAGCGCGCTGTCGTGTATCTGATGCAGGGTTCGCTGGAGCAGCTGCGGGTGCGCTACGCCGCGGACCGATCGAGGTGGAACCGGTCGGAACCGGTGGCGCCGTGCCAGGTGGAGCGCACGGCCACGTTCGGCATGCGCCAGGACCTTCCGGCCTTCAATGCCGCACGGGTTCGCCGTCTGCATTTCCCCCTGGCCTGGAAAAACGCACAGGGCTCGTTTGCCGTCTGGCGCCAGCAGGCCCGGGATGCGTACCTGCGCTGCCTGCAGTCGCCGCCGCCGCAGGGGCCGTGTGCGGCTCAGGTGCTGGCCCGGGAAGACCGCGGCTCCTATGTGGCCTGCAAGCTGGCGCTGAACATTACCGGGGACGAGCGCGTCAAGGCATACCTGTTGATTCCCAGGGGCCAGGGGCCGTTTCCCGCCGTACTGGCCCTGCACGATCACGGCGCGCACTTCTCCATCGGTAAGGAGAAAGTGGTGCGGCCCTTTGGCGAGCCGGAGAGCGTGCTGGCGGATGCGGCCGACTGGGTCGGGCAGTGTTACGGGGGGCGCCACATCGGCGATGAGCTGGCCCGGCGCGGGTACGTGGTGCTGGCCATGGACGCGCTGTTCTGGGGGGAGCGCGGCCGCTGGGAGGGGGTGCAGTACGAGGCCCAGCAAGCCCTGGCCGCCAACCTGCTGCAGCTAGGGCAGTCCTGGGCCGGCACCATCGTCTGGGATGACCTGCGCGGCGCCGAGTTCCTGCAGAGTCTGCCGGAAGTGGATCCGGAGCGCATCGCCGCCATGGGACTGTCAGTCGGCGCGCATCGAACCTGGAGCCTGGCCGCGGCCACGGACATCATCAAGGCCGGCGCGGCCATCTGCTGGATGGGCGACACTCAAACCCTGGCGGCGCCAGGGAACAACCAGACCCGGGGCTTCTCCAGCTTCAGCATGATCCATCCGGGCATTCGCGCCATGCTGGACTACGCCGATGTGGCATCCATCGCCTGCCCCAAACCCATGCTCTTCTACAACGGCATCCAGGACGGCCTGTTTCCGGTGGCTGGCGTGGAGACCGCCTATGCGAAGATGCGCCAGGTCTGGGCCTCCCAGGGTGCGGCCGACCGGTTGGTAACCCGACTCTGGCCGGCGCCGCACGAGTTCAACGCGGACATGCAGGCGGAGGCGATTGCCTGGCTGGATGGTTGGTTGCAGCCAGGTGATTAGCGACCGTACCGGTACATCCCCATGCGGCATACATGCCTGCCGGCAGGCGTACATGCCGCATGGGGGGCACTTTTCCGGAAGCTGACGGAACAGCCGTCGGCCGCGCGCAGGTTCGCAGTCCCCTGGAGAAGACGCCTGATATACCCCTTGCTTCCCCTTAATCGATCACTGAACCTCGATAATTTCCACTGGGCAGCTCTCCGCCGCCTCTGTGGCGCAATCGGTCAAATCGTCCGGCACTTCCCCGGTATCCGGTTTTCCGTCCACCCGGAACTTCTCGACGATCTGGCTGAAGCCGTCTTCCTCGTTTTCCTCGAACACTTCCGGGCAGGCGTCCCAGCACAGGGCGCATGACGTGCATTCTTCCCGGTCGATGGTGACTTTCATGGTGTGCCTCCGTTCGTGAGTCTGGCGCATGGCCTGCTGCGATCTGGCGCAAGGCCTGCAGTGGTTGGAAATCTACTACGGAATCTGAAGCTGTGCTGCTGCATGGATAGCTGCACGCCGCTACTTCGGCGCCTCGATATTGCCTGGTTTCGCACGCGTGGATTCGCGTCCAGCCGGCGCTGCGCCGGCTTTCCTGGGCGCAATGCTGGGATGCGCCTTTACCTGCGTCGATTCTGCGCCCCTCGTCCCTACCAAATGGTCAACCAGGAAACTCCGGGCCAGGTGTGCTGGGTGGTGTATCGTCAGGCGGTACCGGTCATCACCGAATCATGGTACTAACAAGTGGTTTGTCAAGCGCTTTCGCCGCCAGGCTGGTTCCCCGCCTTGCGAACGGCAACCCAACCGTACAGACACCGCGCTAGAGCAGGCGCGTACTCGACCCGGTCTGCGGACGCCCCGAGGCTCCGGAGCCTGCACCGCTCATCCTCACTCGTCCTCTTCATCCTTGACGACAAGGTGAATGCCGCATAATGTGGGCGGAGACGCAGCGCCGACGATGCAGGCCTCCCGGACGTTGATCCAACCCGTATGCGGCGGGTGGCACGGCGTTGGCGAGGCAGGTGGCATGGCGTTGGCGCACCGCCGGAGCATGTCCAGGGTTTTTCCCCTGCATTCAGCCCATTCGATTCTATGAGGGAGACTGACGATGATGACTGATGGCACTATAGCACCTACTTTCGACATCGAGCCGCCCGATCCACCCAACAACGGCATCCTTTTCGTCGATCACTCCCTGGCAGGGCGCAGTGGTCATCTGGGGCATGCCCTGGTCGAATACGCGCCGGGCAAGATCCTTGCGTTTTATCCGAACTGCTCCGATGCCAACAAGGGCCACACCGGCGACGGGTGGATGGAATACAAGCGCTCCGAAGATGGCGGCCGCACCTGGAGCGAGCCCACCCCGCTGGCGTATTCCAAACAGGTGTACGAGTCCGGCCAAGGCCGTTCCGTCATGTGCGAGAAGGCGATATGCACGAACGACGGCGACATCCTGCTGTTCAATCTCGAATGCGGCAACATCGCCCAGAAAAACTACACCTGGCAGCCGCTGGCGGTGCCGACCTTCTTACGCAGCGCGGACGGCGGCAGGACGTGGGAGGACGCGCAACCCCTGGGCGACGAGTCCGGGCGTATCTGGGATGTGATCTATCACGACGGCGTCATATATGCGCTGGAGCTGTACAATGACAGCAGCATAGCCTGGTACGGCAATCTACCCGAGCATCACTATTCGCTCTATGTCAGTGAAGACCAGGGCCGCAGCTTTACCCGTCGCAGCGTGTTGCCCTTCGAGATCATACAGCGTGGCTACGGTGCGATGGCCGTTCTGCCGGATGCCCGACTGATCGCCTATGTCTACAATCAGACGGACGAAAAGCACCTCGACTATGTGATCAGCCAGGACAGCGGCCGGACCTGGAGTGAACCGGAGACGGCGTATTTCGCCAGGCAGATCCGCAATCCGCAGATGGCTGCATTCAAGAATTTCTTTGTGATGCATGGACGCAGCGGCAGCAAGGGCGAGGAAGACCTGCGCGGGCATTTCGTCCTCTATGTGTCGGGTGACGGCGTCCACTGGGACGAAGGCCGGTACCTGCAGATGCGGACGGCTGGCGCCGGCGCGTACTCCAACAACCTGCTGGTCCATGATCCGGACGGGCCGGGTGAACAGCTGCTGATTCAGGCATCGCATGCCTATGCGGAAAGCCGGACCAATATCCACCACTGGTGGATATCGTGAGCTGAGGCACACCGCGATCACAGACTGACGAGGCTCGACATGCGCACGAAGATTCGCGTCCTGCACGGCTCAGCTATGGATGCAGCGGCGATAGCCTCGGAGTCTGTGGACCTGATCGTCACATCGCCGCCATATCCCATGATCGAGATGTGGGACGAGACTTTCATCGCGCCCGACGCGAGCATCGGGCGCAATCTGGCAGCAGGCAAGGGGCCCGCTGCGTTCGAATCCATGCACTGCATCCTGGACGAGGCCTGGCGGGAGTGCGACCGGGTGCTGCGCCCCGGCGGCCTGGCCTGTGTCAATATCGGTGACGCTACGCGGACCCTGAGCGGCGATTTTCAGCTGTACTCCAACCATTCCCGGATTCTCAAGGCGTTCCTGGATCTCGGGTATGCGGTGCTGCCCGACATACTGTGGAGGAAGCAGACCAATGCCCCGACCAAATTCATGGGCTCGGGCATGCTGCCCGTGGGCGCATACGTGACGTACGAGCACGAGTATGTGCTGATCATGCGGAAGGGACGCCGGCGGCGGTTCCAGGACGCCGGGGAGAAACAGCGACGCCGCGAGAGTGCGTTCTTCTGGGAAGAGCGCAACGCCTGGTTCTCCGATGTGTGGTTCGACATCAAGGGCACGCCGCAGGCCCTCGTCACAGAGGCCGACCGCAAACGCAGCGCGGCGTTTCCGTTCGAACTGGCGTACCGTCTTGTGTCCATGTTCTCCATCAAGGGGGACCATGTGCTGGACCCCTTTGCGGGCACGGGCACGACGCTGTCTGCCGCCCTGACGGCTGGACGCAACGCCACCGGTGTCGAACTCGATGCCTCCCTCGTCGCCACGTGCCGGGACGTGTTGGGTGCCACACCAGGCTTCGCCAACGACTACGTGCGAGAGCGCCTCGTTCGCCATATGGCCTTCGTGCGCGACAGGGTCGGCGCATCGGGACCGATGAAGTATGTCAACCGGCACTATGGTTTCCCGGTGATGACGGCTCAGGAACGCGATCTGTTGATCCCGGATGTTCTCCAGACCGAGAGAGCCACCGCCGACGAACTCCAGGTGGAGCATGACGAAGGGCCACAGCGTGAGCTCGCAGGCCTCTGGGAAAACGAGCGGTGGGCGGAACATCCGGCGGCCACGGGGAAAGGGCCCGCGACCGGACGATGCAGAACAGTACCCCTTCCGGGCGCCCCTGCTCAGCAGGCGTTTCAGTTCGACACCTCGGCAGTGCGATCAGCGACTTCACGCTAGACAGCAAACACCATGACTTCCCGACGATTCCGCGTGCGTCTGCGCATAACCAGTCCGCTGCCCGGCGATCTGGGCGCCATCCCGTTCTCGCCGATGGTCGATTTTCGCGCCCTGGTGAACCGGGCCGGGGGCGACGGCTGGCTGGATCCGAACTCGATCGAGGTGGTCGATCTGGCCAGCGGCGAATCCGTGGAGTTCGCCCGCAGCGAGGACTTTGCCTACGGCGACCGCGGCCGTCTGGAATGGGCCATCCGCGATCCGGACCACACCCGCTACGAAATCCGCTTCCACACTGTTCCTGTCCGGCCGCCCCTGCAGCCCCAGGCCCACGTGCCGATGGTCGGGGTGGGCGACCTGCTGCGCTACAATGCCGGCCATCCCCGGCCGCTCGCCCTGTATTCCATGCGGTTGGCCGATCTGACCGGCAGCGGCTGTCCTGACCTGGCCGGTACCTGGAACTATTATCATCGACCTGGCTCGCCGCTGAGCGGCGTGGTGCTCTATCCGGGCCTGGGCCTTGGCAGCGACAACCAGCCGCGCTTCGGCGACCTGGCCCGGCTGCGTTATATCGAGTCTCCGGGCGACAGCGAGCTGCGGCACTTTCCCGGCACCTATGTGGACGTCGAGTTCGCCGACTTCGACGGCGATGGTCGGCTCGACCTGGTTTTTGTCGAACGCGGCAAGCCCGAAGCGACTTTCTACCTCAACACGGGGCAATGTGATGACGGCGGCCTGCCTATCTTCGCGCGCGATCGGACCATCCCCATCCCGGCCATCGATCTGGGTTATCTCGGCGCTGCGGATGTGGACGGCGACGGCCGTCTCGACCTGATGCTCGAAGGCAAGCTGGTGCGCAATCTCAATCCGCAGGGCTGGCCTTTTGTCCCAGCAGAACCTGTGGATCTGGGCGCCGGCCCGCGCGTAGTGCTGCTGGACCTGGACGGCGATGGACGGGTTGACCTGGTGAGTCTGACCGCGCTGGAACCCGGCGAGGCAGGCGTCGCCCAGGTCGGGTACCAACCCTGCTGGCACCGTCGTCTGCCGGGGGCTGCCCTTGCCTTCGGCCCGCCCCAACCGCTGCCCGACCTTCCCGCCCGATGTACCCGGGTGGCTGCCGCACTCCACGACGCCCGATCGGGGTTACTGGTCCAGGACGAGGCGTACACCCGCATCTGTTTCTATCCCCTCGTCGATCCAGACGCCGGCCAGCCGCGCTTCGCGAGGGCCTGGCAAGCCCGGTCCGCCGGTGCGGTGCTGACGCTGGGTGATCAGGCCTGGCCCTGCGTCTGCGACTGGGACGGAGACGGAACCTGGGATCTGCTGGTGGGTGGCGGTTACGGCTGGCCGCGCATCCTGCGCAACCAGGGAAGCACGCGCCGGCCAGTGCTGGACGAACCCCGACTCATCTCTTCCCGGGGAGAGCCCATCCGGCTGCTGCGCGACGACATCCTGCACTCGCGCCACTGGCACAACATGGGTTACCCGTATCCGGTGTGCGTCGACTGGGACGGGGACGGACTGCCGGATCTGATGCTGCCCAACGAGACCAACCGCATCGTCTGGTACCGCAACGAGGGCACGCGCGCCGAGCCGCGCTTCGGGCCCCGTCAGTTTTTACAGGTGGATGGCTTCCCCGACGACGAACGACAACGCGCCGAATCCGGCCGGCTGGCCGAGGATCGCAGCCTGCCGAACCACCCCTATCCCCGCGACCCGCGCTCGCCGTTCTTCTGGCGCACCGGCGCGGCCTTTGCCGACTGGAACGGTGACGGAATCATGGATCTGGTCACCCATGACTGGCAACGCCGCGCCACCCTCTTCCTGCAGTATCTGGACGATCAGGGCCAGCGCCGGCTGCGTTCGGCCGGTCCGCTGCGCCTAAAGGACGGCCGCTGCATCGACGACTCGCTGGTCGGGCGAAGGCAGCACTGGACCGAGTCCTTCCGCGCCGTGGACTGGGACGGCGACGGGTTGATCGACCTGATCTACAGCCTGGCTGGTACCGGCGAGATCTATCTGCTGCGCAACGTGGGCAGCCCGCAGGCGCCGGTCTTTGCCGCGCCGCGGCAGTTCCGCTGCTACGGCCAGCCGCTGTCGTTCACCATCCACGGCCCCAGCGCCTGGCCAGCCGACCTGAACGGCGACGGCAGACCTGACCTGCTGGGGTGCGTCGAATGGAGCGTGTACCCCTTTTACGCCCACGCGGCGCTGGAGATGGCCGAGCACCCGCGCTACGAACTGGGAGCAACAGAGGAATGCGCCTGAGGCCCGCCCGGCTGATTGGCGCGGAAGAGTTGACGCGCCTGGCCGTTGAGCCTGCGAACGATGCGAGCGAGGTGGAGGGCAGGCGGCTTGCTCAGGTGCAGCGTCGAGCGTTCGTCCAGCGCGCGCGGCAGGATGCGCTGCTGGTTGCGCACGCGCGGGATCTAGGATCATGCCCCTTCCGCCCGCTGCGACGCTGGCTGGTGCCGGACTGCCGAACCGCGCCCGCCCGCTGCGCGTTCTCCGCGCCGCGCCTGCAGCCAGTCGGCTCCGATCAGCACGGCCAGC